>NZ_JBHDJA010000017.1:0-109049 GCF_041877125.1 Arthrobacter sp. E44
CCCCAACGAGCGGCTGAACAGAGAGATCCGCCGCCGAACCGACAGCGTCGGAATCTTCCCCAACCGGGACGCGATCATCCGCCTCGTCGGTGGCGTCCTCGCCGAGCAAACCGACGAATGGGCCGAGGGACGCCGCTATCTGGGTCTCGACATCCTCGCCCGCTCTCGCATGCGCCCCACCACTGACACCGGAAGCGAGGTGGACACCGACACGATCATGGCCCTCAGCACATAAGCGAAGGATCAACCGTTACACCACTCCACGGGACTTGACCTCGCACTTCTAGGATCATCGCCCGTGGACTACGTCGTGGCGCTCTTTTTTCTCCACTGTCAAGCCTCGCCGTGCCCGATCATGTATTTCACCTCCCTCCGGAAAGCAATGTCCTGGCTCCGCGCCGACAATGGGGTGGATGTGAATTCGTCGAAAATCAAACGCTAAGCAACGAAACGTTCGCTAACGATCGTTCACGAGACATACCCGGAGCTTTTCAACAGACCGCTCCAACCCAGTGCTCAATTTGTAAAGCTTGCCGCGTACGCGCCAATGTAACGACTAACAGGGTTGGTGATACGTTGTGGTGATGCGCATTGGCTATGGGCGGGTCTCTACCCGCGATCAGCACCCCGAAGCCCAGCATGATGCCCTGGCCGCGGCTGGCTGCGAACAAGTGTTTGTTGATGTGGCATCAGGAAAGCTAGCCCGCCGCCCTGAACTAGACAAGGCTCTACTCTCGGCCAACCGGGCAGGAGACCAACTCGTCGTCACCAAACTCGACCGACTCGGCCGGTCACTGGAAAACCTCATCGAAGTCTCCAAGACTCTCCAAGAGCGCGGGGTCGATCTGGTGGTCCTGGACCAAAACATCGACACGTCCACCGCAATGGGGCGGATGTTCTTCCAGATCCTCGGCTCAATCGCCGAATTCGAACACGCCCTGATGTCCGAACGAACGCGTGACGGTTTGGCCGCGGCGAGGGCGAGAGGCCGGACCGGCGGCCAGAAACCCAAACTCGGCCCCCGCCAGGTAAAGCTGGCCCGGGAAATGTATGAAGAAAGAGGCGCGGACGGGAAGCGAGCACACACGGTCGAACACATTGCCCAGGAATTCGGCGTCACCCGGCCCACGATCTACCGGCACCTCGCGAAACCATGACCTGCCGCCCGGTTGTGGAACACGATGCCGGCATGTCCGTGGGGCGAGAGCCCTGCGCAGATCGTGCAGGTTAAACAACTACGAATTGTGCAGAGGAGTATTGAGCGAAATGCGGTTTCGTGCAGGCGACTTCTGACACTTCGGTATCCATACTCGGCTGCACAACCCCGGAAACACGCAGCCAGTTGTGCAGACGGGTACTGAAAACGACATGTGATTGGCGGCAACTGCTAAGTCAACAGGCTGCTGATACTGCAGCCGTTCGCTTGTGGGTCGGGCTCACCCTGATTAGAGGACCGTCACGGCCCAAACGGGCACCTACGCAACCTCGCGCAGATTGTTCACTGCCAAGCGATCATTGACGAGGGCCGCGTTCGCAGCCCCCAGGTGATACGGAGTTGCTATCAAACTGATAGCAACTCCTATCAATAGCTCATTCGTAAGTATCGCGGACCTGCTCGAGACCGATCCTAAGCGCGCGCAATGCCATTGGATGCTTCTTGCGGCCTTCAAGCTTCGCCACGACCGCGAGCAACTCCATGAGCTCACGGTCCTCGTCGAAACGAAGCAACATCGTCCTGGCGCTTCCCTTGTCCCTCGAATCGCTCAGTGTGGGCGTCACGCTGGGCCTAACCGGAGCTCCACGCGCAGCACTGACAGCCGGCGGAGTCAGTAACGGTTCAGCCGCATTGCCGAAGGCCTCGATAGCCTCGTCCCTAGCCTTCTCAGACGCGGAACGCTTCTTGATTGCCACTACCCCATCAACTCCTCTGCCAACCCGCGGATTTCCCTCGCCGCTTTAGGGTTTTTCCGCTCAACGACCCCGAGCCCCTCCCCCACCACGTCTCGATAAGCCTTGCGCTCGTACAGGACAGTTCGCAGTGGCTCGATACTCGGATAGTCGGAAAGGTAATCCCTGGCGTCACCACTTTCGGACTCGAACGCGTTGGTCGACACCCGCGTGAGGGCCCCCCTGACACGTAACGAGGGGTTGAAGTCCCGGGCTGTTTCAATCAACCTATCGACAGTCGCGAGTGTGTCGAGATCAAACTGGCTCGATTGCGTCAGAACCAACAATTGATGTGCGGCAGTCATGGCTGTCCGCATCTCCTTGCTGTCCTTCCCTGCCACATCAACGAGGACAACGTCATAGCTCGTATCCAGTTCACGCAAGGTCTCGTGCAGGCTGCCAAGTTTCTCCACCACAAAGATGCGAGGTTCATGCCCAGCCTCTTCTCGGTCTCCCGCCCAACGTGCAGTGGACCGCTGCCGATCACCGTCCACTACTGCTATGCGCATCCCTCGCTTCGCCAACTCAACGGCAAGGTTGGTTACAACGGTGGACTTGCCTACGCCGCCCTTTTCGCTACCCACAACAATGATCATGGCTCCAACCTAATGCCGACGTTGATAGCAGAAGGCTAGCGACACGCTACTTATTTGATAGCACTATGAAAGTAGTATCTAGGCCGCAGTTTCAAACTGCTATCAAAGTGCTACTTTGGCCTCACCGTCTGATGAGTAGCCCTGGGCTGCGGGGGCGACTCCGAATCCCCGACCCCAAGGCCCTCCGCTCGCGTCTTGGCCCAAAGCTATGCGGCATTCCAGTGTCTCGGCTATCAATATGCTACGAATTCGATAGTGCTTTGCTAGCGATTGTAGGCATGGGATGACTAATCCCTGCGAAGATAGCAATGGTTAGCGTAGTGCTACCTATTTGATAGCACTATCAAAGTACTACCAACCCTTGCCGCAGCGCGGATCGATGCGCGTATGCCCAGTTGTTCTAGCAGTTTCAAACTACTATCAATATGCTGCTTATGGCTCGGGCCAGCGAAGAGCGGCGCCAGGGGGCAACCAGAGCGAAGAATGCAGAAACTGGGGTGCCAGTGGTTGGGCCAAATCAAGATGCTAGCGACTGTCTATCAAAGCGCTAGCAGTGGCTGGTAATGTGCGAACCCGCCTGCGGACCCATCTGCAGCATGCCACCGTCGACAACCCAGCCTGCGCCGGTGACATAGCTGGAGGCCGGTGAGGCGAGGAACGCGATGACGTTGGCGATCTCCCAGGCGTTTCCCGGCCGGCCCAGCGGCACCCCGGGCCGCTCCGCCGTCGTCGGGTCCTGGTCCTCCTGCCCGGTCATCGGGGTGGCAATCTCGCCGGGGGCCACCGTGTTGGCCGTGATGCCGTACTGTCCCAGCTCAAGGGCAAGCGTCTTCATGAGGCCGCCCAGTCCGTGCTTGGAGGCGTCGTAGGCGGATGAGCCCACACGCGGCTGGAACTCGTGCACGCTGGACACCGCTACAAGCCTTCCGCCCTTGCCTGCCTTGACCATGCGCCGTGCCGCAGCCTGCAGGCAGACGAACGCGCCGTTGAGGTTCGTGTCCAGGATCTGCATCCAGTCGTCGATTTCCATGTCCAGGAACTTGGTGCTTGCCCCCGTCCCCGCGTTGTTGACGAAGACGTCCAGTCCGCCCAGCTCCTCGGCAAGTTCGTCGATGACGCCTGCCGCGTGGCGCAGTTCAGTCGTGTCCAGCTGCCGGACCACAGCCTTGCGCCCCAGGCCCCGGATTTCCTCAGCAGTTTCCTCCGCCCCCTCCTTGTCCGAGTGCCAGGTGACGCCGACGTCCATCCCGGCGCGGGCGAGTGCCACGGCAGTGGCCTTGCCGATCCCGGAATCGGATGCGGTAACGATGGCGGTGGTGGGGGCAAAGTTGCTGGTATCCGGCATGGCGGGCCTTTCGTTAGGTCGAGCGGTGCGTTCGGTTAACGGTCGTCGGGTCAGGCGGCGGGCGGGTCAGGCGGGGGGTGGCTCAGGCGGGCCGGCGCATGTCCGGTTGATAGGACTCGCTGGCGGCTTCGGCCGCGTCCTCGCGGCCCGCCGCCTCCGAATCATCAGCGGTTTCCGGCACGGCCATCAGCGGGACGGCGAAGGTCACCACGGGACGGCCGTCAGAGTCGTCTGCGGACCTGATGGTCAGGCTCCGGGTGCCCGGCGGTACCGACGGGCTGAACACCTGAAGATTGCGGGAACCGATGGCGGCCGATTCCCGCAGGGTGTATTCGGTACCAAAGTGGTCCTGCAGGATGAGCCGCGGTTCGGGTGCGTTGTCCGAGGGCAGATGGATGTTGACCACCAAGCCGGAGGCCCACACCTCCACGGAAAGGACGGTGAACTCGGTGGCGGAGGTGACATGCCGCCCGTAGGTGGGGGGCAGCAGCATCCGACGCAGTGCGCCGGATGGAATCAGGTTGCTCATGATATGTCCTGTAGGTCTTGCGCCGGCGGTTGGCGGGTAGCGCCGGAGGATGATCCGGTGCGCGTCAAGCGCTGGGGCGCGGGTGCGGCTTAGGCGTCTTCCCGGTTGGGGTTTTCCAACCGGAAGAAGTTCGATTGGGTGCCGTCGCTGCGCTGTTCCTGGTAGATGAAGTTGAGTTTTCGGGAGTCGAAAGTGTCAAACCATTCCTCCCAGCTAACGTGGCGGAGCTTGTCGTCCTTGCCACCGAAGTCGATCCGCAATACGCCGAGATGGTCGCCGTGTTCCGTGCCCTCCACTGTGGCGGGCACGCCATCGCGCTCTTCCGCCCACTGTTTGATGACTTCGTGGTGCGTTGTGGCCAGGCTGCGGCCTTCACGCTCCGGCTCATCCTCGGTTGAGGTGACTTCCTGCGAGTACTTCAGGGACTTTGCGGAGTCCGGTCCGCGGCGTATCTTCCCGCCCTCCGGGCCGGCCCCCAGGCCCTCTTCGTCCCCGCTTCCATCCGATTCACGGTTCTTGCTGCCTTTGTCTTCTGCCATGCCCGCCTTCCTTTCACCCCGGGCTAACTAGTAAGTCTACTTACCATGGAGCCTCCGGACAGGACCCGCTGTCAAGGGGACGGAAGACACTCTGCGGCCTGCCTGCGGAAGATGGGCAAAATCTGCGGGACCGGTGGAATGCTGCCGCTGGTGGGCTGCTCTACTTGCAGGGCGACTACCGGAGCGGGCGGACCACCGCGTAGTAGCCGGGCACCCGGTCCTGTCCCGGGACGCCGGTCACGGGGTTGGTTTCAATGGCCACGTGGCCATCCTCCAGCAGTTCCCATGCCGACGCCGGGAAGGCACGTTCGCGCTCTTCGGGCCCGAAGTGCCCCGGCATGGGGAGTCCGCGGATGGCGAGTTCCAATGGCGCCGGAATGCCGCGGGTGGTGGCTCCGAGGTGGGACACGTACTCCACCGGATTCCCCTGGAAATTGGTTTCGGCCATGAAGACCGTGCCGCGGCGGCCGGCAAGGTGCCGCAAGTTTTCGACGAGTGCCGTTTGGTGCTCCGGGTCGAGGACGTGCAGTACGCCGCGGATGAAAACATTGGCCCCGTCATCGCCGGCGCCAATGGACCGTGCCAGGGCTGTACCGGCACCATCCGCCGTCATGTCCCGTGCTTCAAATGCTGCGGTGCTGCTGCCTGCCGACTCCGCGCGCGCCCTGGCAATGGCGTGCCGCGACACATCAACGCCAATGACCCTGGGAAAGATCCCGGCGAGTGCGCGGGTAAAACTGCCGTGCCCGCAGCCGGTGTCCACCACGGGAAGCGCGGGATCGAGGTAGCGCAGGAGACCGTCCTTGTAGCCAAGGAACTCATGGTCGCTCCCGGAGTCCCACAGGACCTCCCCGCCCGGGCCCGTGGCGGTGATGCTGGCCCAGTAGGTGTCCCATGCCTTATGCCGGTCCTTCGGGGCGTTCCGCGAGAGCCTGACGAGTTTGGGGATCATCAGGTACTTCTGCCAGGCCGAGGAGGATGACTTTGTTGGGGACACGGCTCAAATATATGTTCCCTTGCTGGGAGCCGCGGCACGTTGGGCTGGATTACGGCGCGCCACGCCGCACATCGCGCGAACCGGGACGGAAACGGCAGAGGTGGGACGGGCGTCCTCCCTGGTAGACCCGCCAGGCTGCCATCCCCCTAGAATGTACTCAACTGGGAGGGAAGGGAGCACTGTGACGGCTGCGCCGAGTGACGTCCTCCTGCCCCGCACCGCCGTCGTCGCCGATCCCGACGCCGGCCGGCTGGCCACCAACGCCCGGGCACTGCGCGAAGCCGGATACAGCGTCTTCGAAGCAACCGACGCCGATGGCCTCGCCGCCCTGCTGGACACCACCGAACCCTCCGTCATCGTCGCCGATGCTGTCCTGTCCACAGCATTGCCAAACGCCCCCTCCGCCGCGCCCGTCCTGGTAATGGTGGACCTGGACAACCCCCAGGAGATCGGCGCGGCCAACCCGTCAGGCGTCCACGACTGCATCACCAAGCCGCCGGCGCCCAGGGAGTTGGTCCACCGCGCCTCCGTCCTGATCGAGCAGGTGTCCCGGCGCCGCGCATCCCGGCAGGAGGCCGAAGGGCTGCGCGGGCAACTGCGCGAGGTCTCGGCTGCGGTGCGCGCCACCAACGATCCCCAGGAGATCGCAAACCACGTCGTCGCCGGATTCGGGCGGACCTTCAAGGCGGACCACGTTGTCCTGGCCACCTTCGAGGACCACCGGGTCCCGGCGATCACTGCCGAGTGGCACCGACCCGGCCTGGCGGCCCTGCCCCCGGACGCCCTTCCCGGCGAAGACGAAGCCCGCGCCATGGCGGACACGCTCTGGGCGGGGACCGAGACCCTCTCTGCCGAGGGGAACGAGGCCGAGCCCAGGACGGATGACAAGCCAGCGGCCGCCGTCGCCGGAGCCGCCTCCACCCTTGCGGTGCCCATCGGCGAAGGAAATTCCTCCCTGGGCATCATCTGGATCGCCACGATGGACCGGCCCCGCACGTGGTCCAACGCCGAGCTGGGGCTGATCCAGCACGTGGCGGGCAACGCCGCCTATGGCCTGATCCAAAGCCACCTGATCAGCAGCCAGCAGCAGGTGGTGAAGCAGCTGCGCGAACTCGATAAAGCCAAGACAGACTTCCTGGCCACCGTGAACCACGAGCTGCGCACGCCGCTGACCTCGATCATGGCGTACCTGGACATGATCCAGGAAAGCACCGAGCACCCCGTGTCCAGGGAAGTCCACCAGATGCTGGACATCGTGGTCCGCAACACCGAACGGCTCCGGACGCTCATCGAGGACATGCTCAGCGTCTCGCGCGGCGGCCTCGACAACACGGAGATGCACCTGGCACCGGTCCGCCTGGGACACACACTGGACCTCGTGGCCGCGGCGCTCCGGCCGTTGGCCACACTGCAAAACGTGACCATCGACGTGGACCCGGTGCCGGAGGATCCGGAAATCCTTGCCGACGAGGTGCAGCTGCAGCAGGTATTCACCAACCTGGTGTCCAACGCCATTAAGTTCACGCCCAAGGGCGGAAGGATCGAGGTGGGCAGCGAATCCCACGCGGCGGAAGACGGCTCCAAGTGGGCCACCGTGCGGATCGCTGATACCGGCATTGGCATTTCGAGTGATGAAATCAACCACGTCTTCACCAGGTTCTACCGCGCCTCCAACGCCATGAATGGCGCCATCCCGGGCACGGGGCTGGGCCTTGCCATTTCCAAGGACATCGTGGACCGCCACGGCGGGCGGATCGACGTCGACTCCACCCTGGGCGCCGGGACCACGGTTACCGTCTGCCTCCCCCTTGGGACTGACCGCGTGCAGGCCAACTAGGCGCCGAAGGAGGACTGCCATGTTTGCCGACGACGACCCCCGGCTTTCCCAGCTGCTGGAAGGCATTGTCCGGCTTGCCTCCGGCGACCTCAATTCCCGCATCGAGGTCTCACCTGCCCGGGATGAGCTGGATGCGATCATCATGGGCACCAACCTGCTGGCCGAGGATCTGCAGGTCATTTACGAGGAACTTGAGCAGCGGGTCCAGGTCCGCACCCAGCTCCTGCACGAGGCACACCTCGAGATGCAAAAAATGGCCATGCAGGACCCGCTGACAGGCCTGGCCAACCGTTCGGCGCTGATCGAAGCCCTTCGCACCGCCCTGGAGGCGCGCCCGGGGCCGGAGCGGGAACCGGCAGAAGGTCCGGCCATCCTGCTGATGGACCTCGACGCGTTTAAGTCGATTAACGACAGCATGGGGCACACCGCGGGTGACCAGGTGCTGGTGACCGTGGGCGAAAGGCTGCGGACCGCCGTCCGGGCATCCGACGTCGTTGCCCGCCTGGGCGGGGACGAGTTTGCCATAGTCATGCCGTCGGCGTCGGCGGACCAGGCTGCGGTGGTGGCACACCGGATCCTGGCCTCGCTCAATGACCCGATTGAACTGCCCGGCCGCAGCGTGCGCTGTGGTGCCAGCATCGGGCTCAGCGTGGGCAGCGAAGGCCAGACCCCGGAGGACATGCTGATGGAGGCCGACGTCGCCATGTACGCCTCCAAGGCTGAGGGGCAGAACAAGCTGCACAGGTTCGAGCCGGCCTTGCTGCTGATGCGGCGGCTCCGGAGCCAGTTGGTGGACGACCTGCGGGCCGCCATCAAGGACGACGCGCTGACGCTGCACTACCAGCCGGTGGTGGAGCTTGGTACCGGACGGATTGAAGGCGTGGAGGCGCTGGTCCGCTGGAACCACCCCACCCGCGGCTTCATCATGCCTGAAGAGTTCATTCCCCTTGCCGAGGAAGCCGGGCTGATCTCGGAACTGGGCCTGTGGGTGCTCCAGACCGCGGTGAAGCAGCTCCGGTGCTGGACAGACGCCGAGTTGGTGGACAGCACCTTCTCGGTGCGCATCAACATTTCCGCTACCGACCTGCAGAGCCTGCAGTTCATTGAGGATGTGCGGAACATCCTCCAGGACACGGGGGTCAAGCCGGAGCAGGTGGTCCTGGAACTGACGGAAGTGGCCATCGTCAAAGGCAACGAGTTGGACCGGTATTCGCTGGGCGGGCTCCGCGGCCTGGGCGTGGGCATTGAAATCGACGACTTCGGCACCGGCTACTCCTCCATCAGCTATCTCCGCCGGCTGCCGGTGGACCGGGTCAAGGTGGACAGATCGCTGATCACTGGCCTTGAGAGCGACCCCAGCCAGCCTGCCCTTGTGGCAGCGGTGCTGCAGCTGGTGCGAGCCTGCGGACTGGAGGCGGTCTGGGAAGGCGTTGAGACGGCGGAGCAGGCGCAAATCCTGCGGGACCTGGGCTGCCGCAGTGCCCAGGGCTACTACTTCAGCCGTCCCGTTCCGCCGGAGCAGATCCCGGATCTGCTGGCTGACCAGCAGGAAAGCGCTAACCAGTAGCGCAAAACTACTGCGCTTTTGGAGCCGCCGTTATACGATCAGCGTGCGGTGTCCGGTTCGTCGCTGCCGCGGAATTCAGGGTCGTTCGGCACCGTACTTTTATAAGGCGTTTGGAAATTTGAACATAATTGGGCCATTGGGTCATTACTTCGTCAACTGGGGGCGTTGCTAATGTCGGTTCGGGTACAGGCATGGGGAATTATCGCCGCTGTCCTGGCGGATACGGATCCTGCGGGAGCGGCTGTCCGGCAGCGGTTGAGCAACAGCCTCGACGAAAATCCCGGCGTGCCGGAGCGGGCGCTGCTGGAGTATCTGCTTGAGACCAGGCGCAGTGATGCCAATACGGTGGAGACGCTGGAAACGGCCAGGGAAATGCGCCTGACCCCGCCCGCCCTGCCACCGCAGTTCGCGGAGCAGTTGGACGCCATCCGCAGCATGTCCCGGATAAGCGCCCTGCTCGAAAACCAGATGCTGATGACCGCCTTCCAGCCGATCTATGGGCTCGAAGGAAAAACCGTGGTGGGTGCAGAGGCTCTCTCCCGTTTCGTCAGCGACGACGGAGCCGCCGCTGAATTGTGGTTCGCCGAGGCAGCCGCCGTGGGCCTTGGGGCAAACCTTGAGTTTTCTGCGCTCGGCTCCGCTGCCGCGGCGGCCCGCACCCTGCCGGAAAACCTATATGTTTCGCTGAACATTTCGCCCACGTCCTGCACGGACCCGCGGCTGCCGGAGCTGTTCGACCACATCGAGCTTCCCATCGACAGGGTGGTTCTCGAATTGACCGCGGATATTCCGGAAGAGGAATACCTGCAATTTATTTCTGCGATTAATCCGCTGCGCGAAAAGGGGCTGCGGATCGCCGTCGACGACACCCACACCGGCGCAGGGGCACTGAGCCGCATGATCCACCTGCGGCCCGACTTCCTCAAGGTGGGCCGCAACGTCATCGCCGATGTGGACAAGGACGGGCTGCAGCACGCCCTTGCGTCGTGCCTGGTGGACTTCACCGAGCAGATTGGTGTGACTCTGGTGGCGGAAGGCATCGAGACTGTGGGCGAACTGAAGGCCCTCACCGAGCTTGGCATCAGCGCCGGCCAGGGCTACCTGCTGGGTCGGCCGTCCGTCCGGCCCGAGGACTGGGCCAACTGGAATACGCGCCTGGACATGGACGGCCTGGAGCGCCACTTGGCCGGCCCGGGCGAGTCGCGGAAGAAGCGGGGCACAACGGCGTCGTGACGATGGACCAGCGGCCGGCGGACCGAAAGCCGCCAGCCGCTGCCCACCCAGGCACTACTCGGAGTGGCCCTGGTCCCTGCTCATTTGGTCCTCGGCGGGCGGGGTCTCCCCGGGAGGAACTCCCCCGCCCGGCTCCAGGCCGGTGACGTTGCCCTCCGCAGGGTCGGGGTTCGGCGATCCGCCCGACTCTTTGCTGCGCTGCTCAGCGAGGTGGGGCTGGGCGGCGCCAACATCGTCCTTCCCGGGACGGTCGGGATTCGCGGGGTCATTTTCCGGATGGTAAGTGCTCATGCTGCCTTTCCTTCCTCTCCGGCTGCGGTTCGGTTCCCCAGCACTGGACTAATTGTAAGCATGCTGATAATTCTGGAGGAGTAGGGCCGGTAAGCCGCTGGGGCGCCGGCATACGACGTCGGAAGGAGCAGTCAGATGGGAATCGGCGACAGCATCGGCAAGGCAGCGGAAAACGCGATGGAGGACCTGGCCGGGACATCCAAGCCGACAGAAAAGATGGATGTTCCGAATCCGGCGGACCCCAATGACGACGTTGAAGTGCACTCTTCCCTGAGTGAGGGTTCGAATGCGATGGAGGCGGAGAAGCAGAAGGCTCCAGGCCTCAAGACCGGGGCCGCCCCGGCCCCGGTGTCCAACAGCCCGTTGGGCGGGGACGTTGATGAGACGGACAACCTCAGGGCGCACAGCGGCATGGCCCGGAACGACCAAAAGCAGAACGAGGCGTCGGACGACGGCGGCCTGGCCGGCGATGCGACAGCGCCCACCGAAGCGGACCGCGGCTAAGTCTCCCGACAGGTTGGATAAGCCGGGTGCGCTTCAGCCGGCCGGGTCCTCCGGCCCGGGCGCATGCCGCCACTGGCCGCGCGCCCGCAGCACGTCGCGAAGCAGGTCCGCCCGGTCCGTGACAATCCCGTCCACGCCAAGGTGGAGGAGCCGGTGCATTTCCGCCTCCTCATTGATGGTCCATACGTGCACCACCAGGCCCAGCTCATGGGCGCGCCGGATGAAGCCGGCAGTGACTACAGGTATCCGTCCATAGCGGACGGGTACCTGCAGTGCGTGCACGTCGCGCAGAGTCCGGCGCATCAGCCGCCGGAACACCGGGCGGGGCAGTACCGGGCCCAGCAGCGTGAAGAGGGCATTCGAGGCCACTCCGGCGGACGAAGCCACCGGTTGGCTGAGCAGCTTCAGCACCGCCCGCCGTCGGCGGTCCGAAAAACTGGTGACCAGCACCCGGTGGTGCACCTGGTGCCGCTCGATGGCGGCCGCAGTGCTGCGGACCGAGCCCCAGTCCTTGACGTCGAGGTTGAGCCGGGCGTCTGGAAGCTGGGTTACCAGTTCGTCGAAGGTGGGGATGGGCTCGCGGCCGTTGATCCGCGCCTTTGCCACCTCCGCCGCGGGCAGCTCCGCAACCCGGCCCTTGCCGTCCGTCACCCTGTCCAGGGTTTCGTCGTGGAAGAGCAGCAGCACGCCGTCGGACGTGGTGTGGACGTCCGTTTCGAGGTACCGGAAGCCGAGTTCAACGCCGGCGCGGAACGCGGCCATGGAGTTTTCCAGGCCCTCGCCCGAGAACCCGCGGTGGGCCATGGCGATGGGCAGCTGCCGCCCGGCGTCGTCCGGGTGCTCGAAGAAGGGCAGGGTCACACTGCGAGCGTACCCGAGGCCCGAGGCCTTCAGTCAGCGCGGCAGTTCAGCCAGCGCAGGGAAGGATGTCCACGCCGTCACCGCAGTGCAGCAGGGTCCGCCCGCGGCCGCCGTCGAGGTGGACCCAGACCGCCGTGTGGTCCGGCGTGATGGTGTCCACCACGCCGCCCGATTCAAAGCCGGGTGAAAAGAGGACCCGGACCCGGTCGCCCTGGCGCAGCTGCTTCCAGTGCGGAGCGGGCGTTGCTGCGTGGAGCGGCGCCTCGGCTGCGTGCTGCTTGGTGCTTCTTGCCATCGTTACCCCCTTCGAGCCGGCGGAGGTGCCTGCTCTCCACGCTTGACGCTACGGCGGGAAGGTAAACGCCAGGTGAGCGGAAGCTGGGAAAACGGTGGCGCCGGATGCGGCAGGCTGGGGTCAGGAAAACTGGACGCCCAGGGAAGCGAGGCGGGCCTCCAAAACCTGGGCCACGCCGTCGTCGTCAAAATGCGGTGCCTGCTGCCCCGCCGCGCGGATGGCCTCCGGGTGGCCGCTGGCCATGGCATAGCCGTGGCCAGCCCACCGGAGCATTTCAATGTCGTTGGGCATGTCCCCGAAAGCCACTACGTCAGCGGCCCCAATGCCCAAGGCGGACGCATACTCGGCCAGCGTGACGGCCTTGTTCACACCGGGCAGGGACAGTTCCAGCATCGCGACGCCAGGCGAAGAATGGGTGGCCGCTGCCAGGTGTCCGACAGCGGGAGCCACCTCGGCGAGAAAGTCGTCAGGCGTGCCGTCGCGGACGATGGCGAGGAATTTCACCACAGAGTCCTCGCCCGTGAGCGTGTCCTTCAGCGGCGCCGGGGTGAATTCGGCGAGCAGCTCGCTGGACTCGTTCTCGATGAAGCCCGGTTCCAGATGGAAGCCGGTGAGCGTCTCCGCGGCGAACAGCGCAGCCGGGCGGAGCTCCTTGATGATGTGCCGGACTTCCAGGACAGTGTTGATGGCCAGGGTACGGGCGGAGACCAGGCAGTCCGCTTCCAGGTCCCACACCACGGCGCCGTTTGAGCAGATCACTCGACCGGTGTGGCCCAGCTGTTCTTCGAGGGGGTGCAGCCACCGGGGTGGCCGGCCTGTAACAAAGACAAGTTCGACGCCGGCATCACGGCAGGCGCGGAAGGCGCGGACGGTGCGGGGGCTGATTTTTCCGTCATGCCCGAGGATCGTTCCGTCGATATCGCTTGCTACCAGCCGCATCCTGCAAGTCTACGTGGGTCATTGGGCAGCCGGAGTGCGCTGGAAGGCGGCAGGGCGTCGTCGTACTTCCCCGCAACGCACCTCCCGCGTCTGTTGGATCACGGACGTGCCCCTTTCATCAGGGGATGATGGCAGCCGATTCCACGGAGTAGAGCCGGGCATAATTCAGGCACATGCTCACGCTTTCGTCGGCGGGGACCCGGTTGCCGGTGAGGGCTACCGGGTCGCGGATGGCAAGCCGGGGGCCGGCGGGCAGGAGGAGTGTTTCGCCATCGAGGCTGGTTCCTTCGGGGAAGATCAGCGTGTAATCATCCCCAGCCTCCGACTGCAGGATGACGCAGCCTGCCCCGTCCTTGGCCAGCGTGCCTCTGAGCTCCGCCTCAGGCCCGGAAGCGGAAGGCTGGCCGGAATGGACCACCACTTTCAGCCCGTCCGCGCCCTGCAGCATGGCGGTGGCAAGTTCCGGGGCGGCCGGCACCGGCCGGAAGGCGTAGCGGCTGGCGGCGCCGTCCGCAGGGTTCATGAGGAAGTCCACTCCCCGCGCCTGGTCGGTGTCCAGGTTCCGAGGTGCCGTTGTCGGCGGCGCTGACGGCTTCGCCTGCCCCTCCGGCGGGCCGCTGTACTCGCAGCCCGTCAGCGCGGCGAGTATCACTGCAGGAACCAGCCAAAACCGCACGAACCGCATCCGCTTCCCCCAGAGCTGACAGTGCTCCCAGCCTAGCCTCTCCGCGCCCTGGGCCGTGAGGAGTGCCGGTTGTCAGCCTCCGGGGCTACACTGAAACTATCGAACATATTTTCGAATAAAGGTGTGTTGTGGGCGTTATTGTCGGTCCCCGCGTGATAGACGCGGGTGCCTCGTTGTTCTCGGTGCTGATCTCGCCCGTGGCGGTGGCGGCGGGCTTTCCGTCGCCCGCACAGGACTACTTTGACGGCCGGATCGACCTGAACGCGCACCTGATCAAGGACATCACCAGCACCTTCGTGGTCCGCGTGACCGGTGACTCCATGGAGGGAGCGGGCATCAGTGACGGCGACGAACTGATCGTGAACCGGGCGTTGGAGCCCAAGGACGGATCCGTGGTGATCGCGGTGCTTGACGGCGAACTGACGGTCAAGCGCCTCCGCATCACCCGCACCGGGGTGCTGCTCCAGGCGGAAAACCCCAAGTACCCGGACATCCGTGTGCCCGCCCTGTCCGAGCTGACCGTCTGGGGCGTTGCCACCAGGTGCCTGCACCATGTTTGAGGCCGTGAAGGCTGGGAAGTCCCATGGCTAAGCCTATGGTGATGCGGCAGATGCCGCAGATCGCTCATGTGGACGTCAACTGCTTCTATGCCTCGGCCGAGCGCGCGTTCGACCCCTCCCTGGAGGGACGCCCGCTGGTGGTGCTGTCCAATAACGACGGGTGCGCGGTGACCCGCTCCCCCGAGGCGAAAGCCCTGGGCATCACCACCGGTGAACCCTGGTTCAAGCTCGCGCCGCGGGCCAAGGAGTGGGGCCTGGTGGCAAAGTCGAGCAACTATGAGCTGTACGGGGATATCAGCGCCCGTGTGATGGAACTGCTGGGCAGGTACTCGGCTTGGCTGGAGGTCTACAGCATTGATGAGGCATTTCTGGGCGTGAAGGGCGGCCCGGGAGAGCTGCTGGCCTTGGGCCGCAGGATGAAGGAGGCAGTCCGGCGGCACGTGGGCGTCCCGGTCTGCGTGGGCATTGCGCCCACCAAGACCCTGGCCAAGCTCTGCAATAAGTGGGCCAAGAACAATCCTGCTTTTGGCGGGGTCTGCCTTTGGGAGTCGGTCCCGGCAGACATGCGGGAGGCACTGATGGGCCGCCTGCCCGTGGATGAGATCTGGGGCATCGCCGGCCGGCTCACCAGGCGATTGAACGTCCTGGGGATCTTCACCGTCCTGGACCTGGTCCGCGCGGACCCCGTGGTGATCCGCGACAGGTTTTCCGTGGTCCTGATGCGCACCGTCCTGGAGCTGCGCGGCACCCCGTGCATCCCCATGGAGGAGGAACGGATTGGACGCGACCAGTTGATCTTCTCCCGCTCCTTCGCCACGCCTGTGACCACCACCGCAGGCCTTCGGGAGGTGCTCAGCATCTATGGGCAGCAGGCGAGCGCCAGGCTCTCAAAGCACGGGCTGCAGGCCAAGGTCCTGACGGCGTTCGCTGCCACTTCCCCGTTCCGGGACAACGAGCAGGCCTACCCCTCGGTATGCGTCTCACTGCCCATGCCCACGGCGGATCCGCTGCTGCTCACCAAGGCCGCGCACGCCCTGTTGCCCCACACCCGCGAAGGGCTGAAGTACGCCAAGGCGGGCCTGATGCTGACCGACCTGCGGCCCACGGGAAACCAGCCGCCGCTGGAGCCGTTCGAGAACCGGCATGAGGAACGCGGGATCGGGCCGCTGCTTGAGGACGTGAGCAGGCGTTTCGGGCGGGGTGCCATCGGATTGGGGCACGCGGGCATCAAGTCCGGTTTGGACTGGACCATGAAACGGGACATGCGCTCCCCCCGGTACACCACGCACTGGGACGAACTCCCCCTGGTCAAAGCGGCCTGAAAAGCAGCAGGTCCCGCCGCCGGCACAGTGCCAGCGGCGGGACCTCATTCCTGCATGGAAGTCTTAGTCCGGACGTTGCCCGCCTAGACGCGCTTCCGGGCTGTGACGAAGTGGAAGATCAGGACGACTACTGCAACGACCAAAAGAATGTGGATAAGGCCGCCGCCGATGTTCGCGAGCAGTCCGAGAAGCCAGAGAACAGCGATGATAATGGCGATCCAAAGCAACATGAGAGTCTCCTTGACTAGTTTTTCAAAATCCCCATGCGGGCCACGTACCCACCAAGGCGGCAGCTGAATCAATGCAGGCGAAACAGGAAAAGCAAGCGTCGATCGCATCCGCCGCCGATACCGGCTGCCTATCAGCCCGAACCAAGACGTCCCGGGACGAATTTTGACTTCCCGCTACGCCGCGTTGAGCCTGCGAGTCGCCCCGTGAACGCCTGCTACATGATCGATTGTCGGGCCGCCGGGCGCTCCGTAATCTCGTCTCAGCATCCGCCCCAGCAAAGGATTTACCCATGGCAAACCCGCAGGACAACAGTCCGCAGAACCAGCAAGGCTCCACCCGCATCGTCGCCGGCCAGTCCGCCAAACCCAACCGCTCGGTAGGCCTGAAGATTGGGATCGCGGCAGCCGTCCTGGCCCTCATTGGCGGGGGTGCCGCCGTCGCCTCCTCCGTTAACAGCGCCACCCCTGCCGCCACGCAGGAGACCGTCCCGTCCGGCAACCCCGCCGCCGAACTGAAGCTGGGCTACTTCGGGAACGTCACGCACGCCCCCGCACTGGTGGGCGTCAGCAACGGCTTCATCGCCGATGAACTCGGCAGCACCAAGCTCAGCACGCAGGTCTTCAACGCCGGCCCCGCAGCCATCGAAGCGCTGAACGCGGGCGCCATCGATGCCACCTACATCGGACCGAATCCGGCCATCAACTCGTTCGTCAAGAGCCAGGGCGAATCCGTCAACATCATCGCCGGCGCAGCCGCCGGTGGTGCGCAGCTGGTGGTCAAGCCGGAGATCAACTCCGCCGCGGACCTGAAGGGCAAGACCTTGGCTTCGCCGCAGCTTGGCGGCACGCAGGACGTGGCGCTCCGCGCCTGGCTTTCGTCCCAGGGATACAAGACAAACGTCGATGGCAGCGGCGACGTCGCCATCAACCCCACGGAGAACGCCCAGACCCTCAAGCTGTTCCAGGATGGAAAGCTCGACGGCGCGTGGTTGCCTGAGCCATGGGCCTCACGCCTGGTACTGACCGCCGGAGCCAAGGTACTGGTGGACGAAAAGGACCTGTGGGACGGTTCGCTGTCCGGCAAGCCGGGCGAGTTCCCCACCACCATCCTGATCGTGAACCGGAAATTCGCCGCGGACCACCCGGACACCGTCAAGGCCCTGCTGAAGGGCCACGTGAAATCGGTTGAGTGGCTGAACTCAGCGTCCACCAGTGAGAAGGCCACCGTCATCAACGCGGCACTGAAGGAAGCTGCCGGCGCCGAGCTCAAGCCCGACGTTATTGACCGCTCCTTGAAGAACATCGTCTTCACGGTGGACCCGCTGGCCGGGACCTACCAGAAGCTCCTGGCCGACGGCGTGACTGCCGGCACTACCAAGCAGGCCGACATCAACGGCATCTTCGACCTGCGGGCGCTCAACAGCGTGTCCGGCGACAAGACCTCGGCGGCGGGACTCGGCAAGGAGTAGCTCTCACCCCCATCCATTGCTGCGCTGATTTCTTGCGCAAATCCTGTGCTTTTCCGGCGCCAAGGCTGGAAAGCCCGCCGCTAGGCTGAGGGGGTTGCCCTGCGGCGGGCGGCGAAGGATTGGGGGTGCCGGTGCACGGTTTCGGGACAAACAGGGATTCGCTGTCGGAGGTCCCAGGCGGTTTTCTCCCACCCAACGTCCGCCGTTCCGCCAGCGGACGGATCCCGCAGTGGGCCATCGATGAAGCTCTTGGAAAGGCCGAGCCCCCGGCATCTTGGCGCAGTCCTGACCCTTCCCCGCCTGGCCGGCGGAAATTCCGGCGCCGGCCAAGGAAGCAACAGCGCCGGCCGAAGCGGTCGGTGCAGTTCAGGACGATGCTGGGAATCGCCGTCGTGGTCTGCCTGTATTTCACACCGACGCTCTTCGACCGCGTGGTCCTCCCTGTCGCTGCCCCGTACCTGCCCGGCGCGAAGGTGCCGCCGCCCGGCGTCGAGGCTGCTCCTTCTCCCCTCGGGACGCCACCGGCAAGCACCGGTTCCACTGCATTCGTGCTGCAGGAGTCGCCCAGGGCGGGACAGTCCCTAGTAGCGTACGATCCGTGCCGCCCCGTGCACTATGTTGTGCGTCCGGACAATGCCTTGCCGGGTGGAGATGCCCTGATCAGCGAAGCGGTGGCATCAGTTTCCCGTGCCTCCGGGCTGCAGTTCGTCTACGACGGACCCACTACGGAGGCGCCGGCCGATCAGCGGCAAGCTTTCCAGCCTGACCGCTACGGGAAGCGCTGGGCCCCAGTGCTGATCGCCTGGTCAACGCCGACGGAAACCCCCGATCTCGCGGGAAACGTGGCAGGCCTCGGCGGGAGCGGGTACGCGGAAGCCGTGGGGCAACCGCTGGTCCTTGCCGCCGGACAAATCAGCCTGGACGCCCCTGACCTCGCCGGCATCATGGCCAGCCGGGCGGACGGCGCCGCGGAAGTGCGGGCCATCATCATGCACGAACTCGGACACGTGCTGGGCCTGGCCCACGTCAACGATCCAAGCCAACTCATGTATGCCGAGAACAAGGGCGTGCAGGACTTCGCCGCCGGCGACCGGGCGGGGCTTGCGCTGCTGGGAAGCGGCCCCTGCGTGCCGCAGTTGTGACGCCCGCCGAAGAAGAACCCATCGATTGCTGCGTACATGCCCTTTTGAACCCTCAAAACGGCACTTAGGGAGCAGCCGATTCCGGCTTAGGCTTCCTTTTCGGCGCCGCGCTTTTCAACCCCGTGCAGCTCGGCGCGGGGGCGGGTTCGCGCCGGGACGGGAGACCGTGACCGCTGCCGCACGGGCAGCGTGCTCCAGGAGCTCAGCCAAGGCCTCGACGGGGAGTTCCCGCAGGTCCTGCCGGTTCTGCGCCCCGTCCAGCTCGCGGTCCACCAGGCCCGACAGCAGCGCCGCCATGAACGAGTCCCCCGCACCCACCGTGTCCGCCACTTCAACCTTGGGCGCGGGAACGGATGTTTCGCCGGCGCGGCATACACCCCAGGGGCCCTCCGCGCCGCGGGTCACCACCACCATTGCCGGTCCTTCGTCACCGCCCAGCGCCAGCCACTTTCGCGCCGAATCCAGCACGTCCTCCCCCGGGTATAGCCAGGCCAGGTCCTCGTCGGACGCCTTCACCACATCCGAAAGCGTGACGAACTTCTCCGCCTGCCCCCGCGCATAATCCACGTCCGTGATGATGCTGGGCCGGCAGTTCGGATCGAAGCTGATGGTGGCGGACGGGTGGGCGTATTCGACGGCAGCCAGCACCTCGGTGGCGCCCGGCTTCAGCATCGTGGCGATGGACCCCGTGTGCAGCAGCGTGGTGCCCTGCAGCATGAAGCCGAGCCGGTCCCCCATGCCGGGAAGCTCCCAGGCGAGATCGAACGTGTAGGTGGCCGCGCCGTCGTCGTCAATCAGCGCAGTGGCCACGCTGGTAGGCAAGTCATCCGGGGGTACCGGCAGCATCACCGAACTCGCCCGCAGGTGCGCTGCCACCGAATCCCCGTAGGCATCCCGGCCGTAGCGGCCGATGAACTGCACCGGATGGTCCAGCCGGGCCAGGCCCACTGCCACGTTCAGGGGGCTGCCGCCCACGTGGGCCTGGATTCCGGAGGCGCGCTGGACAACGTCAACAAGGCCTTCGCCGATCACTGTGAGCATGCTCATACTCTGCCAGAAATAGGCCGCTGCCAGCAGTTCGTGTCAGCGGAGCAGCCTGCCCACCAGTTCCCGGCACGTCACATAGGCTTCCGCGGTGACGTCGATCAGGGAGAAGTGATCGCCCGGCACCATGACGAGCTCCGCTGGCACAGGGCTCACGCTGCTGGCATCCACGTACGTTGTGGACATGCTCAGCGGCACGTCCACATCCTCCGCTGCGTGGAGGGCAATGACCGGGACGTCCAGCGGCAGGGCGGCCATAGGGTCAGCCATTCGGTGCCGCACGGGGAAGTCCGACGACGGTCCGCCCATCAGGTTGGCCACGGCTCCGTTGCTGAGGTTCAGGCGTTCGGCCTCGGCCAGGTTGAGGACGCCGGACTGGCTCACCACGCCGGTGAGGCGGACGCCCTCATTCTCCATCTGCAGGCCGTCCGCAGGCCCAAGCCCGCGCAACCGGTCCCTGCCTGCGGCCCACACTGCCAGGTGGCCGCCGGCCGAGTGGCCCAGCGCCACCACTTTGCCCAGGTCCAGTGCGTGCGGTTCCGCGAGCGCGGCGAGCTTGTCGATCCCAGCGAGGATGTCCTGGAAGGTGCCGGGCCAGCCCCCGCCGTTCCCGGCCCGCCGGTATTCCAGGTTCCAGGCGGCCATGCCGTGTTCGGCGAGGTCCTTCGCCAGCGGCTCCCCCAGTTCTGCCCCGTACTGCGAGCGCCAGTAACCGCCGTGAATCACCACCACTACGCCTCGGTGTTTCCCACCGGGTGGAAGGTCTGGCAGGAACAGTTCGCCCCACTGGTTGGGGTCCTGGCCGTAGTCATAGCGGTGGCGTTGCGTCACACTGGCCCACTTTAGCTGCCCGGTTCGGCGGAGATGCCGCGGACTTTCGGGGCCACGGCCGTGAAAAGTGGGCCAGTTTGTGCGGTCCGCGGTTCCGTTGCCCTTGCATCGTTTAGCCTGAGGCCTTTGTGGGCACGCCTCCTGGTATGGAAAAGCCTGAAGTGACCACCCAGGAATCGACGGTTGAGGAATGGACGCGCGCGCTGGCGGAGTCAACGGGTTCGCCCGGCGGCGGGGCGGGCACGGGGCTGATGCTGGCGGTGGCGGCGTCGCTGACGTCGATGGTCGCCGGCTACAGCGGGGACGAGGGCGGCGAGCCGGACAGGATCCGGGAGCGCGCCCGTGCGCTGCGGCAGGAAGCCCTTCGACTGGCAGATGACGACGCCTCGGCGTCCAAGGCATTCGGTGCTGCCTTCCGGCTGGAGCCGGGGGACGAGCGGGACGAAGCAATCCGCCGCGCATCCGTGGAGGCCGCGGCTGCTTCCGCCGTCCTTGGCGAGCGGGCCATCGAAGCGATCGACGACCTCGCCTGGCTGGCGACCAATGGCAACCGTGCACTGGTAGCGGATGTCGTCGTCGCGTTCGGTGCCCTCCGCGCTGCCGTGGCGGGTGCACGCACCAATGTCAGTTTCGATCTCGGATCGCTCCGATCGGCCGGCACGGACCTGGAACAGGTCCGGGAGCAACACCCGGACCTGTGGGCGGCCGTCGAAAAACTCAACGCCGGGATGGACCGGATTGACGAACTTACCGCAGCCATTGATCACCGCGCTGCCCCTACGGATGCCATCTGACGCTGCCGCACCGCATTTGGACCTGCCACCTGACCTGTGCTTATGGTGGACAGCATTGCTTGCCGAAGCGCACCTGTGGGGAGGGGTACCAAGTGAAGTCCGAAAGCACTGCTTGGGCGTTCCTCCGGCCCCTCCTGCTCGCTGTGGCGGCAACTGCAGCCTGGATTGCCCTGTCGGCCGCGGGCGCGTCGGCTGACTCCTCACCCTCCCGCGACTTGCTTCCGGGGGTTTTGGATTCTGCCGCCGCCAACCTTACCCACCAGGGTAAAGATGCCCCGGAACCGGTGATGGCAGGGCCGGACGGCGGGAAGGCCACGGCCACGGCTTCCACGGTTGCTTCACTTGTTCCGGCGCCGTCCCTCCGCCCCGCCGCGGAGGAGGTCTCCGGCCTGGCCGAGGATGTTGTGCAGTCGGTTCCGGCGGCCAACGAGCTTGTGCCCTCGGGAACGGTAGCGGCTGTGGTGGATCCTGCAGTGGTTGCCGTGGATGGCATCGTGGACGGGACGGTGGGGGCTGCTGTTCCGCTGGCAGTTACCGTCCTGGCACCCCTGGACCCGGTCCTTGAACCGGCCCTTGAACCGGTCATCGACGCAATGCCCCTGCCCATCGCTGCCCCGGAAGCAGAGCCCGTCGCGGTCCTTCCCGTCACTACGGATGTCGCCGCGGCTCCCGCTCCGGAGCCCGCACCTGCCTCTCCCCCAGCTGCTGAACTGCCGCAGACCACCGGGGGCGTGACGGGTCCCGCGCAGTCCCCCGGATTGTTGCAAAGCACCAGCCCGGAAAGCCGCGTCCAGATGAAGCTTGCGGCCGTAACGCCGGTGCTTTTCAAGGCCGGCCCCGAAGACGAGCCATTCCGCACGCCGTGGGATGTTCCCCCTGCCGTGCCAAGTGCTGCCACGAGCGGAAGCAGCCTATCCGGTGGCAACGACCCGGCGGCTTCGGGCTGGACCAGCTCACCTCACTTCCCAGCCCCGGCAGCTGGGACGTCTGCCATCGGGGGCCCTTTGCTTACCGCCCCCTCTCCGGTGTCCTTCGACCCCGGCTCTTCACCTGACTAGTTAAGGCCCTCCCCGCGTCGCTTTCGCGCGGGCACGCGCCAGCTTCCGGGGTAAGCAGTAGCCCCAATTCAACTTTCAGGAGAATTCCCCATGATGCACCGCACCTTCCGCAGATGCCTGTTCGGTACCGCTTTCGCCGGCGGACTCTTGGCCTTCGGCGGTGTCGCAGCCAATGCAGCCGCTGCGGCAATGCCAGTGGGCTACTCCTCAACTCCATCAACGCTGGCCAACACGGGCGTGAACAGCGGCCTTTTGATAGTGGGCCTGTTGTTTCTTGCCTTTGGTGGACTGCTGACGCTGGTCCTGAGCCGCAAACGCCGCTGAGCGCACCCGCTGCTGCCGGGCGCGGCCTGCGTCATGAACTAAAGCCGGCAGAAGTAGCGTAGGGACAACACCCACAAACCAGGGAGGTCCCGCATGGCACGCGTCTTCATTACCGGATCCACCGACGGGCTGGGCCGGGCCGCCGCCGCCTCGCTCCTGCAGGACGGCCACGAGGTGATCGTGCACGCCCGTTCCTCCCACCGGCTCCCCGCGGTGCAGCACCTGCTGGACCGCGGGGCGCAGTGCGTCACCGGGGACCTCGCCAAGGCGGCGGAAGTCCGGGGGATCGCCGACCAGGTCAACGGGATCGGCGGCATTGACGCCGTCATCCACAACGCTGGTGTCCTGAACGGCGCCGCGCTGCTGCCAGTGAACGTGGTGGCACCTTACCTCCTGACGGCCCTCATTTCCGGCCCCCGCCGGCTCATCTACCTGAGCAGCGGCATGCACCGCGGCGGCGACACCGGCCTGGACGGCCTGGACTGGTCAGGACGGACGACGACGGCCTCCTACTCCACCACCAAGCTCCAGGTCACGGCACTGGCGGCAGCCGTGGCCCGGCTTTTTCCGAACGTCACCAGCAACGCGGTGGACCCCGGCTGGGTGCCCACGAGGATGGGCGGCCGGTCCGCACCGGACAGCCTGGAACTGGGCCACCGCACGCAGGAATGGCTGGCCACCAGCGACGACCTGGCGGCGCTGGCCAGCGGCGGCTACTGGTACCACCAGCGCCGGCAGACCCCGCACCCCGCCACCCAGGATCCCCAGTTCCAGGACGCCCTGCTGGACCGGCTCGCCGAGCACACCGGTGTCACGCTGGACGCTCTTACTTAGTGCCCCGCCCCCTCATCGATTGCTGAGTACTTGTCGTTCTCGAGCCTGAAAACGACAAGTAGTCAGCAATGGACGGGTGTAAAAGGTGCGGAGCGCTCAGACAAGGATGGCGAGGGGTGGGGGGTTAGGGCGTGCGGAGGCGGCGTTCGACGTCGGCCGCTTCCGGGTAGGCCGCCTGGGTGCCTTTGCGAGTGGTGGCCAGAGCCGCAGCAACCGAGGCGAAGGCTGCAGCGTCCGCGAGCGCATCACCGGCCGCCAGCCGAACAGCAACCGCACCGGTGAAGGCATCACCCGCCCCGGTGGTATCCACGGCCTGCACCTGCATGGGCTGGACAAATGCCACCCGGGAACCCGCCGAAGCCAGCGAGTCCAGCACAACGGAACCCTGCGAACCCAGCGTCACCAATACCTGCTGGATTCCCCGCTCAGAGAACCGAGACCGCACCGCATCCCACTCAGAGGCAGCGGCGCCGGCAGCGGGAACCGAAGAACCCAGGAACAGCGCGGCCTCATGCGCGTTCACCAGCAGGATGTCGGCCAACCCGGCCAGGGCTGACGGAATCTCCGCATACGGCGAGAGGTTCAGCAAGACTGTGGCGCCGGCGTCGTGCCCTGCCTGGGCCGCGGCCAGCACCGTGTCCATGCTGACCTCCAGGCACAGGCTCACCACTGCGGCCCCCTCCAGCACGTCCGCGGCATCCGCCACGTCCTTCGGCGACAGCGTGCCGTTGGCGCCGGCCGAGATGATGATGTTGTTCTCACCGTGGGCGTCCGCGGCGATCACAGCAACACCGGTGGATTCGCCCGAGGTCCGCACATGCCCCACATCCACGCCGGCCCCGGCCACCGAGGCCTCAAGCATCGCGCCGTTGGGGTCCTCCCCCACTGCACCCACCAGGCTGACGTGGCCGCCCAGGCGCGCCGCGGCGACGGCCTGGTTGGCGCTCTTGCCACCCGGATTCACTGCGAACCCGTGGCCCTGGACCGTTTCGCCGGGCTGCGGGAGGCGGTCGCAGTAAATGGTGAGGTCGGCGTTGAGGGAGCCGACGACGACGATCCGGCCCGCCCCGGCAGCTGCGGCACTCATGGTGCCACCTCGGCCTCAACCGGTTTGGGGATCAGCAGCGAGGCAGCGAACGCGGCCACAGTCAGCGCCAGGCCGACCACCACCACGGTCAGGTACGACGCCGCCGCATCGCCAAGGGCCGACGTCGCCACCAGCACGGCCGGCAGGATCAGGAAGCTCAGGCCCGCGCCGAGGTTGAAGGCGCCGGCGTTCATGCCGGGCAGGAAGCCGGGGTTGCCGGCGGGCGAGAGGACAACGCCGAGTCCGTTGAGCATGATGTTGACCGTACCGGCGTACATGATGCCCAGCAAGACCGTACCGGCGATCATCATCGGCAGGCTGTGCAGCCCAAGGAACCCGATGATGGCGAGCGCAGCGATGCTGCCAAGGAGCCCGATGCGCAGCACCTTGGTGTAGCCGAGGACCGGGGCCAGCTTCCCGCTCAGCGGTCCCACCATCCAGCCGAGCAGGGCGTACGGGGTGAGGATGATCAGCGACATCTCGGTGGGTCCCAGGCCAAACCCAGGGGAGGCGGCCTGGACGTAGGCGGGGACGATGCCGTTGATCACGGCGAAGATGCCGGTCATGGTCAGCGTGGTGGTCAGCAGCGGCGCCCAGGTGGCGCGCTGGCGCAGGTGGACCGTTTCCACCATGGGCTGGGCCGCACGCTGCTCGGTTCGCCAAAACGCAAGGAACGCGACGGTGGCCACGAGCACCAGTGCCAGGCTCAGCACCAGCACGCCTGGGTTAAATCCGACCACCAGCTTGGAGCCTTCGTTCAGGGCGGTCAGCAGGGCGCCCACGGCCACCACGATGAAGAACACGCCCAGCCAGTCCATCCGGGTGCCGGCGGCAGGCTTGCTTTCGGCGGCGAGGAGCAGGATGAGGGCGGTAGCCGCGACGGCGGGGACCACCATGAGCCAGAAGATGCTGCGGAAGCCGAAGTGCTCTGCGAAGTAGCCGCCCACGAAGGAGTCCACGCCCGCCACGCCGCCGTTGACGGCGGTAATAAGGCCCATCAGCGTGCCGTACTTGCGCGGGTTACTGACGGCCGAGCGCAGCATGATGAGGCAGAGCGTGACGGTGGGTCCGCTGACGCCCTGGATGATGCGGCCCACAAAGAGCCACGTGATGTCCGGGGCGAGCGCCGCGATGACAGAACCCACCGCCATGAGCACCATCATGCCCACCAGGACCTTCTTGCGGCCGACGATGTCGCTCAGGCGGGGCAGGAACAGGGAGAACAGGGCGGCAGCGGTGAAGAACCAGGTCTGCGAGAGCCCGATGAGGGCCTGGTCCGCCTTGAGTTCCTCGCCCATGGTCACCAGGGCGGGGCTGAGCATGGAGGCGTTGAGCTGGAACGCGACGCAGGCGGCCAGCAGGGCGGTCATGAGGGCGGCGGTGTTGCCGCGGCCGGTCTTGGTTTCAGTGAGGATTGCGGTTGCCATTTACTTGACCCCTCCGGCGGTGAGGTGGGCACTTTCCGGGCGTACGACGTCGGCTGCCCCGCCTTGGGTGCGGGCCGCACCGAGGTGCGTGCCGCCGTCGTCCGCGTTGCCTTTGTTGGTTTTGTCGCCGGCGCCCGGCTCGCCGATCCTGACCAGCGCGTCGGTGACGAGGTCCCAGAAGCGCGCGTGGTCCAGGTCCACGGCCACGCTGGTGTGGCAGTCGGCGGGGGCGGGGGCGCGGAAGTCGGCGACGGTCATGCCCAGGGTGAGCGTTCCGGTCAGTTCGATGTTCACGGGGACCTTGCGGGTGCTGACGATGCTGGGGTCGATCACGTAGGCGACGGCACAGGGATCGTGGACGGGCGGGTAGTCGAAGCCCTGGGCGTCCTTGTAGGCATGCGCGAAGAAGTCCATCAGCTCGGTGACGAAATTTGCAGGCTTCGTGCCGATGGCGGCGATCTTTTCCACCACGTCCGGGGTGGCCAGCGCCTGGTGGGTGAGGTCCAGGCCCACCATGACCACCGGCCACTTCTCGTTGAAGACGATGTGCGCGGCCTCAGGGTCGATGATGATGTTGAACTCGGCCACGGCGCTCCAGTTGCCCACGTGGTAGCCGCCACCCATGAGGACAACTTCCTTGACGCGTTCGACGATGCGCGGTTCCTTGCGGGCGGCCATGGCGATGTTGGTCAGGCCGGCGGTGGGGACGAGTGTGACGGTGCCGGGCTCGTGCGCCATGACGGTGTCGATGATGAGGTCGACGGCGTGCCGCGGGTCCAGCTCGATGGTGGACTCGGGCAGGGCCGGGCCGTCCATGCCCGAGTCGCCGTGGATGTCCGGCGCGGTTTCGATGCTCCGGACCAGGGGGCGCGGGCAGCCGGCGGCGAAGGGGACGCCGGTGATGCCGGCGATGGTGGCCACGGCCAGGGCGTTGCGGGTGACTTTTTCGAGGGTCTGGTTGCCCACCACGGTATGACGGCCAGCAGTTCGATGTTGGGGTTGCCGTGCGCCAGCAGGAGGGCCACGGCGTCATCGTGGCCGGGGTCGCAGTCCAGGATGATCTTCCTGGGTTCTTGCTGGTTCGTTTGCGGACTTGGTTCCACGATGGTTCTCCACGTCATTGGGGCCTGCCTTTGGGGCAGGGGCTTCTGTCTTCCGGGAGCGATCATGGCAGGGTTATGTGGTCTGCGTCAAACGCTTAACGTTGGTCAGGTATCAGCGCACGTCAAACGCTTGACGCCTTGCCCTCTCTAGTTGGTCCACCGGCGGATAGGATCGAGGTATGGATTCCGGCAAACAGGTGCAGCAGCGCGCGCGGCCAAGGCGGGTGACGGCGGCGATGGTCGCCGCCCGGGCCGGGGTGTCGGTGGCAACGGTGTCCCTGGTGGCAAACGGCAAGACGGCGGGCCGCGTCTCGGAGGACAACATTTCCCGGGTGCGCGATGCCATCTCCGATCTGGGCTACGTGGTGGATGGGATCGGCAGCTCGCTGGCCAAAGGCGTCAGTTCCATCGTGATTTTGGTGGCGCCGGATATTTCCAACCCGTTCTTCGCCAAGGTGATCGGCGGGGTGCGCGAATCCTTGGGGCCCAGTTACCAGCTGCTGCTTTCCGTCACGGATTCGGGCGAGTTCCCCAAGGCCGACGACGTCCGGAAGCTGATGTCCCTCCGTCCCGCCGGGCTTTTGGTGGACGCGCCGAACGCAGGTTTCCTGGCCGATCTCTCGGTTGCCGGGCCGCTGGTCCTGCTGGACGCGCCCGGCCTTGAATCGCTGGCCCCGGCCGTCAACCTGGACGTCGCGCAGGGGGCCCGGGAGCTGGCCTCCCACCTCGCCGCCGCTGGCCACCGACGGGTGGCCTACCTTGACAGTGTCACCGGGACGGAAACCTTCGCGATCCGCCGCGAGGCATTCCTGGCCGAGGCCACTGCACTGGGCATGTCTGTGGATGCGGACCACATGCCTGCCACCACCATCGACGTCGGCGAGGCGGCGGCCGCCTTCGCCGCAGCGTGGCCGGACTGGCAGCGTGAGGGGGTGACCGCCGTCGTCTGCGCCACTGATACGCATGCCTATGGCGTGCTGCAGGAAGCACGCGTGGCGGGGGTCCGGATTCCGGAGGAGCTGGCGGTGGCCGGGTTCGACGACCTCCCGTACTCCGCCACCAGCAGCCCCGGCCTGACCAGCGTGCACCTGCCGGCCAAGCTGCTGGGCCTCAAAGCCGGGGAACAGCTGCGCCGGCTAATGGAGGGCCAGGAGCTGGAGCAGGAGGAGCTGACGCTGGAAAGCTCGCTGGTGGTGCGCGGGTCCACATCGCCGGCCGCAACGTAAGGGCTTTTTGACCGGCTCGTGTCGGACCCCGGCCGTAAGCTGGGATCATGCCGAGTAACTGGGAAAGCCTGGACGCCCCGCTGCGCGAGTCCGTGCAGCACAACGTGGAGATCTACGAGCGCGTCCGGCCTGCCCTGAAGCTTGTCACCCGGGACGTCCTGCTGACCCTGCGCGGCATGCTGAAGGACAGCGAGGTGACGCCGCTGTTCGTCACCGGCCGCACAAAGACGGTGGAGTCCTTCAAGGAGAAGATTTCCCGCACCGAGGAACCGCTGGAGCCGGGCGGCCGGCGGCTGCTGAAATTCCCGGACCCGTTCCGCACGCTGAATGACATGGTGGGCATCCGGGTCATCACCAAGCTGCCGGCGGAAAACGCTGTGGTGGCCAACATCATCAAGCGGCAGCGCCAAGTTTTCGATTGCCGCGGGGACCGCGAGAAGGACATTGGTTCCATCGAGTCCGGCACCTACGGGTACTCAAGCCGCCACCTGATCCTGCGGAGCATCCAGAACGAGGCCGTCAAGGAGTACCAGCAGGTCTTCAACCCGGACGCGCAGCCCAACGGCAGCTACTTTTTCGAGTGCCAGATCCGCACCATCTTCGCCCATGCCTGGAGCGAGATCGAGCATGACATCCGCTTCAAGGCCGAGGATCCCCGCGCCTGGACGCCACACTTCGACCGGCAATTCACCGCCACCGCTGCCATGCTGGAGACGGTGGAAACCGCCTTCGCCGACCTGCACGAGCGGTATGAGGAAGTCCGCAGCTACTGGGATATGGACGGCGAGGGGGCAGCCCCCCTCACGCCCAACCGGATCCGCGACGTCTGGCGAACGCTGCTCCC
This sequence comes from Arthrobacter sp. E44, assembly GCF_041877125.1. Classification (NCBI taxonomy): domain Bacteria; kingdom Bacillati; phylum Actinomycetota; class Actinomycetes; order Micrococcales; family Micrococcaceae; genus Arthrobacter; species Arthrobacter sp. E44. The sequence continues at coordinate 29,461 of NZ_JBHDJA010000017.1, forward strand.
CCACGTTGACCGGAAAGTGGACGATGACTGGGGCTGGGCCGCCGAACTGCTCGCTGCACACGACCTGAACCAGACCATGCAGCTGGCCGGGCTCCTGAATGCCAACCGGATCACCGAGGTCCGCAAGGCCCTGGACCACCGCTACTCCCCCGGCCCGGACCGGCTCCTGGACGACCTCCTCCTCTGGCAGTACGGCACCAGGCATGTGGACCTCACCGCAGAAGCGCCCGACGTCGTCCCGCACCCGCGGCGCGACAGCCTCCTGCGGCGGCTGCGGCAGATCGAGCGGTACCGGATGACGAACAAGTAGATGGCTTTGGGCGTGCGCCTGGTCCTGTCCGGGTTCGGTGCCGTGGGACGGGCGTTTGTTGACTCCGTTTTGGAGCAGGATTCCTTGTTGCAGGTCGCCGCGGTCCGGGGTCACGGGACGGAGGTTCTCCTTGCGCCCGGCCGCCCACTGCCGGAGCGCTCTTCCTGGGGGCCTCTGCGGCCAATCGAGGAGACTCTTACCCTTACCCGGGCTGACATCCTGGTCCAGGCGCTGCCTTCTTCACCCGAGGCCCACGCGCGTGTCCTGCACGAGGCGATTGCTGCGTTGAGGAGCGGCGTCGATGTGGTGACGGCGACGAAGAGCCATGTACTCAGCCATTGGCGTGACCTTGAGCGCGCTGCGGAGGAAGGCCAGGCCGGGATCCGGTTTTCCGGGGCCACCGGCGCTGCGCTTCCATCGGCCGACATGGCGCGAGTCGCGCTGAGGGGGATGGGCTGTACCGGTATACGGGCCTGCCCCAACGGCACGTCAACCTTCATCCTGGATGAGCTTTCCGCTGGCACCGGGCTTGACGCGGCGGTGTCGGAAGCACAGCGGCGGGGCATTGCGGAGGCCAACCCTTCCGCGGACCTGTCCGGACAGGATGCAGCCACCAAGGTGCGGCTGATCGCCGGACTCCTGTGGGACTGGGACGTTTCCCGGATTGCGGTGGAAACGGAGCCAATCGATTCTTCCACGCCCGACAGGGCGTTGGCTGCCACTGGGAACGGCCTGCGCCTCCGCGCCGTTGCCAGGGCGTCCCTGGACCGGCCCATGGTGGTCAGCGTGCAGTTGGAAGCTGTGCCGCCCGGCGACCCGCTGTTCTCCCTCACTGGTCCGGAAAAGGCCATGGTCTTCAGCTGCCCCGAGGCCGGGGACATCACTGTGCAAGGGGGCCGCTCCAGTCCGAAGGGCGCGGCGCTGGCGATGCTGAAGGACGTACTTAACTTGGCCGGGTCAAAGCTGGGCGGTTTCCGCTAGCCGTAGGTGCCCTTTTCATCAGCGACGCACCCCTGTCCCCGACGAACAGCCAAAAGGTCCAACAGCGCAAAATGTAGTGCCTCGGTTCTGTCGTCGGAAATGTTATCGACGAGATGGCCCCGGGTTCCAAAATCCCGGCATGGGACTCTGGCGGCCAAACCGCAGCAAGCGTAGCGTCGAGCAGAGAGCCGCCATGGTCAAGAAACAGGGGCCCGATGGCCCATGGCCAGCGGTTGTCGAGTTCCCAAGGAGACAGGTAATGGCGGGGTGGAACGCTGATACGGCAGCCGGACCTTTAGGGGCCGGAACTGTCACCCTGGTGGAAGGTTCGTCCTTCTGCATCTCCATGCCCAACGGAGATATCAATCCAGCGCATCCCCATGGCCTGTTCGTCCAGGACACCCGTTATGTTTCCAAATGGGCCCTGACAGTGAACGGGCTGCCGCTGGAGCCGCTCACTGCCGAGCTTAAGGAACCCTACCGGGCCCTTTTCGCCGGCCGTATTCCGCGTTCTGACGGCTATGCGGACAGCCCCCTGATCGTGGAACGGCTGCGTGAGGTGGGTGAAGGCATCCGGGAACAAGTCACCATCCGCAATTTCTCCCTTGAACCCATCGAATGCACTCTGCAGCTGGTGGTTGGCTCGGACTTCGCTGACCTCTTCGAAGTCAAGGAAGCCAGGATCCAGAGGCAATGGGAAGAGCTCCGGCACGCTAACGCGGGCATGCTGGCGATCCGTGGCAGGTGGAAGGACGTCCAAAAGGACATCGCATTCAATGCTCCCGGTGCGGACGTGACGCCGGAAACCATCACATACCGGACCACCGTCCAGCCAAGGTCGGAATGGTCCACACTTATCAGCGCCGTACCGGCCACCGGGAAGTCAGGTCCGGCAAGCTTCAGCCACTCGGGGGGCGGGCTGTCCCCAAGTGACCGGCGCCGCCGGGAGTGGGTGGCAAGGATCCCGATGCTGCGGATGGGAAACCCGGCTATCGAGCGCACCCTCCGTCGCAGCTATGACGATCTGGGCGCTCTCCGGATCGAGGACCCGAACCATCCGGACCGGGTGGTGGTGGCAGCCGGGGCGCCATGGTTCATGACCATCTTCGGCCGCGATTCGCTCTGGGCCTCAGAGATGGCGCTTCCGGTCGACCCCTCCCTTGCACTGGGCACCCTGCAAACCCTTGCCGACCGCCAGGGAAGCGTGGTTGATCCAGTAAGTGAAGAGGAACCGGGGAAGATCCTCCACGAAGTCCGGCTGGATGTCTCCAGTGGGCTGTCACTCGGAGGAAAATCCACGTACTACGGCAGCGTGGACGCCACCCCTTTGTTCGTCGACGTTCTGGGCGCTGTCAGCCGCTGGGGCTTCGCAAAGGAAACCATCAACGCCCTGCTGCCCCACGCGGACCGCGCCCTGGACTGGATCCGCGACTTCGGCGACAAGGACGGTGACGGGTTCGTCGAATACCAGCGGCTCAACCCCAACGGGCTGGTCAACCAGGGGTGGAAGGACTCGTGGGACGGGATCAATTTCGCGGACGGACGGCTGGCCGAACCTCCCATCGCGCTGTGCGAAGTCCAGGCATATGTCTACGCTGCATACCTGGCCAGGGCCTGGATGGCATACGACGACGGCGATGATGGGCTCGGAGCCGCATATGCGGACCGCGCAGCGGTCCTGAAGAAGCGGTTCAACGAGGAGTTCTGGATCCCGGAGCGGGGCTATTACGCCATTGCCCTCGACGGTCACAAGCAAAAGGTCGACGCGTGCGCCTCCAACATGGGCCACTGTCTGTGGCTGGGCCTGGTGGACGACGACAAAGCTGCGGAAGTGGCCGGGCACCTGATGTCACCCGAAATGTTCAGCGGCTGGGGCGTCGGCACGCTGGCAAGCAACATGGGCGCCTATAACCCTGCCAGCTACCACAACGGCTCAGTATGGCCCCACGACAACGCCATCATCCAGGCAGGCCTGGTCCGCTACGGGTTCGTGGAAGAAGCGCAGCGGATCTCCACCGCGCTGCTGGAGGCAGCTGAATTTTCCGGTGGCCGGCTACCGGAGCTTTTTTGCGGGTTCAGCCGCGATCAATTTGCCGAACCCGTCCCCTACCCCACCGCCTGCTCGCCCCAGGCATGGGCGGCGACCTCGCCGATCCTGCTGCTGACCAGCCTGATGCGCTACGACGCCCATGTTTCCCGCGGCGGAGTCTGGATGGACCCGGTGCTGCCAAAATCCTACGGCGACCTGCAGATCACCAATGCACCGCTGGCTGGCGGACGCGTCACGATCAACATCAGGGACTCTGTCCCCAGCATGGACGGGCTTCCGGAGGGCATGGCGTTCCACCGCGGCCACCGCCCCTGGATTACCGAACTCGTAGAACAAGCCGACCACCGCAGCAAGAGCTGACCAGGCCGTGAGGTCAACCCTGAAGGAAGTCCTATTTCACGAACCGGGCCCCTGAACACCGGCCCATGCAGGGACATTTTTTCGAACGCCGTCCACTATACTGAACTCATGACTTCACGTAAGACCGTGGCCATCGCCGTCCCGCTCGAAGCTGAGCTCGTGGAACGGATCCGTGCCGTTGACCCGTCCATCACCGTCCTCTACGAACCGGACCTCCTGCCTCCCGAACGTTTCCCGGCGGACCATGCCGGTGATCCCGCCTTCAAGCGCAGCGAGGAGCAGGAGGAACGCTACTGGGCCATGCTCAACAGCGCCGAAGTGCTGTACGGCTTCCCCAACGAGAGCCCTGCGGGGCTGGCCCGGATCGCACGCGAAAATCCAAAGCTGCAATGGGTCCACGCCATGGCGGCCGGGGCGGGCGGGGCCGTCAAGGCTTCGGGTCTCAGCCAGGACATCCTGCAGAAGTTCAAGATCACCACGTCGGCCGGAGTGCACGCCCTGCCCCTGGCGGAATTCGCAGCGATGGGAATCCTGAACGGCTTCAAGCGGAGCGCGGAACTCGCGCAGGACCAGTCGGCAAAGGTCTGGCCCGAACTCCGGGTCCCCACCCGGCTGGTCAACGGATCCAACCTGGTTATTACCGGCCTAGGTGAGATCGGACTGGAAACCGCCCGGATAGCCAAAGCGCTCGGCATGAAGGTCAGCGGCACCAAACGGACCGTTGAACCCATTGACGGCATCGACGAAGTGACAGACAACGAAGGCCTGCCGGGCCTCCTGGCCGCGGCAGACGCCGTCGTCAATACACTGCCCGGGACCGCCTACACGGAGAAACTGTTCAACCGTGAACTGTTCGCCGCCATGAAGCCCGGAACCACCTTCGTCAACGTGGGCCGCGGAACCGTGGTGGATGAGGAGGCGCTGCTGGAGGCGCTGGACAACGGCCAGGTGGGCTACGCGTGCCTGGACGTCTTCGCCGTGGAACCGCTGCCGCAGGACAGCCCCCTGTGGGACCATCCGAAGGTTATGGTCTCCCCGCACACTTCCGCGCTCAGCGCCGCTGAGAACCGCCTGATCACCGAGCGGTTCTGCAGCAACCTCCGGACGTTCCTCGACGGCGGGGATCTCCCCCACCTCGTGGACACCGTGCATTTCTACTAAGCCGGAGCACCCATGCGTATCGCCAGAATCAATACAGCAGCAGGTGCCCAGCATGCCGTCGAACGGGACGGCACATGGCACCACGTCAGCGACCCCTTCGAGGCCCCCCTTTGCTACACGGGGGACGCCACTCCACACGAAGAGGCCGTATTCCTCGCCCCGGTGGCACCCGCCGTCGTCATCGGTATTGGCCATAACCGGACCCTGAATGACCATCCCCTGCCCATTCAGGCATGGCACAAGTCCGTCCACACGGTGGCGAGCCCCGAGGATGCCATTGTGGCGGCCCGCGATCGCGGCATCGTCCATGCGGAGGGTGAACTCGCCGTCGTGATTGGCAAAACGGCCACGGACCTCACAGCGGAGAACGCCCTGGAGCACGTCCTGGGCTACACCTGCGTCAACGACGTCACCAACGTGGACCAGAACGCCGTGGACGAGCGGAACTTCCAGGGCAAGGCCGGCGTCAACTACACCCCCCTTGGCCCCTGGATAGAGACTGAACTCCCGGACCCCGAGCAGGCGGCCATCGACGTCCACGTCAACGGCACCGCAAGGGCCAGGTCCGGCACGTTCAACCTGCCCTCCAGCGTGGTCGAGTGCCTCACCTACGTCACGTCCTGGCTGACCCTTGAACCGGGTGACGTCGTGATGACGGGGGCACCCGGCACCGCCGTTCCCGTGGAACCCGGCGACCGGGTAGACATCGTGGTGGAAGGCATCGGCACGTTGAGCAGCACCGTAGCCTGACGTCGGCGGCGGCCTCGACGCCTTTATGATGGATAGCGTTCAGTTGACTGAACGCTCAGCCATCGTCCGGCGACCTAAGGAGAATCATGGTCGATTCCCATACCCCCGCTTCATCCGAAAAGCCGGGAGCCTCCTCACCGGCACCGGCAGTCACCCGGGCAGCAGCCGTACTGGACGCCCTCGCTGCCTCGGCTACCGGACGGCTGACCCTGAGCGACCTCTCGCGCGAGGTGGGAATTCCCAAGTCCTCCACCTCCAACCTCCTGCTGGCCCTGGAGGAAGCACGCCTGATCAGCAGACAGGGTGCAGAGTTCACCTTGGGCCGCAAGCTCGTGGAGCTCGGCGCGGCCTACCTTGGCCGCATGGATGAGGTGCAGGAGTTCTACCGATACTGCGAACAGGCCTCCGTCCTCTCCCGCGAGACGGTCCGGATCGCCATGCTGGACGGCGTGAACGTGATTTACCTTGCCCGCTACGAAGGCCATCCCGCCGTACGGCTCACGTCCAATATCGGCGACAAGATGCCCGTTTCCCTCTGCGCAGTGGGCAAGGCGCTGATCGCCCGGCTCAACTGGCATGACATCGAGGAGATGTTCCCGGACGACGCCGAACTCCCCGTCCTCACGCCCAAATCCCTGCGCACTGGCGCGGAACTGAAGGCACAGCTGAAGGAGATCCGCGAGCAGGGCTTCGCCTTCGAAGATGAGGAATCGACCACCGGGGTGGTGTGCCTCGCCGTCTCCGTCCCCACCCGCGGCGCCCACGGTCCCAGCCTTGGGCTCTCCGTCACGGCACTCAAGGCCACCTACACCACCGAGCAGGGATCCCAGATGGTCAAGGAACTGCAGGAACTGGCCCACTCCCTGGGCAACCCCATGGGATAGGCGCGGCCCGCCCCCGCCTAACCCCTTCGCAAAACTGAAAACTATTGCCAGCCGTTCAGGATGCTGTATTGTGTTCAGCATAGTGACCGGCACAACAGGTGTTGTCGCTATCCCACCAGGCCAACGGGGGCCTGGAGTGCATTAGAGGGAGTTTTCGTGACAACTCGTACTAACTCACCGCAGGCCATCACGGACGGCGCCGTCGTCGATCCGGATCAGCTGCGAAGGGCAACACTTGCCAGCTCCGTAGGCTCCGCCTTGGAGTACTACGACTTCTACATCTACGGCCTTGCCTCGGCCCTGATCTTCGGACCGCTGTTCTTTGCCCCGCTTGGGGAGAGTGGAGCGGTCATCGCCTCCTTCGCCACCTACGGCGTCGGGTTCGCCGCCCGGCCGTTCGGCGGCGTGGTGTTTGGCCATATCGGCGACCGGTTCGGCCGCAAGATGGTGCTGATCCTGACCATCGGCCTGATGGGCCTGTCCAGCTGCGCCATCGGCCTGCTGCCCACCTTTGACCAGGCGGGAATGCTGGGCGCAGTGCTCCTGGTGACGCTGCGCATCCTGCAGGGCCTGGGCGCCGGGGCCGAGCAGGCAGGCGCCACCACCCTCATCTCGGAGGTGGCCCCGCGCCGCCGTCGTGGATTCTTTGCTTCCCTGCCCTTCGTGGGCATCCAGCTGGGCACCCTCCTGGGCGCAGGCACCTTCGCCCTCATGGCGTTGGCTGACAAGGAAGTCCTGCACGGCTGGCTGTGGCGCGTTCCCTTCCTGGCAAGCATCATCCTGATTGCGATCGCGGTGTTCATCAGGCTGCGGCTCAAGGAGACCCCGGTCTTCCAGGAACTCGAAAAGCACAAGGCCGTGGTGAAGAACCCGGTGGGCCAGATCTGGAAGCACTCGAAGAAAAACGTACTGATCGGCATCGGCCTGCGGATGGGCGAAAACGGCAACTCGTCCATCTACTCTGCCCTGTTGGTCTCCTTTATCAGCATGCCGGCGGGGGTCTTTGCCGGGGACAAGTTCATCGGCCCCACGGGCCTGCTGATTGCCGCCGGCTTCGCCGCGGTGCTGGTGGTTGCCTTCGGCGCCCTGTCCGACCGCTACGGCCGGGTTCCTGTTTACCGCTACGGCGCGCTCTTCCAGGCCGTCATCGCCCTGCCCGCGTTTTACCTGGTCACACTCGGCAACGTCGCCCTGGTCTGGGTGGTCATGGTGGTGGGCATCGCCCTCGGCGTGCAGGCCATGCTCGGCCCACAGTGCGCGCTGCTGCCCGAACTCTTCGGTTCCCAGCACCGCTTCACCGGCGTGGCCCTCAGCCGTGAACTCTCCGCGGTACTCGCCGGCGGATTCGCCCCGATGATCGGCGTGGCACTGCTGGCCGCCACCAACCACTCCTGGCTGGTCCCGGCGCTTTATTCACTGGTCCTGGCAGCAATCTCCTTCGTCACTACGTTCTTCACCCCGGAGACAAACGGCCGTGACCTGGTGCTCGTAGAGGATGCCAGGTGAGCAGCGGCACCACCGTGCCCGCCCCGGCGGATCCTGCGCCCCAGCGTGCAGGGTTCGTCGGGCTGGGACTCATGGGTGGGCCCATGGCGGCCAACCTGCTCAAGGCAGGCTGGCAGGTCAAGGGGTGGAACCGCTCCCCCGGTGCCGTCCGGGCGCTCGAGGGGTTGGGCGGGACCGGCGTGGACAGCGTCACGGACCTGCGTGATGAACCCGTCCTTATCTTCATGCTCCCCGACCTTCCATTCATCGAAGAGGCCGCGGCGGGGCTTCTTGAGGCGTGGCGGGAGGTGCCGCCCGCCCCTGGAACGCTCGTAGTGGTTATGAGCAGCGTGTCGCCGGTTGGTGTGCGGGCTTTCGCCAGCACTGTTGCGGACGCGAGTAATGGAAACGCCTCGGTGCTGGACGCCCCGGTCAGCGGCGGCACGGACGGCGCGCGGCGGGGAACCCTCGCCATCATGACGGGCGGTTCGGAGCAGGACTTCCGGCGGATCCTGCCGGCCCTGGAAGCCATGGGCTCGTCAGTCCGCCTGCTCGGGGACCTGGGCGCGGGATCGCTGGCCAAGGCATGCAACCAGCTGATCGTAGGAACCACGACGGCGGCACTCGCCGAGGCTGCCGAACTCGCCGAAAGTTCCGGCATGGACGTCCACGCCCTCTTTGAGGTCCTGTCCGGCGGCCTGGCAGCCAGCCGGGTGCTGGAGCTCGTGGGCCCCCGGCTGGCGGCAAAGGACTACACTCCGACGGGGCCCGCGAAGTTCATGCTTAAGGACCTCTCCTTTGTCCTCGAAAGCGCCGGCACTGCCGGCACTGCCGCTCCCATGGCTTCGGCCGGCGTCGACCTCTACGCGGAGGTGGTGGCCCAAGGCCTGGGCGACCTGGACCTGGCCGCGGTGCGGCAGGCCATCGCCACTATGGGTACCGCGTAAAGTGCCACTGACCACCACCACGTAATCCCGCAGCGCACATCGAGAAGAGGCCCCCTCCATGGACCACGCATCACCATTCGACCTGACCGGACGGACGGCCCTGGTCACCGGATCAAGCAGGGGCATCGGGAAGGCTTTGGCCGCGGGCCTCGCGCAGGCCGGTGCCACGGTGGTACTCTACGGACTGGACGCGGCACGCCTGGAAGCCAGCCGCAAGGAACTGGCAGCCATCTTCGGTGACGACAAGGTGGGCGCGGTCTCTTTCGACATCACAGCCGAAGGCCAAGTGGCGGCGGGGGTAGCCGAGGCCGAGGCAACCTTCGGCGCGCTCGACATCCTGGTGAACAACGCCGGCATCCAGCACCGGGTGCCCTTGCTGGAACTGGAAGTGGCGGACTGGAACCGGGTGCTCGCCACCGACCTCACCAGCGCCTTCCTGGTGGGCCGCGAGGTGGCCCGCCGGATGCTGGAGCGCAAGCGCGGGAAGATCATCAACATCGGCTCGGTCCAGTCGGACCTGGCCCGGCCAACCATCGGCGCCTACACGGCCGCCAAGGGCGGACTCCGCAACCTGACCCGGGCCATGACGGCCGAATGGGCCTCCCAGGGTCTGCAAATCAACGGCATCGCCCCGGGCTACATCCACACCGAAATGACCCAGGTCCTGGTCGATGACGAGGCCTTCAACTCATGGATCCTCGGCAGGACACCCGCCGGCCGCTGGGGAACCGTGGAGGACCTGGCCGGGCCTGTCACCTGGCTGGCCTCGGACGCCTCCAACTACGTGAACGGCCAAACAATCTTTGTCGACGGCGGAATGACGACGGTGGTCTGACGTGGCAACGGCAACAAGCAGCCCACTGTCAGGACAGGCCATTGTGGTCCATGGCGTCAACGACCTCCGGATCGAAACCGTCGAGCAGGCCGCCCCCCGGCCCCACGAAGCCGTGGTGGACGTCGCCTACGGCGGCATCTGCGGATCGGACCTGCACTACTGGCTGCACGGGGCAGCCGGTGAATCGATCCTGCGCGCACCCCTGGTGCTGGGCCACGAAGTGGTGGGCACAGTTGTCCAGGCCGCGGCGGACGGCTCCGGCCCCGCCGTCGGCACCAACGTCGCCGTTCACCCTGCCACCCCGGGCGGAACGGGCGTCCGGTACCCGGAAGACCGGCCCAACCTTTCGCCGGGCTGCACCTACCTGGGCAGCGCCGCGCGCTACCCGCACACCCAGGGCGCCTTCAGCCGCTATTCAGTCCTGCCCGCCAGGATGCTCCGGCCGCTCCCCAGGGGCCTGGACCTGCGCGCCGCCGCCCTCACCGAACCGGCCAGCGTCGCGTGGCATGCCGTCGCCCAGGCCGGCGACCTTGCCGGCAAACGCGTCCTGGTGATCGGCAGCGGTCCCATCGGCAGCCTCGTCGTGGCCGTTGCCAAGCGGGCGGGCGCCAGGGAGATCATCGCCGTCGACATGCATGAGGAGCCCTTGAAGATCGCGACGGCGGTGGGCGCCACCGGGACCATCCTCGCCACCGACACAGACGCCATCGCAGCCGTGGAGGCCGACGTGGTGCTGGAATCTTCAGGCAACCACCGCGGCCTGGCGTCGGCGCTTCGCGGCGCCATGCGCGGCGGCCGCGTGGTCATGGTGGGGCTCCTGCCCAGCGGCGACCAGCCCGTCCCGATCTCCCTGGCCATCACCCGCGAACTCCAGCTGGTGGGCTCGTTCCGCTTCAATGATGAGATTGACGACGTCCTGGCCGCCCTGGCCGACGGATCCCTGTACGTGGAGCCGGTGGTCACCCACGAATTCCCATCCACCCGGGCACTTGAAGCCTTCGAGCTTGCCAAAGACCCCACCAGGTCCGGCAAGGTGCTGATTTCGTTCCGCACCGGGTAAAGCCACCACGGAATCACGTGGCCGGTGAACCTGGCTGCGCCGGGACTGGACACCTAACTGGCATTCAAATTGCTATATTCTGGTGTTTTCGCGCCGGGCAGGGGGTAGCCCGCGTACCGCACGTAGGAATGGCCCTTTATTGACAGCCAGCAGCAAGGATCCAGGACCCGTGCAGGGGAGGGTCCACCAAAACGACTTCCTCGACTGCCCCACCGGCCTTGTCGAGTACTACTTCGAGGACGGCATCTTCCGCTGGTCTGACGGGCTGTACCGCATGTACGGGTATGAGCGGGGCGAGGTGGTCCCCTCCATGGACATGGTTATGCCCCATCTCGAGCCCCAAGACCGCCCAAGGGTCCAGGCGTATTGGGAGCACGTGTCCAAGAACGGCGGGCCGTCATCCATCTATGTGTCCATCCGGGACCGCAAGGACCGGCAGCACAAACTGCTTTACTCTGCCGACTACATCCTGGACGGAACCACCCCCATCGGTGTCTGGGGCGTAATCGTGGACCTGACCACGTCAATCCATTCGGACCGGCACCAACTCGCCACGGAGGCGGTGGCCGCGTCCGCCGTGAACCGGGCGGTCATTGAGCAGGCCAAGGGCATCCTGATGGGGCGCACCGGCATCACGGCCGACGAGGCCTACGGGCTCATGAGCCAACTGAGCCAGGATACGAACCGCAAGGTGTACGCGATCGCGCAGGAGATCGTCGAACGCACCACCGTCGGGGCCGGCAAACAGGGCAACCAGGACCATCCCCTGCTCTAGCTGCAGGACTGGAAGATGAACTACCCCTTCCGCTCCGCCCGGTAGACACTGGGGCTGACCCCGTGCAGGCGCCGGAACTGGCGGGAAAAGTAGAACTGGTCCTGCAGGCCCACTTCCCGGCCCACCTGCGCAATGGTCAGGTCGGTCGTATCCAGCAGATGCCGTGCGCGCGCCATCTTCAGGGCTGTGTGATGGGCCAGCACTCCCCCGCCGGTCGCCTCGCGGAACAGCTTGCTGAGGTGCGACGACGACACCCCCACCAGCGCGGCAAGCTCAGGCAGCCGGATGGTCCCGTCCGCCCGTTCCTCCAGGAAGTTCATCGCCTGCTGCAACGGTGTCCCCTTCTCAGGGACGCGACGGTCCACCGCCAGCGTGGCCAGCAGCTTCCACGCCATGCCCGCCGTAACTACCAGCCGCGCCGGTGACTGGTCCTTCTCCAGTGCCGTGATGATCTCATCCAGCATGGCCGTCAAACGGTCCACGGCCAGCAGCGGGATGATGGGTCCATCGGGGCGTATCCCGGCCTCCGTAACCAGCTCGGGGACATCGCTGCCCCGCACGTGGCACCACCAGATCGTCCATGGATCATGTGTCGCGGCACCGTATGCATGTGCCTGGCCGGTTCCGCCGGGAAGCACCACGGCGGTTCCCTTGCCTACGTCGGTCCGGGTACCGGCGGTTTCCACCCAGCCCCGTCCGGCGACGCAGAGGATAATGATGGTTTCCTCGGCACCCCCCGGACGGTAGCGTCCATGGTCCTCCGCGGCCGGGAAGACGCCGGCGTCCGTGACCACGAGGTGCCGGGTGATGGGACGGGCAAGCGCCTCACGGACCAGCGGACGTGGCACCACCACCAGCCGCTGGTTGGCGAACCCGTGTGCCCGCTCCACATCCGCTCCCTCCGTCACGAAACGTCCATCCTATGCCGGAGGGGCGCCTCAGGCTCGGGCTTCCCGCCATTCAGTCCAGTGCACCATCTGCACGCTGTCCAGGGCGAGCAGGTCCCCGTCCACGGCATCCCTTCGGAGCTGGGCCGGTGCGGGCACGCCCACCTTGGCTGCCTGGGGCAGCGGCAGGATCTGAAGGACGACGTCGGAACCTGGCTGGATGCCCACGTCACTGGTTTCGAGGATCCACGGGGAGCCGTTCCAGAAACGGTCCGCCACCACCCTGCCGTCCACCACAAGGCGGGCGACATCGCCCGCCCAGGCGACCTCCAACTCAGCCAGCCCTCCCCCGGTGGTGGGTCCCGCCGTCGGAAGTTCCAGCCGGTACACCGCTGCGGAGTGGCTGATGGCTGCATCGTCCGGGGCTGCGGCCCGGCCCGCCAGTGAGCCGAAGGACGCAGGAACGGCCTGCGCGGAGCGGACAAGCTCCACCGGCACGGCCTGGCGTGCGGGGTCCAGTCCTTCCGTTTCGACGGCCACGTCCTCAAAGCAGCCAGGCTCCGGGGAGTACCGCCGGACAGCCGGCGTTCCCCCAGACCTTCCCGACAGCCGGCCCCCGGCATCCAGCCAGACTGGATCTGCGGACAGAACCAGCTCCCGGCCGCACGAGGTATCCAGGACCCAGGTCTGGTCCACCAATACGGCGGGCAGCACCAAAATTGCCAAGGAACCTATGGGGGTAGCCGCAGCCAGCGTCACCGGAGCAGAGGCAGCAACCACATAGGCGTTGCCCCCAAGCGCAGTTGCGGGGCCCTCCAGCACCGTCCCCTCCTGGAAACACAGCTGGGGCTCGATCCCCTCTTCGGCTGCAAGGACCAGGGTGGCCGAACCGTCGGCATCGAGAACGGTCAACGGCGTTGCCGTGGCCCACAGCAGCCGCACACCCCCAACTTCCAGGTTCACCGGCCACGCCGCGATGGTGCCGGCGGGAACGTCCACGGCAGCGGCGGGAAACGTCACCGGCTCCACATCGAGGTCCAGCCGGAACTGCGCACCGGAGTATTCCGGAAGGGGAATATGCGGCTGGTGCCAGGTGATGAAGACAAATCCGGAGTTCCCATCGGAGCGAAGGGCCCAGCGGAGGGTCGCCGAATCCTCCACCCCGGAGGGCACCCGGTCCGGCAGCGTGGAGGGCATCGGCGCCAGAAGCTCTCCGAACGCGGCCAGGAACGCGTGCTGCCGGCGCAGCAGCCCGAAACTCTGCGCCAGCCGACCCGAGGCGCCGATCGGAGCGTGGAAGTCGTAGTCGAATGCCGGAAGATCGTTGGGGTAACCCGTCGCCTGCGATTCCTGCAGCTCCGGCCCCGGGTTCATGCCGCCGGCGAACATGTAGTAGCCCTGCCAACTGGAGCCGCTGCCGATCTTGTTGTTCGCCACCGCCGCCACATCCTTGCCCGAAGGCCACGGCCGGCGCTGGTACGCCGTGGCCATGCCGCCGGTCAGCTCGCAGGTGGCAGGCGGGTAGAGATCGGATGAAGAGCGCGGAGCGGAAGCCTCCGCCCCGGAGAAATGCTCGCGCAGATCCGCGCCGATGCCGGCATCGTCCCACTGGTGGCTGAAGAGGTAGTGCTGTCTGAAGGTGGGGTCCCAGGGAGCGTCGGCGTCCACCCAGAACCCGTCGCCATAGCCCCCGAAGACCGGCAGCACCTCCTCCAAGGGAAGATCGGCACCGCCCCACGCCGTCGCCGTCCAGATCGGGGCAGTGAGCCCCGACGCACGCGCCAGCCTCTTCAGCTCGGTGATATGCCCGGGCTGGTCGTACAGCTCGTTCTCCAGCTGGATGCCGATCACGTTGCTGCCCGGCCCGGTCAGCCCGTTCAACTGGGCACCAACGAGGTTGAACCAGCGCTCTACCAGTGCCAAGTACGCGGGATCGTTGGTGCGGTGCCCGACGTCGGTAGCCTGCACCCAGTCCGGAAACCCGCCGTTGCGGGCCTCGCCGTGGGCCCAAGGCCCGATGCGCAGGACGACGTCCAAGTCCAGGGCCGCGCACAGCCGGACGAAGGCAGCGACGTCCAGGTTGCCGTCAAACCGTGGCTCCCCCTGCACCGGCTCGTGGTGGATCCAGAAAATGTAGCAGGCCACCACGGTGATGCCGCCGGCCTTCATCAGCCGGAGCCGGTCCTCCCAGCGGTTCCGGGGAAGCCTGCTGAAGTGGATCTCGCCCGACACCGGAATGTAAGGGCCGCCGTCGCGCTCCAGATAGTGGCTGGTAAGCCGCCAGCGGTTGTGCACGTCCTCGGTATTGCTCATGGCAGGCAGTTGCCGCCGCCCGGCGAAAGGCCGGTGGACGGCAGTCAGCAGCTCAAGGGCGGTGTGTTGGCCAGTCAATGCGGGAGTCCTTCAGTTCGCAGGGGCGGTAAGTATCAGCTTGTTGACGCGGCGTTGCCACGCCTCGTCGGCCCACAGGGGATGGTGGGGAGCCGCGTTGGAGCAGGGCACCATGCCCCATACGCCATGGTCCAGGGCTGTGCGGATGCCGTGCTCGGCCAGGTCCCGCCCCACCGGCCCCTCCTCGAACGTGCCCAGGAGCGGGGTGTACCCGATCCAGCCCTCACCCACCAGGGCGGGCACGTTTTTCCACCGCGCCCAGGCGGCGATGGCGATGACGCGGGACTCGATCTCGCGCCGCATCACCTCCCGGTAGGGACCGTAGTTGTTGTACAGCCAGGTGTCCCACGCGTCCGGGTCGATCCAGTCGTAGCCGTAAAACATCTGGTCGGTCACCACGGTGGCGCGGTATTTCCAGGCGGCGAGGCGGCCGTAGTCCGGAAAAGGAGGTGTGTCGGCCCGCAGCAGCGCACGCAGTGCCGGGTTGGGGAAGCCGGCCGTCCCCTCGGACCGAATGTCGATCTGCTGCTGCAGCGCGTCCAGCACGCCATAGCTGTAGACATGGAACTGCGCTGCACCCAGGCCGTCGGGCACCGTGTGCATGGCCAGGTGCGGGGGTTTTCCGTAGCTGGCCGTCACCAGCAGGTCGGGATGCAGCCGGCGCAGGCGCTGCACCTGCTCGCTGCCGCCGTCGGCCAGGGCCGGCAGGATGGAAAAGTCCACCTCGTTGTGCAGTTCCACGAGGGCGATGCTGTCCCGGTGCCCGGCGTCGGAGACCGCCCGGATCAACCGGTCCCAGGCGTCGGCCAGGACCCCGTACCGGTCCGCCTGCGGGACGGCATCGATGGCTTCGAACCACTGCGGCGACGCGGCAAACACCGGCGACTGCTGGTACTCCCAGCTGGCCAGGACCACCACCAGGCCGTGCCGTTGGGCGGCGTCGAACAGGTCCAGCAGCCGCTGCCGCAGGTTCAGCCGGTAACCGCCCGGGGCGTCATACCAGCGGGTCCCGCGGCCGTAGATTCCGCCGTCGGGCGCCGTGCCCAGTCCCTCGATCTCCAGATCCTCCGCCAGCGCGTCCAGGCCCAGGCCTCCGAAGAGCAGCAACGGCGCGGCGCAGATGCGGATGGCGTTGTACCCGAGCTCCGCTGCCTTGGCACACGCCTTGTCCAGGTCCGCGTACGGCCCGCCGTCCTCGGCGCGGGTGTACCAGGAGAAGTCCCAGAGCGAGATGGCCATGCGGGAGGGAAGGTGCGCCGGCGGCGCCCCGGTCAGGCTGCGCGTGTCACCTTCCAGGGTCCCGGACCCGAGGTATCGCGGTTCTTCAGTCACCGGGAGACCTCTTCCTTCATTTGCAGGGGCCCGGACAGCCGGCCGCGCCTGGCCAGTTCCCGAAGCGAGGCCGCCGCAGCGCCACGCGACGCAGCGGTATCAGTGGCGAACAGCAAAAGCTCCGGCAGCGAGGTGGCGAAATAGTCGGGTTCCGCGGGCGCCGCCTCCAGTTCGGCTGCCCGGATTTCCAGGCTGTCCCAGATCCGGTCCGCTTCCTGGCGCCTCCCCAGACGGATGAAAGCCACACCCCTCCAGTAGTCGGCCGGCCCGGCCGGACCCCGATCCACGGCCAACGCATTCCCCCCGCCGCAGGCTGCAGCCCAGGCCTCCCTCGCAGCCACGCCATCACCCGACCGTTCCAGCGCATCGCCCAGCGCCACGAGCCGTTCAGCCATGCTGTCCCCCGGATGCCGCCCCTCGCCCAGGTTCGCCGGCGCTGCGATGCCCTCGCGCAGCAGGGTGATTGCCGCCGTCGGCTCCTGCTCCATTAACGTCCGCGCCTGCTGGACCGCGGCCCGGTCGTAGGCGGCGAGCGCCAGCCCCTCGCCGCCTTCAAAGGGCTGGAAGGTGCGCGAGGCCAGGAGTGCCAGGGCGTCCTGGGCGCGTCCGACGTCGGTCAACAGGTTGGCGTAGAGGACGGCGAGATCATCACGGGCCAGGACGGCGGGCCCCTGCTGTTCGATGTCCGCGATACGCTGCTCGGCAGGCAGGCCGCGCAGCCCCGACAGCACGGCCCGTTCAAAGACAAGCCGGGCGTCCCCCGGACTGAGGTTTAAAGCCCGCGCAAGGCAGCTGTCGGCAGTGGCGGGGTCGCCGCCGGTGTTGGTCACAGCCAGGGCGCTGTTCCGCCACACCACAGGGTCTGTGCTGCCGTGTGCCATGGCCTGCTCCAGGTGGCCCAGAGCGTCGGCGGTCCGCCCGCTGTCCAGCAGCCAGCAGCCCAGGAGTCCGTGGGCCACGTGGTCGCGCGGGTCGGCTTCGAGGGCGCGGAGCAGCGCGTCATAGTCATCCAGGCCGTAGGGGAAGGCGTAGCACGAGTCCGCGCACCGGGCCTTCGTGCGCTCGGCAGCCGCGGCCCGGAAATCCAGGAGTTCCTCCAACCAACAGGCACGCAGATAGTGGCGGAGCGGACCGGGGTTGCCGAACGCCGGGTAGTCCGCGGCTTCGGCTTCGGCTTCGGTCAGGTCCAGGGCACGCTGCCACTGCCCCGCCCGGGCCAGCCAGCAGGCCACAGTCAGCCCGGTCTTCGGATCCGCCACGTCCAGGGCCCCCGCGAGCGCCAGGGCCACGGGATCCAGCGGGTCGGCGGCCACGATGTCCTGCAGCAACTGCCCACTCTCCGTCCTGCACCCCAGCTGTTCCAGCGCCAGGTACCGGAGGTGCCGTGCTTCGGGGCTGGTGGTTTCCAGGGACGATGCGGCGTCAGCGTGCTGCAGGGCACGGGCTGGGTCTTCGCCGCGCAGGGCCAGCCGGGCCAGCGCAAGCTGCGCCGGATGTGCCCATGCCCTGTCCCAGGCAGCCTTCCCAAACCGTTCCCGGGCTTCGTCCATGAGGCCAAGGCGTTCCAGGACGAGGCCCAGCCGGTAGCTGGCCTCCCCGCTGGGCGGGTTAAGGTTCCGCCGGGTCAGTCGTGCCAGTGCATTCGCCAGCAGGTCCCGCGCCTGGCCGTAGCGGCCTTCCCGGTACCTGGCTGCGCTCAAGGCGATGGACGCGCGGGAGTCCAACGGATCCCGGCGGATCATCTCCTCGAAGTAGGGCAACGGCGACCGTGTGGGGTGCCGGTTTTGCGCCAGGTGGGTTGCGGTGACAAACAGCTCGTCCTGGCTTTCCATATCCCGCGGCTGCGCGGGTTCGGTGGCCACCCAGGGCCCGGCCGCATTATCGACGGGCTCCCGGGGCGTCCAGGTAATGAGTTCGCGCCCGGCATCGAGGACCTGGAGCGTCAAGTCCGTTGCCCTGGCCGGCGAGGGCAGGTCAAAGGTGGCGGTAAACGGATGCGCTGGCGAGAGAAGGACAGTCCAGCTCCGGACCGTTTCGCCGGAGCACTTCAGGACAACGGCCGCATGTTCCCTGCGGGTGGTGCCGGAGACGCCAACGGTGGCGGTCCTGCCGGAACCGTCCAGGGAAAGCGCGACGGCGGCGTCCAGGTTCGCCTGGTGCGCTGGCCCCATCTGCCGGATGGGGTACCAGTACTGGCTGAAGGTGCGCGTCTCGCCCGGGGCGAGGTAGCTGAAGTCCGGCTGGTTGTCCGTGAAGACGCCGGCCATCAGCTCAACGTACGGGCCGTCGTCGTCCGTTAGATGCCCGTCCCATGCCTGGCCCACCGGACCGTTGCCCCACGTCCACTGCTTCTTGCCGGGCGCGATGCTGCGGTCCGCCCAATGGACGAACCCGGCATCCGCCTGGTGGTCGTAACCGCCGAAGAAGCTGTCCGCCGTGTCCGTAACCATGTAGGAGGTGGGGACGGGGATGTTGGCGTAGAAGTCGAGCCGGTCCGCGTCCGGCCGGCCCTCGGCAGGGCTGCTTGCGGCGGCCAGCGCGGGATAGTCCACGCCGTAATAGGGCCGGTCAGCGCGCGGAAAAGCGGTGATGGCCCGGCGGGCGTGGTCCGCCACGTACCGGACGTCGGTGGGAAAGAAAGACTGGTAGCTGTCATGCGCCCGCGCGGCCACGTTGGCCCACCAGAGGAAGGTCTGCGGCTCATCGGTCCGGTTATGCAGCCGCGCATCGACCTCGATGAGTGAACTGCCGGGCCGGAGCCGGACGCCGTGGGTGCCCCGCATCCGCTGCAGCGGGTCCAGGTCGCTGTGCCAGACGGTCACGTCACCGTTGCCGGCGCGCTCAACGGCCGTTTCCACCGGCAGGAACGTGGCGGGCCGGTGGTGCTGCGGCCAGTTGAACTCCACCCCGCCGGAGATCCACGGCCCGGCCAGGCCCACCAGCCCGGGCTTGATCACGTTGTTCCGGTAAAAGAAGTCGTAGCCGGTGGTCTTGTCGTAGCCGACGTGGATGCGGCCCCCGATCTCCGGGAGCAGCATCAGGCGGACGTACTCATTCTCCAGGTGGATGGCCTGCCACAGCCTGGGCTGTTTCACCGCCTCGATGCTGTCGATGAACGGCATCGGATATACCTTGCCGCTGGATCCCTGGTAGACGCGCCGGTCCAGGAACAGCGGATATCTGTCCGGCTTACCGGGTGCGTAAGTGTCGATCCATACCGGCTCGCTCCAGCAGGCCACGCCGCCTGCCGCCAGGAGGTCCTGCTGGCCAGCGGGGGCGTCGGGCAGGAGGATCATGCTGGGGTTTTGGGGGTCGCTGGTCACCCCTCAAGGCTATGGAGCCCTGGAACCGGTTCCCATGGCAAAAACGATCAGCTATATGGACGATCGTGTACCACGCGGGAGTGGACGCCGGCGATTCCCGCGGCGCCTGTCCGCCGGATTGCTACAGAGCCAGGCGCGGCCCGTCCGCCACTACCGGCGCCGAGGACACCACAGGCAGGGCGTCGGTGAGGGCCTCGACAATGGCCATCTGGCCTGTGGAGTCCGGAACGCCCGGGTACTGGACATGGGCAGCTTCCGCAGGCTCGGCGGCCGCCTCCTCCGAGCGCATCCGGACCAGCGCCACCGCGGAGATGAGGAACCACGCAACGTTAGTGACCACGGACGGCCAGGCGCTGTGCAGGGTGCCGTTGATGATGAAGGCCACGGAACCGAAGAGGTTCGCTGTCTGGAAGCCCTTCCCTGCCTTCAGCCAGCCCATGGAAACGGCGAGGTACGCACTGAGAATCGCAACCGCGCCTGCCCAGCCGGCGATTTCCCACAGCAGATTCATGGCGTCCTTTCAAGGGTCCCGAGCAGTATTCGGGCAGGGTTTAGGAGGGGGTGAAACAGGGTTGGTTTGCCGGTGCCGGGTTTCTCGAGCCCTGTTCGGGCGAGGACCTCATGCTGGTCAGCGGGATAATCATACCCTCCGCCGCAGGGTCAAAATGTCCACCGGAACCCCGGTGTCCGGACTCTGGACAACCCCTCCCGGACGTAGCACGATCGGAGCTGTGACCAGCACACCCGCCAATGATCCGTACCTGCGCGAACTCGTCCAGCTGAGGCGCGTCAAGGACCGGATGGACCGCGAGTACGCCCAGCCGCTCGACGTCGAATCGCTCGCCAAGGACGTCCACATGTCCGCAGGCCATTTCAGCCGCCGCTTCAAGCTCGCCTACGGCGAATCGCCCTACAGCTACCTCATGACGCGCCGAATCGAACGGGCCATGGCACTGCTGCGCAAAGGTGACCTCAGCGTCACGGAGGTGTGCTTCGCCGTCGGCTGTTCCTCCTTGGGGACTTTCAGCACCCGCTTCAGTGAACTGGTGGGAATGCCCCCGAGCGTATATAAGCAAGAAGCGGGAGGATCGACGGCGGGGATCCCCGCGTGCGTGGCGAAACAGGTCACCAGACCGGTCAGGAATCGAGAAGCGCCCACCCCTGAGCCGTTACTAGCATGACTGCCATGGACATCAACATTTCCTCAACCTTCCTTCCCGCAACCGATCCCGATGCTTCGCTGGCGTTTTACCGCGACGCTTTGGGCTTCGAAATCCGCAACGACGTGGGCCGCGGCACCATGCGCTGGATTACCGTTGGCCCCGCCGGGCAGAAGGACGTTTCCATCGTCCTGCACCCGCCTGCAGTAGACCCCGGAATCACCGAGGATGAGCGCCGTACCATCACCGAAATGATGGCCAAGGGCACCTACGCCACCATCGTGCTCTCCGCCCCCGACGTGGACGCCGCCTTCGCCAAGGTGGAGGCGACCGGGGCCGACGTTGTCCAGGAACCCATCGACCAGCCGTACGGCATCCGCGACTGCGCCTTCCGCGACCCCGCCGGAAACACCGTCCGCATCAACCAGCAGCCTTAGGCATATAAACAGCCACGTATATAAGGGACGACGCCGGTCGGAGACTCACAGTGCAGCCTCCGTCCCGCGCCGCTCCACGAGAAGGGGGACACCTTGAGCACGGACGCCGACATGGAGACCAGGCAGGCGCTGCACATCGCCGACAGCCACGACCGGATCCAGGTGCAGGGCGCCCGGGAAAACAACCTGAAGGACATCAGCCTGGAGTTGCCGAAGCGCCGCCTGACCGCCTTCACCGGCGTGTCCGGCTCCGGCAAGAGCTCGCTCGTGTTCGCCACCATCGCCGCGGAGTCGCAGCGGATGATCAACGAGACCTACAGCGCGTTCGTGCAGGGCTTCATGCCCAACCTTGCCCGGCCGGATGTGGACCGGTTGGAGGGGCTGACCACCGCCATCATTGTGGACCAGGAGCGGATGGGCGCCAACCCGCGCTCCACCGTGGGCACCGCCACCGACGCGAACGCCATGCTGCGGATCCTGTTCAGCCGCCTGGGTAAACCGTATGTCGGGCCGCCCACCGCCTTCTCCTTCAACGTGCCCACCCGCAAGGCCAGCGGCATCATGAGCACCGAAAAGGGCGGCCGGGTGGAAAAGAACGTGGTGCGCCAGGTGACCTACCTCGGCGGCATGTGTCCTCGCTGCGAGGGCATGGGGAACATCAGCGACATCGACCGGACTGCGCTGTACGACGATTCCAAGTCCCTGAATGAGGGCGCGCTCACCGTCCCCGGCTACTCGATGGACGGCTGGTACGGACGCCTGTTCGAGGGCATGGGCCTGCCCATGGACAAACCGATCGCCAATTTTACGGCGAAGCAGCTGGACACAATGCTGTACGCCGAACCCACCAAGATCAAGGTGGAAGGCGTCAACCTCACGTTCGAGGGCATCATCCCCAAGATCCAGAAGTCCATGCTGTCCAAGGACGTGGAGGCCATGCAGCCGCACGTGAAACGCTTCGTGGAGCGGGCGGTCACCTTCGCCACCTGCCCGGACTGCGGCGGAACCCGGCTCACCCCGGAAGTGCTCAATTCGAAGATCAATGGCAGGAACATCGCGGACCTGTGCACCATGCAGATCAGCGACCTGGCGCAATGGATCCGTGACCTGGACGAACCCTCGGTCCGGCCGCTGCTGGCCGGGCTGCGGGACCTGCTGGATTCCTTCGCCGAGATCGGCCTGGGCTACCTGTCCCTGGACCGCCCGGCGGGCACCCTCTCCGGCGGCGAGGCGCAGCGGACCAAGATGATCCGCCACCTGGGCTCCTCGCTCACCGATGTCACCTATGTCTTCGATGAGCCCAGCATCGGGCTGCATCCGCACGACATCGAGCGGATGAACACGCTCCTGCTGCAGCTGCGGGACAAAGGCAACACCGTGCTGGTGGTGGAGCACAAACCGGAGATGATCGCCATCGCCGATCACGTCGTCGACCTCGGCCCCAAAGCCGGCACGGGCGGCGGCGAGATTGTCTACGAAGGCGACGTGGACGGGCTCCGTTCCAGTGGGACCATCACCGGCCGGCACCTGGACGACCGCGCCCGACTCAAGGAATCCGTCCGGAAGGCAACCAGCGCGCTTGAAGTCCGGGGCGCCGCCACGAACAACCTGCAGAATGTGGACGTCGACGTCCCTCTCGGCGTGCTGTGCGTGGTGACGGGCGTGGCCGGCTCGGGGAAGAGCTCGCTGATCCATGGCTCGCTGGCCAAGCGGGAGGGCGTGGTGGTGATCGACCAGGGCGCCATCAAGGGGTCCCGCCGCAGCAACCCGGCCACCTACACCGGCCTGCTGGAGCCCATCCGCAAGGCCTTCGCCAAGGCCAACGGGGTGAAACCGGCGCTGTTCAGCTCCAACTCCGAGGGCGCCTGCCCCACCTGCAATGGCGCCGGGGTGATCTTCACCGAGCTCGGCGTCATGGCCACCGTGGAGTCCACCTGCGAGGACTGCGAGGGCCGCCGCTTCCAGCCCGCCGTCCTCGAATACACGTTGGCCGGGCAGAACATCGCCGACGTTCTGGACATGTCAGTGGACGCGGCGCTGGCGTATTTTGCCGGGGGTGAGGCGAAGACGCCCGCCGCGCACAAGGTCCTTGAGCGGCTGGCGGACGTCGGCCTCGGCTACATCACCCTGGGCCAGCCGCTCACCACGCTGTCCGGCGGCGAGCGCCAGCGGCTCAAACTGGCCACGCAAATGGCGGAGACCGGGGACGTGTACATCCTGGACGAGCCCACCGTGGGCCTGCACCTGGCGGACGTCCAACAGCTGCTGGGCCTGCTGGACCGGCTCGTGGATGCAGGGAAGTCGGTGATCGTGATCGAGCACCACCAGGCGGTGATGGCCCACGCGGACTGGGTCATCGACATCGGCCCGGGAGCAGGGCACGACGGCGGCAGGATCGTTTTCGAGGGAACGCCGGCTGAGCTGGTGGCCGGGCGGGCAACGCTCACCGGGCGGCACCTGGCAACGTATGTGGGGGCCTAAAGCCGCCCCAGGAAGGCGACGGTGGCGGCGGCGATCTGCTGCTGGGCGGCCTGGCGGCTGACGCCGGGTTCGCCGTCGCCCGGCTGGTTGCCGTAGTCGCCAAAGAACGCGTGCACTCCGCCCCTGACAGCCGCAAATTCCGTGTCGGCGGGCAGCAGTTGGCGGGAGCCGCGTCGATTTTTGCCGGGGTGCTTAGTCCGTCGCTACTGCCGGAGACGGACAGGATGGACAATCCGGTCCTTCCCCGCAGCGACTCCACAGGGTAGGAGGCGTACAGGACCAGGCCCTTGATGTCGGCGTTGTGGAGGGCGAACGAGGATGCAGAGACACCGCCGAGCGAGTGGCCGCCCACGGCCCAGGTGGTGATGTCCGGGTTGTCCCCGATGGCGCCGCGGGCCTGGTTGCCGTCCAGCAGGCTGAGCCCCAGCGGTTCCTTCAGGATGACCACCCGGTACCCGGCGCCTACCACCGGCGCAAGAATGTCCTGGTAGGCCCGGGCATCCACGCGCGCGCCGGGGTAGAAGACCAGGCCCTTGGCAGTGGCGCTCCCCTCGGGTGACATGGTGACGGCGGCGTTCGTTTCTGTGACGCTGAAGTCCGAGGTCGGGCCCGCCTCCGCCGCCGCTCCCGGCTGGTAGGCAAAGGGGTTGAGCCAGGCAAGCCCGGCAGCGAACACCAGAACGGCCAACCGGCCCAACCATGCGCCAACAATCCTGGGTAGGGAGCGGGGCCGGGGAACATCCCGGCGCAGCCACAGCAGGACCGCCCAAGCCACGCCCGCGGCGCCGGCCGCCAGCAGGATTCCCGGCAGCAGCGGATGACCGGCCAGGACGGCGGGGTTCCCGGCCAGCATCCACACGGCAACCCCCGAGAGGGCCGCGGCGCAGACCACTGATACCCAGAAAATAGCCGTCCGCCGTCTGGGCGGCGCGACGGCGGCGGGTGAGGATGAGGTGTCCATGGTTCCTGATCCTGCCACCGAAGCGCGGGATTTCAATGCCGGCCTGCCCTACGCTGGTTTAACCAGGGCCCCCGGCCGCAGGGTTCCCTGGCCGAGCTTGCGAGGTGAGGGAACGGTTGGGGACCTACCGGTACGACGTCGAGATCCTGCATCTGCTGGTGTCCCCCGCACATGCCTATTTCGGCCGCGCCCGGGAAGGTGCCGCCGACGTTCCCACCACTGATGCAGACCAGGCGGAGGTGGTGGCCGGCAAGGGCATCGTGGGTGACCGGTTCTTTGGCAAGGCCGCGCACATGGACGCCGCGGTGACCCTGTTCGCCGTCGAATCCCTCGAAGCCATCGCCGCCGAGCTGGGCGCCCGGCCGTTCGATCCCCTGCTGACCCGCCGGAACGTGGTGCTCCGCGGAGCCCAGTTGGCGCCCCTGCTGGGGCAGGACTTCGTGCTGGAATCCGGCGGGTCTGCGGTGTCCCTGCACGGCGGCCGGCACGCCCAGCCTTGTTCGTGGATGAACGAGATGCTGGCGCCCGGTGCGCATCCGGCCATGCGGGGCCGCGGGGGCATCCGCTGCCGGGCCGTCTCCAGCGGCTTCCTGCACCGGGGCCCTGCGGTGCTGGTCAGTCCGGTACCGCTGCACCCGGACCGGGCCGGCGAAGCGACCCTGCTGCGGCCATCCCGCCTGCCGTAGATCCGGGCGCCCCGCGGCGGGGGACCTGCATCCTGTTGGTCCTGAAGCTCCACGGCAGTCCGGCGGACCGGCTTGAGGAACTCACCGGCGAGCCCCACACCCTGCGCCGCAAGCCTGGGATTACAGATTAGTTGAGCGAATAACTGATTCAGGAATCTTATTTACAACTTTGTCATACCGGGATAGGTTCATCCCCAGCGAACCACATCAGGTCCGCTTCACCCGAACCTACCGAGGACAGCTATGACATCACCCAGGACTCTGGCCACAAGCCTCATGAGCCTCACAACAGCAGCACTGTTCGCCCTCTGCTCAGCAGGTCAGGCAACGGCGGCGCCCGCATCGTCGGACACCAAGGACGTTGCCGGCGTCAGCAGCATGGCCCTCACCGACACAACCGGCGCCGACTACTGGACGCCCGAACGCATGCGCTCGGCCATCCCGGCGGACGTTCTGGCGAAGAAAGCTGTGGACCGGCAACAGTCCAGCCCGGCCGTCCTCCCCGAGCAGGCTAAGGGCCCGGAGACCAAGGTCCAGGGCTCGGCACCCCAGATCCAGACCAAGGCCAACGCCAGCGAAAGCCCCGTGTCCCACATCGGCAAGGTGTTCTTCACCCTCGGCGGCACGAACTATGTCTGCTCGGCAAACTCGGTGGCATCGGCCAACCGGAACACCGTGTCCACCGCCGGCCACTGCCTCAATGAAGGACCCGGAGCCTTTGCCACCAAATTCACGTTTGTTCCTGCATACCTGAATGGCTCCGCACCCTACGGAAAGTGGACTGCCAAGGCGCTTTACGCCCCAACCCAGTGGAGCTCGTCCGGCAGCATGGAGTATGACACGGGCTTTGCCGTAGTAAGCCAGCTCAACGGCCGCAACCTCGCCGATGTCGTCGGGGCCTCCGGGGTGAGCTTCAACGCCGCCCGCGGCCTCGCCTACAAGGCATTCGGCTATCCGGCAGCCTCACCGTTCAACGGCGAATCCCTGAAAAGCTGCTCCGGCACCGCCACCAACGATCCCTACAACCCCCAGTTCACCAGCCAGGGAATTCCCTGCAACATGACGGGCGGTTCCTCGGGCGGGCCGTGGTTCATCGGCACCAGCTCCAGCGGCTACCAGAACTCGGTCAACAGCTACGGCTACGGCAGCAACTCCACCAAGATGTACGGCCCGTATTGGGGTTCAGTGATCCAGCAGGCGTATAACGCGGCGTCCTCAGCCCCTTAAAGCGGACGACGGCGATGCCCGGCATCTTCCGCTGATCCACGCCAGCTTCACAATGAACGCAGAAAGGTCCGGTCGGTGACTCACACCGGCCGGACCTTTCTGTGGCGTCACGGAGGGCCCTCCCTAGTGGTCGGGGTCAGGTGATGGCTGTGGCGTTGGCCGGGGAACCGGTAGCCCCGGTGATGTTCAGGGGCTTGATGCTGATGAAGGCATCCCAGCGGCCGGTGGTCTTCATGTGCCGGGCCAGGGGCGTGAGTTTCCAGAGTTCGCCCAAGGGCAGGCCGAGTTTGGCCAGGAGTTGCTGGTGCATCATGCCATGGTCGTTGGTGGCCGAAGACCGGTACGGGCTCTCAGGTACCGCCGGCAGGCATTCGAACGCGAAGTTGTCCGCGGCGACAAGAGCGAACTGGCTGTCCCACGCCCAGGCCACGAACTCCTCCGACTGTGCCACACCGGACGCCTTGCGGCTCTCGCGGATGCGTTGCTTCTCCTCCGGACCAAGCGCAAGGAACCATTCGCACCAGCCGGTGTGGAGCATGAGGATGTCGCCGGGACGGGTGGTGATGGATTGCGCCGCCATGGCTGCCTGGACCAGGCCCAGGGTGAGAGGTTCCCCGGCAGTGTGGTCGATCGGCTCTCCCGCAGCGTTCCGGTACCCCTCCACGTCGACGAGCACGGCCCGGCCGGTGATCGGGTGTTCCGCCCATTCCTGGATGCCGAGGTCCGGGGTGCCTTCAGTGATCCGGTCATCCGCGGTGCCGTTGTAGAAGCCCACGTCGTCCAGGATGTCCCTGACAACCCGCCTTCCCGCTGCAGGAGATCGGCGAAGCGCGGAAACTGTTTGTGCCCGGTCATCGGGTGGTTGCTTCCTGTTGCTGCGGCGACTGCTTTTGCGGGCGCTTGTAGCTGAGCAGGAACCCGGCCACCGCGCAGACGGACGCCGCAATGCAGATGGGGGGCTTGATGAAGTTATTGAAGAAATCGAGCCATCCGCCCTGGCCGGCCACCAGCCCAGCGGCCTGCCCTGCCACAAACAGAACGCCACCGATGAGGAGCGCTCCGAGGGTGATGACGAAGACGGTTTCGGTGACTCTTCGAGATGTGTCCATGGTGGTTCCTTAGATCGGCAGGACGCCGAGGATGATCAACACGCCGATGACCAGCAGGGGCAGGGCGTAGTGGGTGAGCAGGCGCGCGAAGGTCTTGATGGGGTTGACGTCCGCTATGCCACAGGCAACATAGAGCGGGGCGCCGCCGGGCGGGACCGCCGCTTCGCAGGAGGAGAAAACCAGGACGGCGACGGCGGCCGTGGTGGCCGGAACACCGGCCGCGACGAGGGCTGCGACGCCAACCGTCCCGACGGCGGCCATGGTGGCCGTGGCGGACAGCGGGGCCGCGACGGCGATGACGATCAGGCCGATCAGGATGGCGAGCAGCCAGAGGGGGAGGTTCATTCCGTTCAGCAGGGCCGTCATCTGCTTGGGAAGGCCGGTGGCGGCGAGCGCATTGGCACCGGCGAAAGCGAAGACCACCGTCACGCCAACAATTCCGAAGCGCGGTGCAGAGCCTTGGAGCAGTTCGACCCAGGCGCGGCCGGTGCGTGGCAGTTGTTTCCGCCCCAGCAGGGCACCTGTGATGAGCAGGACCACAGGGATCCAGACGATCACGCTGACGGACTTGCTGACGTCACCACCGGTCCAGTCCGAGAGCGCCGACGTGAGGAATCCCGAGGTGATGACCAACGGGATGGCGACGACGAACAGCAGGAGGGTGGCCCAGCCCTGGCCGAAAGCGGCCCGGACGGACATCCGGTGGGCTGCATCAAGGGGTGCCATCCCGCTTTTGCGGATCAGCAGCCAAGTGACGATGAGCCGGTGCAGGAAGCACCACAGGCCTCCGAAAAGCAGTGGCAGGACCAGCGCGTTGATGTTCAGGAGGGGCCCCACCGTGGCTGAACCGACCAGGACGAACATGGAGGCGCTGAACGGGAAGGTAATGCCCATCCCGGCGTTGCCTGCCACAAGGGTGGCGGCCGCGGGCTTGTCCAGCCGGGACTTCTCCATCCAGGGGATGGTGACCGACCCCACGGTCGCGGCGATCGCAGCCTGGTTGTGGACCACGCCGCCCAGGCCCGCTGAAGCCACTGTCGAAACCCATGCCGGCCCGCCCTTCACGCCGCCAATCAGGGAGTTGAGCAGGTCGATCAACCTGTCCAGGACGCCGCCCTTGTCCAGCAGGTAGCCCATGAAAACGAAGGCCATGGTGGCGTAGACAATTTCGTCAGTTGCAGCCGAATAGAGTGCCGACCATCCAACTTGCGCCGCGGCTGCGCCGGTGAACGGGAGGACCACCAGGAATCCCAGGATCATCGCTTCCCCCACGCTGCGCTTGATCAAGGTGGTCCAGAGCAGGATGACGGCCAGATAGGCGCCGAGTGCCCAGATGCCGATCATGCTGCTGCTCCTGACGGCGGAATGCCGGTTGTTGTGGAAATCATGTGTTGCCTGTTCCTGATTGTGCCCGACCGGGCGGTCAGCGCAAGGCCGGTTCCGTTGCGTGCGCGATGCGGGTCAAGGCATTGGCGGAAGCGGTTGTCATCTCTGCGGGGACGCCAAGGTCCGAGAGGTAGCCGGCGGTGTCCTGCATCTCCCTGGACCGGCGGGCGGCATGTTTGGCGGTGCCGGTGAGGAACCTGTCGATAACGGCCTGGCCGTCACCGGCAAGCTGCCCGGCAATCTGGGCGCGGATCCAGTCCTCGAGGCCTGCGGCCTTGCCTGCCGTGACGGCCTCGACCACCACGGAGGCCAGGCCCTTCATGAGGACGCTGCGCAGCAGCTTGTGCGCCATGGCCGCCCCGGGGCCGCCGTCGGCGATTTCCACCTGGACGCCCAGGGGTTCCAGCAGGGCGGCGACGGCCTGGGCGCCGGGGCCACTGACCATCAAGGGCGTCTTCTCCCCCAGCGCTGAGACCGGGCCGAGGATGGCGACGTCGGCGAAGGCGGCCTGGGTGGGCAGCTGCCCGAGTTCCTGCATGACGCCGGGCGATGAGGAGGTGAAGTCGGCGTAGCAGCTGCCGGGGGCCAGGACCGGCAGGCACTCCTGGGCTACACTGCGGGCAGCTGCGGCTCCGGTCATCACCAGGACGATATCGGCCCCTTCACAGGCTTCTGCAGCGGTGGCGGCGCGGGTGACGCCGGCGGGGGTGGACGCTGCCACGGGGTCGAACCCAGTGACCGCGTGGCCGGCAGCGGTAAGTGCCGCGGCGTAGGTGGCGCCGGCTTCGCCGAGGCCAATGACGGTGCATGCTGTCATGGAATTGGTGTCTTTCTTGCTTGGAAAGGTGCGGCGGCTAGGAGCGTGCCGCGACGATGGTTTGACGGCGGTTGGTTTCGTCCGCGAACACGGCCTCCGCTGCTTCGGCGACGGCGTTTGCCTGTTCGCGGGGAACCACCACCACGCCGTCGGAGTCTCCGATGATGATGTCGCCTGGCAGGACAGGAACACCGCCAAAGGCGACGGCGGTGCCCATTCGGAACGGACCGTCCTTGTAAGGACCTGCCGGCGAAGTAGCCCGGGCAAAGACCGGCATGCCGATCTCACCCAGCGCCTCGGCGTCGCGCGCTGCTCCGTCCAGCGCAAAGCCCGCGACGCCGAGGTTGATGGCGCGCTCCCCTATTAGTTCCCCCAGCAGGGCGCGGGACTCATCGCCGCCGCCGGCAACGACAATGACGTCCCCGGGCCGCACCTGCTGCAGGGCGGCGTGGATTCCCTTGTTGTCTCCGGGCCGGGTCCACACCGTGAAGGCCGGTCCTGCGAGCTTTGCACCGGGCCAGACGGCCTGGATGGCCGAGTCGGCTACGCCGAGCCGGTCCATGGCATCGCCGATGTTCGCGGCGGGCAGCTTGGCGAGGCGGTCCACTACGTCCCGGTCCGGCCGGGCGAAGTCAACGTCAACAGTGTCAAGGGCTGGGGTTGTCATAGGGGTTCTTTCGGTGGGTGGGGCGGGTGGATCAGTCTTTTTTCTGGACCAGCGGGAGGACCTGCTTGAAGTCGCCTTCCTGGCCGGCCCACATCTGTTCGTAGTCCTTGGCCGTGAGGTAGCTGGTCTGCAGGCCCAGGTCCTTCATCTTCTGCACTACGGCCGGGTCTTCGATGGCCTTCTCAAGGGCAGCTTCGAGTTTCTTGGCAACGGCATCGGGGAGTCCGGCCGGTGCGGAGTAGCCACGGGCGGTGCCCGCTTCGACGTCGTATCCGGATTCCTTAAAGGTGGGCACGTCAGGCAGCGCCGGAGAGCGTTCGGCGCTCATGACACCCAGGACGCGGGCCTTGCCCTGCTTGGTGAGGTCGTTCACGTCGCTGACGTTGGCCACCAGGACGTCCACGTGCTTGCCGAGGAACGCGGTGGTTGCCTGCGAGGCCCCTTCGGAGAAGTGGACCGGGGCAAACTCGGAGCCGGTGACCTGCTGGATCTGGGCCAAGGCGAAGTGCTCGCCCGTCTGGATGCCGGTGGTGCTGGCGGTGAGGGACTTGGGGGTGGCCTTCTCGGCGTCCAGGAGTTCCTTCAGCGTCTTGTAGGGACTGTCCGGCTGCACGGCGATAACGGCGGGGTCAAAGACCTGCCGGCCCAACGGCTTGAAGCTGTCCCGGGTGTACTTTGCGCCGCGGGCGGGATCGAGCGGCGAGACGACGACGGACGGTGAGCCCGTCGCGCCGATGGTGTAGCCATCCGGCTTGGCGCTGGTCAGCGCTGTGTAGCCGATCTGGCCGCCTGCGCCGGGCTTGTTGACCACTTCGACCTTGGTGCCGAGTTCCTTCTCCAGGACGGGCTGGATCAGCCTGGCGGCCGTGTCCACGGCGCCGCCGGAGGAGAACGCGACGATCAGGTCGATGGACTTCCCCTTTTTCGGGAAGTCGGTGGCACCTGCGGTCGAGTTGGAGGCGCCGGCGTTGGCGTTGGCGCCGCAGCCGGTGAGGGCGATCAGGGATGCTGCTGCGAAGGCAGCAATGATTTTCTTGCGTGACAAGGGTCTTCTCCTTTGAAGTGATGCGGATGGAGCGGGGATGGGTGTTTGTTGGGGAGTCTTAGGCTTCGGGGTCCTCGGTGAGGGCTTTGGGCTTGCGGATTTTCAGCAGCGGGCTGCAGAGGATCAGCAGGCCGACGGCGATCAGCACGGCTGAGATTGGCCGGCTGAGGAAGACGCTGAAATCGCCCTGGGAAATCTCCAGCGATTCGCGCAGCGAGCGTTCCATCAGGGGGCCCAGCACCAGGGTGAGGACCATCGGGGCCAGCGGAATGTCGAGGTTCCGCAGTGCAAGGCCCAGGAGGCCGAAGCCGACCATGACGTAGACGTCGAAGACGCTGAAGTTGATGGTGTAGGCGCCGATGACCATGAACAGCAGGATCACGGCGGTCAGGATGGGGGTGGGGACGCGCAGGATGGAGGTCCACAGTCCCACCAGCGGAACGTTGAGCAGGAGCAGGATGACGTTTCCGATGAAGAGGCTGGCGATGATTGCCCAGGCAATATCCGAGTGCTCGGTGAACAGGCTGGGCCCCGGTGTGAGGCCCTGCTGGAGGAAGGCTCCCATCAGCACCGCAATGGTGGGCGATGCCGGGATGCCCAGGGTGAACAGCGGGATGAGTGCCGCGTTGGCGTGGGCGTTGTTGGCGGTTTCGGGGCCGGCCACACCTTCCACCGCGCCCTTGCCGAGCTCGTGGCGGAAGCGGGAAAACTTCTTCTCGGCGGCGTAGGACAGCAGGGAGGACACCGATCCGGTCATGCCCGGGATCAGGCCAAGGCCGAAGCCGACGCCGGTGCCGCGGGCCATGGACGGAGCGCTTCGCCGCCACTCGGTCCGCGATGGGAACAGCTGCCGGAAACCGGGAGCGTGGACGATGGGGGTTACGTCGTTCCGGCGGAAGGAGAGGATTTCCGAGAGCCCGAAGACACCCACGATGACGGCCACGAAGCTCACGCCGTCCAGAAGGTTGTCGATGCCAAAGGTGAAGCGGGGGGCGCCTGCCACGGGGTCGATGCCCACCATGGAGATCAGCAGGCCCAGCGCGCCGGAAATCACGGCCTTGACCAGGGATTTTCCGGCCAGGGCCACCAGCAGCGAGATCCCGACGACCATGAGCGCGAAGAACTCGGGCGGGCCGACCAGGAGTCCCATTTCACCGAGAGGCTTGGCCGCCGCCACCAGGCCTACGGTGGCGATGGTGCCGCCGATGAAGGACCCGACCGCGGCCAGCGTCAGCGCGGCCCCTGCCCTGCCGATCTTGGTCATGGCGTAGCCGTCGATGGTGGTAATCGCGGACGACGCTTCACCGGGGGTGTTCAGCAGGACGCTGGTGATGGTGCCGCCGTACTGGGTGCCGTAGAAGATGGCGCAGAGCATGATGATCGACCCCGCAGGGTCCAAATTCAGCGTGATCGGGATCAGCAGGGCCACGCCTGCCACTGGTCCTACACCGGGCAGGACCCCGATGATGGTGCCCAGCAAACAGCCGAGGAAGGCAAAAATCAGGTTCTGCCAGGTCATGGCGGTGGCAAAGCCGCCAAGGAGTTCATTGAGGGTTTCCATGCCTAAAGTCCGATCAGGTTCAGCGGAGCGAGTGACGAAACCGGGAGTGCCACGTTCAGGCCGTAGTTGAAGGCGTAAAAGGCGCCGACGCTCCCCGCCAGGGCGATGATCAGGGAGGGCACCCACGCCCGGTGTCCGCGGATTTTCAGGTGGTAGAGCAGGAACGCGAACATGCTCAGCTGGAAGCCCAGCAGGTCCATCACGGACGCCAGGATGACCAGGCTGGCCACGACGGAAATGACCACTCCTTTGTCCACACCTTCACCTCTGGCGCTCGGCCGGCGGAGTTCCTGGAGGAGCCAGACTGCCGACATCGCCACCAGGAGCGTCCCCATCGCGAAGGGGAACAGTCCGGCGCCCGGGCCCAAGGACGTCCAAAGGCCCAGGCCCAACGAGCTGACCAGGACGTAGATGCCGACGGCGGCGAAGGCGCCAATTCCCGCCAGCACACCGGGAGCAATCCGGATGGTGCTGCCTGCTTTCGTCGTGACTGACTCCGTTGTCATGAGCTTCCTTTTCACAGCGCGTCATTGCGTTTCACAGAATGAAACTATATTGCGTACTGAGAAATAGTGACAGGAGACACAGATGCTGTCAAGCGCAAGTAACCTTACATACAATGAAAGAATGGAAACCACGACTTCCACCCCGGCCAGCACGGCAGAAGAGAGCCCCAAGTCCTCGAACATGCGCTCCCTTTCGAGGGCCATGGAGGTCTTTGCCGAGCTGCAGCGGGCCGAGCGGCCGCAGCGGCTCAGTGATCTGGCGCGGAACTGCGGCATGAGCCTGCCCACCACGCTGAGGATCCTCCGGGTGCTGCAGGATTTCGGAATGGTGAGCCAAACGGACAAGTCCTACCGGATCGGCCCCGCCGTCCTGCCGGCGGCAAAGAGTTTCCTGGAAAACGATCCCTTGGCGGTCGCGGGACGTCCGGTTCTGCAGCAGCTCGCGGCCCAGACCGGAATGTCTGTTTCCCTGCACACCCGGCTCGGGTTTGAGCGGATCCTGGTGGCACGGGTTCAAGGCGAAGCGCCCATGCAGTATGACCTGCCCCTGGGTAAACGCCTCCCCCTGACTCGTGGCGCGGCCGGAAAGATCCTGATCGCGGGCGCCTCCGATGCCGAACTCCAGCAGGTGGTAGCGGCCGCTATCGCCTCCGGTCACGAGGAGCAGGGATTCACGGTTGAGGAACTGAAGTCACGGCTGCCCGAACCTGGTTGTGACTACGCCTATTCTGCGAATGAGCGTGTGGTTGGCGTGCTCTCCGTAGGGGTGGCATTGACGAACAGAGCCGGCCGCGCCAACGAATCAATGGCTTTGAACTGCCCAGCGGAGGCGACGACCGAGGAGAAGATCAAAGCCAACGTTCCGGAACTGCGCCGTGCCGCCAGGCGACTCTCCGAACTGCTGGAGGGCTCCGTCTACTGAGCGGCAGCCCTCCGGCCCACTGCAGGAAGGCGGACGACGGCGTCACGCACGGCACGCCTTCGGCCCACCCTTGGCGGGGGTACCCCGGAAACGCGGGCCACCGCCGTCGTACGCTGACTGAAAGCGTGCCCAGCGTGACGGACCTGCCGGAGAAGGGCTCCATGGGCAGGCGCGGGAAAAGGAGGAGACAGCCACCGGCTGTCCCCTCCTTTTCAGGTCGATGGTGAAGTTATGCGTGCAGGTTTCCGGCCCGGCCGGCCCTCGGCGCCTCAAGGTCCTCCAGCGAAGTGCCCTTGGTGTCGCTCGACATCAGGGTGGCCACCGCAGAGACCAGGCAGATGCCCAGCGTGGTCAAGCCGATCGTAAGCGGTACATTGGCGGATCCTGGAGGCGCGATCGCCGTGAAGATGCTGGGAAAGAACGAGGCAATCATGAGCCCGATGTTCTGCGATACCGCAAAACCGGTCACCCGGATCCGCATGGGGAACTGCTCCTGGAAGAACGTGGCGAACGTGGCGTTCCACATCTGGAAGAAGATGCCCTGCACGATTACCACGCAGACGAAGACCAGCGGAAGGCTTCCCTGCTCGATGGCCCACAGGTAAACGCCCACCAGCAGGCCTCCGACCATGCCGCCGGCCGCCATGAGCATCCGCCGGCCAACCCGGTCGCTCAGCGCGCCGAACAGCGGGATGGTCGCCACGGCCGCGATGTTGGCCACCAGCGTGACCCACAGGAACTCACTGCTTGAGAAGCCATTGCCGTAGCCCTTTTGGGTGGCGTAGGAGACACCGAAGATCAACGTGGCCATGCCGATGACGTTGGTGAAGGTCATGAGGACGCAGCGGACCAGGACCCCGGGGCGGGTGCGCAGGAGTTCCACGAGGGGAAAGCGGCGCTTGGTTTCACCGGCACCGGACTGCGCCACATACGTGGGCGGTTCCTGCACGCGGCGCCGGATGAAGTACCCGGCCAGGATCACGACGGCGCTGAGCAGGAACGGGATGCGCCAGCCCCAGCTGCCGAACTGGTCGGCCGGGAGGACTGCGGCGAGAGGGAGCAGGACCGCGGTGGCAAGGATGGAGCCCACCTGGGTGCCCTGCAGGCTGAAGCTTGCAAAGAAGCCGCGCTTGGCATCGGGAGAGTGCTCGACGATCATGGCACTGGCGCCACCCAATTCCCCGGCCACGGCAAAGCCCTGGATCAGGCGAAGGATCACCAGGAGCGCCGGCGCCAGGAGGCCTACTTGGCCGTACGTGGGCAGCAGCCCCACAGCGAAGGTCGCGAAGCCCATAAGCAGCATGGCGAAGACGAGCACCTTCTTGCGTCCGTGCCGGTCACCGTAGGCACCCAGGACGACGGCGCCCACCGGACGGGACACGTAGCCCACGGCATACGTGGCAAGGGAGGCGATGATCCCGACGGTTGGGTTCTCCGAAGGAAAGAAGATGGAGGGAAAGATCAGCGTTGCCGCCAATGAGTACAACGCGAAGTCGTAGTACTCCAGGGCGCTTCCGATCCAGCCGCTCATCGCCGCTTTCCGCGGATCCCGCGAAGGGGCGTCAACACCCTGGCTGGGAACGGCGACGCGGGTGGGGGTGGTGCTCATGTGCTTATGTCCTTCGTCTTCATTGGCAAGGAACCGGAACCGCTGGGCTCAGCAGGTGTTCTTGGCTGTGTCTGCGCCGGAATTGGTCCAACCGGACCTGAAGCGACAGCTCTTGAATCGATTCATCCAATATAGAAGGTGACCCCCGTTACGTCAACGGGCAAGCGTTATCCCCCATTCTCCCCGCGGTCCCGGCCGTTCCTCGGAAGGACCCTGCCTGCTACCGGCTGGCGTAATAGGCCGCAGCCATGTCCTGCTTGGCCCGACCCTGCTCCGACACCCGGTCCAACCTTGCGGCGAAAGCTTCCGCGCCGTCGAGCTTCACGCCCTGCTCAGCAGCCGCATCGACAATGAGGTGGGCATCCTTGCACGCCGTATCCACTGCGAAGGAGGCGGGGTCCAGGCCGTCTTCCATGATGAGGCCCATCTTGGTCCGCAAGTAAGGAAGGTCAAGGCCGCCGCCTTCGATCACGCCGAGGAACTGCTGCGGATCGACCCCAAGGGCTTCGGCGAGCGCAACCACTTCCCCGGCGGCGTTGGAGGCGGCGATGACCCAGCTGTTGACCACGAGCTTGAGGCGGGCTGCCGATCCGGTTGAGGCGTCTTCCCCAGTCCAGATGGTGCGGGCGCCGATGGCGTCGAGGACTTGCTCCACGCGCCGGCGCACAGCTTCGGGCGCGGCGGCAAGGACCAGCAGCTGGCCGGCTTCGGCAGGACCGCGCGTACCTGAGACCGGCGCCTCCACCAGGTCCAGGCCAAGCTCGCCGGCCAGGCCAGCCAGGACGGGTACGTCCCGCACGCCCACGGTGGTGGACTGAACCCAGGCCGTACCGGCCTTGAGCCCCGGGGCCGCGGAGCGCATGACCTGCTCCACCGCGGCGGCGTCGTACAGCATGGTCAGGACCACATCAACATCTGCCACTGCTTCGGCGGGGTTGGCGGCCCGGTGTGCGCCGTCTGCAGCCAGCGGTTCGGGTTTTGCCGGATCCCGGTTCCACACGGAGACGTCGTGACCGGCACGCAGGAGGTTGCGGGCCATGGCCGCCCCCATGATTCCGGTTCCCAGCACAGCCACTTTGAGCTTCGTATCCATTGAGCAGTCCTCCTTGGTCCAGGTTTGGCTTTCCCTACCAACTCAACGTCTCCAGGATTCACTCACTTATGCAAACAGCGTTCCAGCGGAATGTCGGCGCCCCCGCCTAGACTCGTACCCATGAGCGACAGCAACCAGGAAACAATCGGCAGCCCGGAACCCGAACCCAATGCAGGCCTCAACAGGGACCCGGAAGACTGGGTGACCGGGGACGAACCCATGACGGCGGCACAGCGCAGCTACCTCGACACGCTGGCGCGCGAGGCCGGGGAGGAACTGCCCGCGGACATGAGCAAGGCTGAGGCGTCAAAGCACATCGACCGGCTGCAGCAGCGCAGCAACCGCGTGGCCGGCGACGGGGCCGGCAGCTAGGCTGCCGGAGCCGCAACACGCTGACGACGGCGGCAGCGCAGGATGGTGCCTAAAGACAGGATTGCGCCAAAGACACCTGTGCGAAAGGCGACTGCCCAGCGGCGGCTACCGGAGGTTGGGTGACGAAAGCCCGCTGAAAAGGAGCCTTACCAGGCCTGGCACTCACGGGTGACGCCGAAGGGAACCGTCTCGCTGAGGTCAACGGTGAACTGGTTCACGCCGTGGCGGGTTACCAGGATGCCGTGGCGCTTGCCGCTGAGCGCATGGGCCTTAGCGGCTGCGACGGCGGCGTCGAGTTCGCTGTCCATGCTTTGGCGGTCGGACACGGTGAGGGTCAAGGGGAAGTTCATGGAGTTGCCTTTTGTTTCTTCGGGGGTGGTGGTCATGCACCGCCCTGCGCTCCCCCTGGCTGCATCGGCGGCGGACGCCTCAGCGCCTCGATCCATGGTGCCCGAGCATGCTTGAACCATCAACTTTACATAAAGCCCGCAGGTCAGGCGTCAGACTACCGGCCATGTCCTGACAATTACACCCCTGAAGCGCCGTCAATTAGAGTTGAACAGGAGTGGCAGTCGGTTTTCGAGGCCTCCGCCGCCTCCCGCAACCCGCTTTGCGGCATGACCCGAGCCATTATTGCGCGACCGCTGACTGTGCAACGACCTGACAAGGATTCCGCCATTTCCACCGACGCTCTTTTCGGCAATCTGACCAGGATCCGCAACCTCATCCTCCCCACCCCGGTGCGGAACGGATTGAACACGGGGCGCGGGCTGCTGGGCGGCTTCATCGTGGTCCATCTTGTCTTCCTGGTCTTCGCGGCTTCGCTCTCCCTGCGCGGCGAGGCGTTCAGTGACACCTTCATTTACCGCGACTGGGCCATGGCGGGGTTCAACGACGCCAACCTGAGGGGCGGCCCCAGCCCTTGGGTCTACCCCATCCTGGCGCTGATCCCCATGGCGATCGCAGGGCTGGCGGGACCTGCGCTGTTCTTCTTCGTCTGGGTCCTCATGACCACGCTCCTCAACGGCTGGGCGCTCCTGAAGCTGACGGATCGCGGCCGGAACAAACAGGCCATCCCTGCCGGTTGGTGGTGGCTGGTGTTCACCTTCCTGATGGGCTGGCTGGGCTTCGCCCGCGTTGACGGGCTGACCGCGCCGCTGGTCCTGGTTGCCTTGGCCTACGGCGTCCAGCGCCCGTTTGTTGCCTCGGTCCTGCTGGCCATCGGCACCTGGGTGAAAGTGTGGCCGGCGGCCATCATGCTGGCCCTCTTCGCCGTCGTGAAGAACCGCCTGCTGGTGGTGCTGGCAGGGGTGGTGACCACCGTCGGAGTGGTTGCGCTGGCAGCCGTGCTGGGCAGCGTTCCCAAGCTGTTGAACTTCCTCACGCAACAAGGTGACCGCGGAATGCAGCTCGAGGCCACCTTCACCACCCCCTGGCTCTGGCTTTCCGTCCTGAACGTGGGCGGCTCCCGCATGTACATGAATACGGACATCAACTCGATGCAGGTGGACGGGCCGGGCACCGCCATCCTGTCCGTCCTCATGCAGCCGCTCCTGGTCCTGGCCGCCGTACTGGTGGCCGGGCTGACCTTCTGGGCCCTGCACAACGGCAAGCAGCACAGGGTGGCCGGCGGTGTGGACCGCACCGAACTGCTCCTGGCCGGCGCGCTGACCCTGGCCACCGCCTTCGTGGTGTTCAACAAGGTGGGCTCCCCGCAGTTCATGGTGTGGCTGGGCCCCGCCGTCGCCGTCGGCCTTGCCCACAACTGGCGGGAATGGCGTGTCCCGGCACTGATGCTGATCGCCATCGCCGTGGCCACGTACTTCATCTACCCCCTCTTCTACGATGCCCTCAGCCACAACAACCCCTGGATGGCGCTGGTGCTGACCATCCGCAACGTCCTGCTGGTGGTGCTGTTCCTGTGGAGCGTCCGGCGCCTTTACTCGCTGGGCAAGAAGACGGCCGCACCTGCCCCCGCGCTCAAGGAGACCTAAGATTTCCACGAGGTTCTTTGACCGCCTGGTGACGGTCCGCACCAAACTGCTCCCGGCAAAAGTGGTGGACTGGTTCGCCCGCCCGTCCAGTGTCTGGTGGGGCTTCGCCGTCGTCCATCTCTATTTCCTGGGCTGGATGGCGTCCTTCTTCCTGAACGGCGATACGTTCAGCGACACCGAGCAGTACCGGCAGTGGGCCATGGACGGCTACAACCCGGCGGACCTGACCGGCAAGATCAGCCCCTGGGTCTATCCGGTGCTGGCGCAGATCCCCATCTTCCTCGCCAACCTTGCCGGGCCCAGTCTCTACCTCCTGGTCTGGTTCCTGATCATCGCGGCGCTCAACGCCGTCGGCCTGCTCTACCTCACCCGGGGCCCCCGGAAAGTGACGGGCGTTGCGCCGGCCTGGTGGTGGCTGTTCTTCACGGTCTTCATGGGCTACCTGAGCTTCGCCCGGGTGGAAGGCATCACGGCCCCGATCGTGCTGATCGCCCTGCTCTACGCCGCCGAACGGCCCGTGGTGGCGGGCCTTCTGCTCAGCATTGCCACGTGGATCAAGGTGTGGCCGGCCGCCGTCCTGGTGCCCATCGTCATCGCAAGCCACAAGCGCCTCCAGGTGGTGCTCGCCGGCGTTGCCGTCACCGCCGTCGTGGGCCTGGGGACGTGGCTGTCCGGCGGCCTCCCGCACATCATGGACTTCCTCCTGAACCAGGGCGAGCGCGGCATGCAGCTCGAGGCAACGTTCTCCACCCCCTGGGTCTGGTTGAGCGTGTTCCATATCGCCGGTTCGAAAATGGCGGACAACACGGCCATCAACTCCACCGAGGTCTACGGGCCGGGAGCCAGCACCGCGGCGTTCCTCATGCAGCCGCTGCTGATCCTCGCCGCCGTCACCGCGGCCATCCTGCTGGTGCGGGCCATGCGCCGCGGCGCGGAGCGTGAGGAACTCTTCCTTGAGGGTTCGCTCATGATGGTCACCGCGTTCATTGTGTTCAACAAGGTGGGCTCGCCGCAGTTCATCATCTGGCTGGCCCCGGTGATCATTGCGGGCCTGACGCACGACTGGGAGCGGTGGAAAGTCCCGGCGGCCCTGCTCATGGGCATCGCCATGACAACCTTCGTGATCTACCCCCTGTTCTACACCCCGCTCATCCACGCCCACCCGGTCATGGCCGCCATCCTCACCACCCGCAACGTGCTCCTGGTGGTGCTGCTGTGGTGGTCGGTGAAGCGGACGGCCGAGCTGGGACGGAAGACTGCAGCGACGGTTCCGGCGGGAGCCTAAGGGGCTTCGCGGCGTTCGACGGCGGCGCTGTCGCCCTGGCGGGCGGCCGCTGCCCGGCGCTGGGCCCGGCGTTCCAGAGCCCACTCCCAGCCCCGGCGGGCCAGGTCCAGCGGTTTGCCTTCGATGAGCAGTTTGCGCGTGTGGACGTCCAAAACCAGCAGGTAGAACGTGAACGCCAGGGCGGTGAAGAACGCCAGGGACGAGGCGTCGATGGGCAGTTCCACGAAGGACCAGACCGAGAGTTGGTCCTGGGCGCCGAACACGACAAAGAACGTCACGCCCACGTACAGCGACCGGATCTGCCAGTCGTCCCGGATCCCGGTGACGGCAAGGAACGGCAGGAACCACAGGATGTACCAGGGCTGGATGATGGGCGAGAGCATCACGACGGCGGTGAACGCCAGGGCCATCCGGCGCACCGCCCGGGAGTAGTCGCCGCGGAACATCAGCAGCAGGACCAGGGCGATGGCGGCCCACTTCATGGCGGTCCGCAGCCACGTGGCCAGCGTCCCGCCGGGCAGTCCCAGCGCGTTGGCGAGCATCTCCACCTGTTGGCCGAGGAAGCCTGACGGTGAGTAGCCGGTGTAGCCGGGGGTGGGATCCATGATGGCCCAGGTCCATCCGATGCCCAGATTGAATGGGATGCCGCTGAGGACCAGGACGCCGAAGCTGATGCCCGCCGTCGCGGCCCACATCAGGAACTTGCGCGGCCAGGTGGCGGAAGGACCGGCCCACATGATGCCGATGAACGGCAGCAGCAGCACGGTAATGGGCTTGATGCCGATGGAGGCGGTGACCAGGAGGATGCCAAGCAGGTAGCGGCGGGTGGCGGCGAGGTACACGCCCGCGACGGCGAGACCCACCATCAGGGCGTCATTGTGGGCGCTGGCGATGAAGCTGATCAGGAAGAGCGGGTTGGCCACGGAGATCCAGAGGGCGCGCGCACCGTTGATGCCGTGCAGTTCGGCCAGTTTGGGCACGTAGATGACGCACAGCAGCACCCCGACGCCGGCCAGCAGCCGGAAGAGCAGGACGGACGCGTCCGGCTGGGCTCCCGTCAGTCCCACCACCGCCCGCGCCAGCCACAGGAAGTAGGGGCCGTAGGGGGTCCGGTTTTCGGCCCAGGCGGGATCGGCGCCCAGGGCGAACCAGTTGTTGAGGGTGGAAATGCCCACCTCGTACGGGTTCTGGCCCTCCATCACCAGCCTGCCTTGGCCCGTGTACGCGTAGACGTCGCGGGAAAAGACCGGCACGCAGAACAGCAGGGGCAGGGACCACGCGGAGATGGCCACCACCACGGAACGCAGGGACGACTGTCCCCAGTCCCCCAGCCGCTGGCCCAGGCGCAGCCACGAGCGCATCAGCAGCATGGCGCCGGCCGTCAGCAGCACAGTGGACACCGCCACCCCCCAGCCTTCGGTGCGGAGCGCGATCACCACAGGCTGGCGGATCATGGGGGAACCGTTGGCGATCCAGCCCGTTCCGATGGAGCCGACGAACATCATGAGGGCGCCGATGAAACCCTCGAGGGTTGCCAAGTAGGCACGACCCTTGGCAGGCATGGAAGCGCCGGCCGACGTGCCCGGCCTGCTTTCCGATGTCCTGAGGTGCGACCCGCCTGCCGTCATGATTGTGTGGTCCCCTACTTCGTTACGGCACTGCTCGCCCCAGCTTCACAAGGCCGCCCTGCAACCCGGTCATTTTATCAGCCATACTTACTGCCTCTTCAGGGCCCCGGGGTAGTGTTGCATGCGCAGCCGATATCACCGGCGCACTCCCTCCACCCCCATTGTCTTCCATGGCAGGGCGGGACCCGGCGCACCGTGGCGCACAGAAACATTGCACACCGCTCTCCCAGAGCCAAGTCCCCTGGAGCCGCTCCTTGGCCGTCGCTGACCGCACCCGTCCCCTTCGGCAACCGATCACAGTCCTCACCGCCCTGCGTTCCCCGCGGCAGCTCAGCCGCGAGGTCCTGGCCGGGATGGTCACCACGCTCGCACTGGTTCCGGAAGTCATTTCATTTTCGATCGTGGCCGGTGTCGATCCCATGGTGAGCCTTGTCGCCTCCATCGTGCTGGCCCTGGCCATGTCCGCCCTGGGTGGCCGACCGGGTGTGGTGACCGCGGCCGCCGGTTCCGTCGCCCTGGTGATCGCCCCGCTGGTCCACGGGCACGGCGTCGAGTACGTCCTGCCCACAGTGCTCCTTGCCGGCGTGATCCAGATTGTCTTTGGCCTGGCCGGGCTGGCGAGGCTGATGCGGTTCATTCCACGGTCGGTGATGATCGGGTTCGTCAACGCCCTGGGCGTGCTGATCTTCATGGCGCAGGTGCCCCATGTCCTCAACGTCCCCTGGCTCGCCTACGCCCTGTTCGCCCTGACGTTCGCCATCATCTTCATCCTGCCCCGGTTCACCAAGGTGGTCCCGTCGCCCCTGGTGGCCATCGTCGTCGTCACCGCAATCGTCATCATCGCCGGCCTCACCGTTCCGAGCGTCTCGGACGAAGGCCCGCTCACGGGCAAGCTGCCCGGAATCACGCCATTCCTTTTTCCGGTAAACCTTGAGACCTTCCAGCTGGTCCTGCCCACGGCGCTGAGCGTGGCCTTCGTCGGACTCATGGAAACCCTCCTCACGGCGAAGCTCGTGGACGACATCACAGAGACCCCTTCGCACAAGGGCCGCGAGTCCTGGGCACTGGGCGTCTCGAACATCCTTGCCGGCTTCTATGGGGGCATCGCCGGCTGCGCCATGATCGGGCAGACCGTCCTCAACGTGAAGACCGGCCAGGCCCGCACCCGCATTTCGACACTCGTGGCCGGGCTGTTCCTGCTGGCACTGGTGACCGGGCTCAGCTCGATCATGGGCCAGATTCCCATGGTGGCCCTTGCCGCGGTGATGATGGTGGTTGCCGTGACCACCGTCGACTGGCACAGCGTGAAGCCGTCCACCCTGAAGCGGATGCCGGTGCCCGAGACGCTGGTCATGGTGGTCACCGTCGCCGTCGTGGTCTTCACGGGGAACCTGGCCTACGGTGTGCTGGTGGGCGTCATCCTGGCGATGGTGCTGTTCGCCCGCCGGGTGGCCCACGTCATCACGGTGGATCGGACCCTGGCGGACGACGGTGGAACCGTCCGCTACGACGTGGTGGGGCCGCTGTTCTTCGGAAGCAGCAATGACCTGGTGGAGCAGTTCGCGTACGCCGACGATCCCGCCTCGGTGACCATCGACCTCAGCCGCGCGCAGATCTGGGACGCCTCAACCGTCGCCGCGCTCGACTCCATCGAAACCAAGTACGCGGACCACGGAGCCACGGTGGCGATCGAAGGCCTCGACGAACGCAGCACCGGCTTCCACCGACGTCTCACGGGACACCTGGGCGCCTGAGCGGAACCTCACCCCCGGCATGCGGAAGAGGCGGGGCTGCAGACTGCCGCCCCGCCTCGTTTTTCCAGGCGTGCCTAGGAAAAGCGGCCGG
This sequence comes from Arthrobacter sp. E44, assembly GCF_041877125.1. Lineage (NCBI taxonomy): Bacteria > Bacillati > Actinomycetota > Actinomycetes > Micrococcales > Micrococcaceae > Arthrobacter > Arthrobacter sp. E44. Next base: position 73,783 of record NZ_JBHDJA010000017.1, read on the forward strand.
GCCGGAACGTCGCCAGCATGGGGTGCTTCCTGCCCATCAGGATCTCACCGGCCAGCAGTTCGCCGGCGATGAGTCCCAAGGTGGCACCGGAGTGCGTAAAGGCGACGAAGCAGCCCGGTACCTGGCCCAGTTCGCCCAGGACCGGCTCGCCGTCGCCCGGGATCGGCTTGTAGCCCATCTTCCAGGAGGCCGGCTTGAGTTCCGGGTTGCCGGCCACCAGCTTGGAGGCCTCGTCGGCCAGTTCCTGCACCACGTCGTCCGGAATGGTGAAGGAGCCGTCCGCGTGCTCAGTGATGTGCTCCTCGTACCAGTCGTGGTCCAGGGCGAACGTGCCGCCCGGGTTGGGCCGCAGCGCGGCCCGGGGGGTGTTCATCACGGCGGTGACCTCGTGCTGCACCTGCTTGGTCACCACCAGCATGGAGACGGGCGAACCGTTGGGAATGTGCACACCCAGGGGTTCGACGACGGCGGGCGTCGCTGCGCCGCAGGCCACCAGAACGGCGTCGGCCGGGTACGTCCCGCCCGCCGCGGTTTCCACCCCGGCGGTCCTGCCACCCTCCACCATGACGGAGGCCTTGCCGGCGTTGAGCACCAGCTCGCCGCCGCGGGCGTGGAACTCCTCCATCAGGAAGTCGATCAGGTCCGGCAGGCTCACCCAGCCTTCGCCGGGGTTGAAGATGGCCTTGTCCGTGACGGCGCTGGAATCGACGCCGGGGGTAGCCGAGGCGATCTCCTCCGAGGCAAGCAGCTTCGAGTCATAGCCAATGGACTTCTCGTAGGCATGCCGCGCCTCCGTGGCGTCGGCCTGGCCGGCCGCGTTCCACATGAGGCCGCCGCCGAACTGGAGCCACTCCCGCTTGGGGTCCGAGGCGAAGAGGGTGCGGTAGCGGTCCACGCCGGCAACACGCAGCTGGTGGTACGGGGTGGACCGTTCGCCGGCGGAGTTGAGCCAGGACAGCGAGCGGCCGCTGGCTTCGCTGGCGAGTCCGCGCTCGGTCAGCAGGATCACGGAGGCGCCTTCGCGGAGCAGGTGCACGGCAGTGGAAACGCCCAGGATGCCGCCGCCGATGATCGCGACGCGCTTGGAAGCTGGAGCAGAGGACATTGGTGTCCCTTTCTGTGGAATTCGTGGTTGGGATGGACGCGAACGGTGCGTCAACGGAACAGAGCGCGGGCAGTCAGGCCAGGGCGTGGATGCCCTCGATGACCTTCAGGACTTCGAGCGGACCGGCGGGATCCACCGGCAGCGGTCCGTTCCCGCGAAGGGCGGCGGCCAGCTGCACGTAGAACTGCGGGTAGTCGCCGCGCTCGGCAGGAACGGGACGCGTTGCTCCATCGACCCCCAAGAGCCCCCAACGCTCCTGGGGATCGATGCCATAGGCCGGGTCCGACGGCGGGATCCCCGCTGCGAGGGCAGGTTCCTGCCCGTCGAGTCCCCATTTGGTGTAGGCGGCCTGCGAGCCAAGGATGTGGAAGCGGGCGCCCGCCTGGGCAGCCATGCCGTTCATCCACAGGCGTGAGCGGACGCCGGATGCGTGCAGCAGGGACACGAAAGCCTCAGTGTCGGCTGCGTCCGGATGCGGGCCGCGGTTGGCGGTCTCGCCGTAGCTCTGATCCACCGGGCCGAACAGCTGGATGGCCTGGTCGATCAGGTGGGCGCCCAGGTCGTGGAGGATCCCGCCGCCTTCGGCCAGGGATACCGTGTCCCGCCAATTTCCAAAGCCTTCCGGCCGCCACCATTCGAAACGTGACTCGAAGCTGCTGACCTGACCCAGCGCTCCGGAGGCCAGGACCTTCCGGAGGGTCAGGAAGTCCGCGTCCCACCGGCGGTTCTGGAACACCGTAAGCCGCACCCCGGCGTCGTCCGCCCTGCTGATCAGTTCCTCCCCCAAGGCGGACGTGGGCACGAAAGGCTTGTCCACCACCACGTGCAGGCCGTGGGCGATGGCCGCTGCCGCCAGCCCGAAGTGGGTGTGCGGCGGGGTGCCCAGGATGACCAAATCCAGGTCGGCGGACAGGACGAAGAGCTCCTCCGGGGTTCCGACAATCCGTGCCTGCGGGTAGAGGCGTGCCGCCTCCGCAGCCCGTTCCGGCTGCGCCGTCACGATCACGTCAAGCGAGAAATCCGGGTTGGCCGCAATCAGCGGCGCGTGGAACACCTTGCCGGAGATCCCAAAGCCGACGACGGCGGTCCGGATGGGTGCCGCTGCAACAGTGCGCATCAGAGCACCTCGGAGAGGAAGCGTTGGAGGCGTTCGCTGCGGGGGTTGTCGAAAAGTTGGGTGGGAGTTCCTGCTTCGACCACTTCGCCTTCATCCATGAAGACCACCTGGTCTGCGACTTTGCGGGCGAATCCCATTTCGTGGGTGACCACGAGCATGGTCATGCCGCGGCGGCCCAGGCCGGCCATGAGGCTCAGGACGCCTTTGACCAGTTCGGGGTCCAGGGCACTGGTGGCTTCGTCGAAGAGCATGACTTCGGGTTCCATGGCCAGGGCCCGGGCGATGGCGACGCGCTGCTGCTGGCCGCCGGAGAGGTCGCGGGGGCGGTGGTCGGCGCGTTCGGCGAGACCTACCTCGGCAAGGCGCTGGCGGGCTTTGGCCATGGCCTGGGCTTTGGGCATCCCCTTGACGGCCCAGAGTGCCAGGGCCACGTTTTCTTCGGCGGTGTGGTCCGGGAAGAGGTTGAAGTGCTGGAAGACCATGCCGATCCGGGTGCGCAGCGTGTCCGGGTTGCTGCCCAGGGTGCTGTCTCCGGCCAGGAGCACATCGCCGCCTTTGGGCTCGTGGAGCCGGTTGATGCCGCGCAGCAGGGTGGACTTGCCGGAGCCGGAGGGGCCGATGATGCAGGTGGTGGTGCCCGGGGCGACCGTGAGGCTGACGTTGCGCAGGACCTCGATGTCGCCGTAGGCCATGGTCAGGTTGCGCAGTTCCAGGGACGAGCCGTGGAACGTTGGGGCTTCCTGGCCGCTGGTGGTGTCTTTGGTGGGGGTGGTCATGTGTTGCTCCCGGTGGTGAGCGGCGAAGCGGAGGCGAGTTCCTTGACTTCCTTCAGCCCGCTGGTGGGCGGTACGGGGCGGCGGCGGCCGGTGCGGAACTTGTTGTCGAAGTAGTTGACCAGGTGGGTCAGCGGGACGGTGATCACCAGGTAGAACAGGCCCGCGGCGACCAGGGGTGAGAGGTTGCCGGAGAGCACGGCGGCGTCCTGGCCCACGCGGAACAGTTCGCGTTCGCTGACCAGCAGGCCCAGGAAGTAGACCAGGGAGGAGTCCTTGACGATGGCGATGAACTGGTTCACCAGGGCCGGGAGGACCCGGCGGACGCCCTGCGGGACCACCACCAGGGCCATGGACTTGGCGTAGCTCATGCCCAGGGCGCGGCAGGCCTCGCCCTGGCCCTTGTCCACGCTAAGGATGCCGGCGCGGAAGATTTCGCCGATGTAGGCGCTGGCGATCAGGCTAAGCGCGATGATGCCGAGTGGGTAGGGGGACGGGCCGAAGATCGACTGGCTCAGGCGTGCGAAGCCCTGGCCGATCAGCAGGATGGTCAGGATGGCCGGCAGGCCACGGAACAGGTCGGTGTAGATCCGGGCCGGGATGCGCAGCCACTTGGACGGTGAGATGCCCATGACGGCCACCACCATTCCCAGCACCGTGCCAAGGACGGTGGCGGCAATGGAAATGATCAGCGTGTTCAGCAGGCCGACCGCCAGCAGTTGGGGCAGGACCTCGGCCATAGCGCCGAAGTCAAAGAAAGTTCGGATGATGGTGTTGAACCAGTCCATGATTGCTCTCAGACGTTGATTGGGTGAAGGTGCCGGGCGCGCCGCGGGCTGCAGCCCGCCCGGCAATGTGCTGAAGCCTTGCTGGCTCCGGCGCCTATGTGCTTACTTGCCTACTTGCTCGGCGTGGGCGACGCGGAGGCGCCCTGTTCGGCCTTGGGCAGGTACTGCTCGGGCATCGGGGAGCCCGGGAACCACTTCTGGTAGAGCTTTTTCCAGGTCCCGTCCTCCATCGCAGCTGCCAGTCCCTTGTTCAGGGCTTCCTTGAAAGCGGTCTTGCCCTTGGCCACGGCGAACCCGGCCGGGGCGTCGAAGGACGGAATGTCCGCGGCGCTGACCAGGCCGTGCTGTTCCTCGTAGGCTTTCGCTGCCTCGTAATCCAGGAAGTGTGCATCCACCGTGCCGCTGTTCACTGCGGCAATGGCGGTGTTGTTGTCCGGGAACCGCACCAGGCTGGCAGAGGTGAAGTTCTTCACCGCGTAGGCTTCCTGCAGCGTGCCCTGCACCACACCCAGGCGTTTGCCGGCCAGGCCGTCCACACCGGTGATGCCGGAATTCTTCGTGGTGATCACCGTCAGGTAGCCGGCCAGGTAGCCGTCGGAAAAGTCCACGGTTTCCTTGCGCTTGTCCGTGATGCCGATCGCGGCCACGCCGGCGTCGAACTGCCCGTTGGCAACTGCGGCAAGGAGGCCGGAGAAGTCCTGTCCGGTGAAGACCACATTGTCCACACCGGCCCGGTGGGCCACATCCTTGAACAGTTCCACGTCGAAGCCGGTGAAGTTACCGGAAGCGTCGGCGAAGGTGTAGGGCTTGGAGTCGCCCAGGCTGGCAACGCGGATGGTGCCGGGCTGGATCAGGCCGTAGGGGTTGTTTTCCGTAGTGGAAGCGGCGGAGGTGGAGCTGCAGCCGGAAAGTGCCAGTACCGCTGCAAGTGCGGCGGCGGCAAATCCGGCCGGTCGGAGGTTCTTTTTCTTCACAGCGTTGTCCAATCGTTGGGAGGGAGGCGGTGCTGTCAGGGCCGCCGAAGAAAGTCGCCGATGCTCTTGTTGAGTCCGGTCTCACACTCTAGGATTGAGACCGGACTCACATCGATGGATAGAAATGTAGCTGAAGTCACAGGGGCCGTCAACAGCCCCTCGAAAGGTGAAGATGAAGGCTGAAGGAGCACGACGGCGGGACGTCACCGTTGCCGACGTCGCCAAGGCTGCCCAGGTGTCCAAGGCCCAGGCCGCGCGGGCACTAGGGAATTACGGGGCCGTCAGCGAGGATGTCCGCGAACGCGTCCTCGCTGCTGCCGAGGCGCTTGCCTACCGGCCTAATGAGCTTGCCCGCAGCATGAACACCGGGAAGTCACACACCATCGGGGTGGTTGTGGGTGATATCGAAAACCCGCACTTTGGCTTGGCCACGCGGGGAATCACGGACACCGCAAAGAAGGCCGGCTACAACGTCATCCTGGTCAACACGGACGAGGACCGGGCTGCCGAAGTGGATGCGGTCCGGGTCCTGCTGGACAAGCGCGTGGACGGTCTCATCGTCGCTCCTGCGTCATCGGTGGACACCGGACACCTCCAGGAAGTGCACCGGTCGGGACGGCCCTTGGTCTTCATTGACCGCACGGCCGGTGACATGCCGGTGGAGACCATGGCCGTGGACATGGCACGGATTTCCCGGGAAGCCACCCAGTACCTGCTGGATGCCGGGCACCGCCGCATCGCCTTTATTTCAACGCTGACGACAGACGCTCCCTACACGGCCGGGATGGCGCTTGGGTCTTCCCAGATCGCTGACCGCATCGAGGGCATGCGGGAGGCTTACCTTGACTCCGGGCTGGATTTTCCGGAGGACCTGGTCCGGCTGAATGCAGGCGACGAAGACTCCATTCGGAGCATTACGCGTGAGGTGCTGCGGGGGCCGGACCGGGCCACCGCCGTGGTGGCGTCCGACGGTCTGATCGCCCTGAGCGTGGTGGAGGCCATCCAGGAACTGGGCCTGTCCTTTCCGGGCGACGTGTCATTCCTGATGTACGACGACTTTGCGTGGACCAGGCTCACAAGCCCGCCCCTGACCGTCATCGCCCAGCCGGTCTACAACATGGGGGTGGCAGCAGCCAAGGCACTGATTCGGCAGATGGAGGGGCTGCCTTCCGCCGCCCCCGCGCAGTTCACGGCCACCCTGGTGCGGCGGGGGTCGGTGGGGCCGTGCCCGGAAAGGTCGGCGAACGAGCCGGAGCTGGAAGCTGTGGATCGTTAGCTCCGCGATCCACAGCTTCCTCTTGTTGTTTCAGTCAGCCCCGGCGGGCGGGCTTGTCGAAGCGCCACCCCTCTGACCTGAGTTCGGGAATGATCTGGTCGACGGCGTCGACTGTTTGGCTCCTATCGCCGCCGCCGTCATGCACGAGGACTACCGCCCCGGGGGTGATGCCCTCCCGGAGGCGGCGGACCAGTTCCGGCGTTCCCGGCGGCTCCCAATCTCCGATGGCCAGGCGCCACCCGAGAGGCTGCATCCCCATGTCAGCGGCTACCTCCGGCGTCTGTCCCCAGCTGCCGTAAGGGGCCCGGAAATAGTTGATGGTGGCATCCGGAACGGCCTCGCGGATGACGGCACTTGTCGCTTCCAGGTCCGCCCTGATCGCCTCGGGGCTCCACGTGGACATGTCGTCGTGGTGCATGGTGTGGTTGCAGAGCGTATGCCCGGCGTCAGCTATCTGCCGGACGATTTCAGGGTGCTGCTTCACGTGGTCACCCCAAAGGCAAAAGGTCGCCTTCACGTGGTGCTTCTCCAGCACGGCAAGCAGCTTGGGTGTGTTGACAGGATCGGGGCCGTCGTCGAAGGTCAGGCTCAGGTAATTGCCGTCGTGCCGGGTGGAGTCGACAACGGCCGGCGTTGCCTGGTCCGCAAGGGCAGGAGCCGCAGTTGCAAGCCCCGCCGGAACAGCGGCGGCTGCCGCCAGGGCGATGGCAGCCAGGGGCAGCACAGTCTTTGGCATCAGATCGAGACGTCGTGGTGGCATCTTCATTGCTACCTCTTCAGGTCACAGGAACTTCCGGAAACTTCCGGAATGCGAACAGCGTAGGGAGCTGTCCGGAGCCACGTCAAGGGTTATTGGGGGAACTGAGCCGAAGAGGAGAAATCACTGCCGGCGTGGCGGCGCCGTGCTCTCCCGTGGGACGAGCCTCGTGGCCAACTCCACGCGTGGACTCTCCACGCCTTCACCCTGCAGCATCCTGAGGATGGTGCGCGCGGCGAGCTTGCCCATTTCTGCCAGCGGTTGCCGCACGGTCGTCAGCGGCGGAGAGGCCCAGCGGGCTTCCGGAAGGTCATCGAAGCCCACCACACTGATGTCTTCCGGCACGCGGAGCCCGTTTTTGCGGACCGCCTCATACACACCCAAGGCCATCTGGTCACTCGCAGCGAACACGGCAGAGGGCCGGTCGGCCAATTCAAGGAGCCTGCAGCCAGCGCGGAAACCCGACTCGTAATCGAAGTCCCCCTCCACTACAAGGGCAGGATCAAAGGCAATGTCGGCAGCATCAAGGCCTGCCCTGTAGCCGTCCAGCCGGGCCCGGCTGCACCACAAGCCCGGCACACCGGCCACGAAGCCGATCCGCCGGTGGCCCAGACCGGTGAGATGCTCGGTGGCACCGACAGCCCCCATCCAGTTGGTTGCGCCGATTGTGGGCACCTCCAGGTCAGGGACGCCGGCAGGATCGACCACCACAACGGGCACGTCCAGGCGCTGCAGTTCCGCTTGCAGGAAGGGATCGAGGTCGGTAGTGACGAGTATGGCACCGTCGGTCGCCCTGGCGCTGAGGTTGTCCAGCCATTGCCGCGTGGACGTTGTGCCTGCCCTGCGGTGGATGGCCGACACCACCGTGGATGCCCCGGCTTCATTGGAAGCTTCCTCCACACCACGGATGATTTCAACGGCCCAGGGGCTGTCCAGATCGTTGAAGACAAGGTCGATAAGGCCCGACCGTACCTCCGGACGGACGCCCCTCCGCTTGTAACCGTGGTCGCGCAACAAGTTTTCCACCCGTTCGCGGGTACGTGGCGAAACGTCTCCACGCCCGTTCAGCACGCGGGAAACGGTGGGTACCGAGACGCCGGCTTCCGCCGCGATCGCGGAAATTGTGACTGCCGGGCGTTGGGTCTCGCGCACGCATTTCCTCCTGCTTTCGCTGCAAGTATAGGCCTTCACAAATACGCGGATCCGAAACTTTCTGCGAAAACCCTTGACGCAGCGCTGGGAAGATTCCTAAGTTACAACGACGCGGTTCCGGAATTTTCCGGAACCGCGGGTCGGCTTCCCCACCCGATCCACTCGTACCTCAAAGGAGAGCTCTCAATGAAGGTTGCCAAGACTCTCGCCGCTGCAGTGCTTGCCTCGGCGTTCGCCCTTCCCACGGCACTACCTGCCCTGGCCGGCGGGAACGACACCCCGCAGCCGCCGGGACTGGCCAAGCAGGACACCCTGCGCTGGGCCGCGCCAAAGGATTTGCGCATCGGTACCGCCGTCGCCGGCGGCGGCCACCACGAGACCATGCCGTACCCCAATCCCTTCACCTTCGACCAGCAGTACCGCAGCGTCCTGGCCTCCGAGTTCAGCTCGGTCTCACCGGAAAACCAGGCAAAGTGGGAATTCATCCACCCGCAGCGGGACCAGTACCGTTTCGCAGAGATGGACGCGATTGTGGAATTCGCCCAACAGCACGGACAGGTGGTCAGGGGCCACACGTTGTTCTGGCACAGCCAAAACCCGGCCTGGCTGGAGCAGGGCAACTTCAGCAAGGAGGAACTCCGGTCCATCCTTAAGGACCACATCACCACTGTTGTTGGCCGGTATGCGGGCAAGATCCAGCAGTGGGACGTCGCCAACGAGATATTGAACGGTGACGGCACATTGCGGACCTCGGACAATATTTGGATCCGCGAACTTGGCCCGGAGATCATCGACGACGCCTTCCGGTGGGCGCATGAGGCTGATCCCGCCGCCAAACTTTTCTTTAACGATTACGGCGTAGAAAGCATCAACCCGAAAAGCACCGCGTATGTGGCCCTCATCTCCAAGCTCCTCGCAGAGGGCGTGCACGTGGATGGCTTCGCGGTCCAGGGCCACCTCAGCACGCAGTACGGCTTCCCGGGTGACCTGAAGGCGAACCTCCAGCGCTTCGATGACCTCGGCCTGGAGACGGCTGTGACGGAAATCGATGTCCGCATGAACATCGCTGCCGGGACCAAGCCCACGGAGGCGCAGCTGGCAAAGCAGGCAAGCTACTACCAGCAGGCGCTCGAAGCATGCCTCAATGTCGAAGACTGCAAGTCCTTCACAATTTGGGGCTTCAACGACAAGTACTCGTGGGTTCCCGTCTTCTTCAGCGGTCAGGGTGAAGCTACGGTGATGTGGGAGGACTACACGCGCAAGCCCTCGTACTACGCACTGCAGTCCACCCTTCTTCAGGCGAACCCCGGCGGCGGCGCCCGCGACGCCCACCACCCCGCCTACCAGCAGTAGCGATTCCCGGAAGAGCTGGAGCGGTCTGGGAACACCTGTTTCCAGACCGCTCTGCTGTTCCTGTTACCAAGCTTCCGAAGCCGGTGGCGGTAACTCTCGAATCCCTGAAAGGAAACCCCATGGAAACGTTGCAGTCCCTCATTGTCGAGGCCACCACCCGCTCGGAGGTTGATGAGAAGCTCAACGCCTCGATCCAACGGCTCCAGGGCCTGGCCCAGCAGGAGCCGTTTCGGGGCATCCTCGTGACCCACCAGGGACCGGGCCGCTACTCAGTCAAACTGAGCGACCAGGTCCCGTACGGCGAGACGTGGGAAATGGTTCAGTTTGTTTCCCACGAGGCAGAATGGCCCATCCCTTGCGAGGACCGGTAGCCCGCCTCCTGCAACGGTTATCGATGCCCGCCAATGGCGGGGCCCGCGGCTGCAGTGGCCAGGTTGAAGTAGGAGCGGGCATCCGGCGGGCGGATGTCAGCGACCGCATCAGTGAAGATCCGCATCGGGTGCGGCGTGTACGGATGCTCGGCGATGGCGTCCAAGTCCAATTCGATGCCCAAGCCAACGCCCTCGGGAATGAGAACATCACCCTCGTCCGTCAGTTGGAGGCGCTCATTCGAGATCTCGCTGCGCCAAGGCACGTCCGTCGCCATGATCTCCAGGTAACGGAAGTTGGGCAGGGTGGCCCCCAGTTGCAGGGTCGCCGCAGTACTGAGCGGGCCGCTGGGGTTATGCGGTGCGAACGGAACGTAATGCGCGGCCGCGAGGGAGGAAATGAACGAGAGCTCCAGGAGGCCGCCGGCGTGGGTGACGTCGGGCTGGACGTAGTCAACGGCGTTGCGGGCCAGGGCAGGGATGAAAGTGTTGCGTCCCATCCACCGTTCTCCCGCTGCAATGGGAACGGGGGATTTGCTGCGAACCTCAATAAGCGCATCGATCCCATCAGGCGGGCACGGCTCTTCGAAGAACACCGGCTGGAACTGCTCGATTTCACGCGCCACCCGGATCGCTGTGGGCACATCGAACCGGCCGTGTCCTTCGATGAAGAGTTCAACATCATCACCGACCGCCTCCCGGACAGCGGCGACGGGTTCGAGCATGCGCCGCAGGTCCCGTGGCTCCAGGATGAGGTCGGCCGCCTCGAAGGGGTCCCACTTGAGTCCCCGGAAGCCTTGCGCAACTGTCTGGACGGCCGCCTGGGCAAAATCTTCAGGGGTTTTGGCGCCGGAAAACCAGCCGTTGGCGTAAGCGCGGACCCGGTCACGGACCTGTCCGCCCAGCATGCGGTGGACTGGCACATCCAAGGCGCGGGCTGAGACGTCCCACATCGCCATTTCAAGGGCACTTAGCGCGGTCATCGACACAGGTCCGCCGCGCCAGTACGCGTCGCGGTTTACCTCGTAAATGGTTTGCGTGATTCGAGTCGGATCCTTGCCCCGGACCGCGTCGGCCAGGACCGCCACGGCTCCGCGGACTGCATGTTCCTGGCCCTCAAGGGTGGCCTCCGCTATCCCGGTAAGGCCCTCATCGGTGCGCAGCCGGACGAAGACCAGGTTGGTCCGGTAAAAGTCCACGACCACAGTGTCCAGGTTGGTGATTTTCATATGTCCGCGTCTTTCGTTGGAGGCAGGGCTCAGTGGGTTCAGTCAGGCCGCCGGCGGGGCGGTGGATTCGCGGACGATCACTTGGGTGGCCAGCTCCACGCGGTGGGAATCCAGCACCTCGCCCTGGGCCTGGCGCAGGAGTGACCTCAGTGCGGCCCTGCCCATCTCTTCAAGGGGCTGGGCCACCGAACTCAACGAGGGGACGGACTGCTCGCCCTGGTTCGTGCCGTCAAAACCGATGAGGCTCATGTCCTCCGGAACCCTGATCCCGTGGTGCCGCGCCTCGCTGAGGACACCCAGGGCAATGGAGTCGCTGCCGGCAAAGATGGCCGTTGGGAGGGAGTCCAGCTTCAGCAGCTCTTTGAATCCGCTAACTCCGCCCTCGGTGCGGAAATGGCCTCCGGACACCACGTACTGAGGGTCCACCGCGATGCCTTGCGCCATCAGGGCAGCCATGTACCCATGCAGCCGCGCCTGGTTGCACTCCGAGCCCTCGATTCCGCCGATGTAGGCGATGCGGCGGTGACCGAGTTCCAGCAGGTGTTCGGTGGCCGCCTTGCCGCCCGCCCAGTTGGTTGCGCCAACACTGACCACGTCCGCGGAGGGCGGGTTGAGCGGGTCGATCACCACAACCGGGATCTGGCGCCGGCGGAAGGCATGCAGTTGTGCCTCGCTGAATGCCGAGGTCACCACGATCATCCCCGCCCTGCCCTCTTCGAGCATGCGCTGGGCCCGGCGTTCCGGGGTCTGCCGGCCAGGTGTGGACCTGCCTGTCACACTCACCAGGATTTCGACGTCGGCACCGGCGGCGAACTGCAGGATGCCGTTCAGTACCTGGATGGTGTAGGCGGAATCGAGCACGTCGATCACCACTTCGACCACGGTCCCGCTTTCCGCGGCCGCCCGGCGCTGCACCGGCGACTGGTAACCCGCCTGCTCAAGCACGGCAAGGATCCGCGCCCTGGTTTCAGGTGCTACATCGTCACGGCCATTGACCACCTTGGAGACAGTGGGCGCTGAGACTCCTGCTTGCCTGGCCACGGTTGCGAGCGTGGGTTTGGTCCGCTCCGGCAATTTGGTCGTCATGGGTTCGCAATCTTTCGAAGGTGGGAAGTGCATTCATTCTGAGGAACAGGCACTTCGTCCGTCAAGGTTTGGTCAAATTAGGCTGTTTCTCCAAAAATATCCTCTACGATCCCTTGACTACGGGGGTTTTTGCCGCTTTAGTTTACAGCGTGACTTATATCACCGTTCGAAATGTTTCGAACGAACGTCGGAGCTGACGCCCCGTACCTCGACAGCAAATTCACAATGGAGAAGCAATGAAGCAACCCCAGACCTCACGGCGCTCTTTCCTCGCCCTCGCTGCCCTTACTCCCTTTGCCGTTGCCGCAACCTCTGCCTGCGGCACGTCAGGTCCGGGTGCCTCCAGCGGCAATGGTGGCGCCAGCATGTGGTTCCTGTCCGGTGAGCCGAACCAGACCAACATGCAGAAGGCTGTCGATGCCTTCAACCAGGCAAACCCGGACAACAAGATCGCGATCACGTTCTTCCAGAACGACGCCTACAAGACCAAGATCAAGACCGCGATTGGCGCCAACCAGGCACCCACCATCATCTACAACTGGGGTGGCGGCACGCTGAAGACATACGCCGAGGCAAACCAGGTTGAAGACCTCACCAGCTGGCTGGATTCCGAACCGGACTTGAAGAAGAAGTTTTTCCCCTCCACCTTCAGTGCCGCCACGGTCAACGGCAAGATCTACGCCCTGCCCAACATGTACGTCGGTCCGATCGTCCTGTTCTACAACAAGGAACTTTTCCAGAAGGCCGGCGTCACGCCGCCCAAGTCCTGGGACGACGTCATGTCCCTGGTCAAGACCTTCAACGGCATGGGGGTGGCACCCTTCTCCCTGGGCGGCCAGTCGCGCTGGACTTCCATGATGTGGCTCGAATACCTGCTGGACCGCATCGGCGGACCCGACGTGTTCAAGGCAATCTTCGAAGGCAAGCCCAATGCCTGGATGGACCCGGCTGTGATCGAAACCGGCACCAAGATCCAGGAACTGGTCTCCGCCGATGGCTTCATCAAGGGCTTCTCCTCCATTACGGCCGACTCGAACGCGGACCAGGCCCTGCTGTACACCGGCAAGGCCGCCATGATGCTGCATGGTTCCTGGACGTACGGTCCGATGAAAAAGGACGGCAAGAACTTCGTCCAGGACGGCAAGCTGGGCTTCGTCCAGTTCCCCTCAGTTCCCGGCGGCAAGGGCGACCCCAAGAACGGCGTCGGCAACCCAGCCAACTACCAGTCAATCTCCGCGAAGGCCAGCGACAAGGAAAAGGAGTCGGCCAAGAAGTTCCTCAAGGACGGCATCATGACGGACGCGATGATCGACGCGTACATCAACTCCGGTTCGGTCCCCATTGTCAACGGCATCGAGAGCAAGCTGAACACGTCCCCGGACAAGGATTTCCTCAACTTCGTTTACGACCTGGCTAAGAACGCCCCCAGCTTCCAGCAGTCCTGGGACCAGGCACTGAGCCCCACCGCCGCCGAGGCCCTGCTGAACAACATCGACCAGCTGTTCCTGAAGTCGATTACGCCGCAGCAGTTTGCCGAGAATATGAACGGCACCCTCGGGAAATGAGTAACGCCGTCTCCACCGCCCCGGGGCCCAGCGTCGGCGTCAGGAATTCCAAGCAGACCGAACAGCGCAAGGCCGCGCTGGCATGGCTGACCATTCCTGCACTGTTCTTCTTCCTGGTGTTCGCCGTCATCCCGCTGGCTGGTGTGCTCATCCTCAGCTTCACCAGCTGGGACGGCATCGGTGCCATCGGGGCGGCGGGACTGGACAACTGGTTCTCCGTGCTGGCAGATCCGGGGCTGTACAACGCCCTGGGCCTGACCTTCCTGATCATGATCGTCTCCTGGCTGGTCCAGACGCCCATCAGCCTCCTGCTGGGCGTCTTCACCGCGGGAAGCCAGCGCTACCGGGCGGTCCTGGCCGTGCTGTACTTCCTGCCCCTGCTGCTGTCTTCAGCCGCCGTCGCCATCGCTTTCAAGGCGCTGCTGGATCCCAACTTCGGCCTGGCAACCGGCCTCGGCCTGCCGTTCCTTGCCCAGGACTGGCTGGGTGTCCCGCAGTTGGCCCTCGGCCTGGTCATCTTCGTCATCGCCTGGCAGTTCGTGCCGTTCCACACGCTCATCTACCAAGGCGGTGTGCGGCAGATCCCGAAGTCTTTGTACGAGGCGGCCCAGATCGACGGGGCCGGGACCATCAAGCAGTTCTTCCACATCACCCTTCCGCAGTTGAAGTACACGATCATCACCTCCTCCACGCTGATGGTGGTGGGTTCACTGACCTACTTCGACCTGATCTTCGTCCTCACCGGCGGCGGGCCCGGAAACTCCACCCGCATCCTGGCCCTGGACATGTACCTCCGCGGCTTCCGGGCCAACCTCATGGGTCCGGCCAGCGTCATCGCCGTCATTCTCGTCATCATCGGCCTTGCACTCGCTTTGTTCCTCCAGCGCCTTGGGGGCAAGGACAAGCAGGGCAGCCAATTGGAAGGTTTGTAGGGTGAGCACCGTCCTGAAAAGCAATACCCAGGAAGCCCGCACCGGGTCGCTTGGCAGCACTGCAGCCGCCAAGCGGGGACTTGGCACCAAGCTTCGGGGCCTCAATATCCCCGGTGGCCTGGGCGGCTGGATCTGGCTGGCCATCATCATCCTGCCCGTCTACTACGTGGTAATCACCAGCCTCAAGACGCAGGCCGGCTACTTCGGCCAGAATCCGCTGGCCATCCCCACCGAGCCCACGCTGGAGAACTACCAGCTGGTCCTGGAGGCGGACTTCGCCCAGTACTTCATGAACAGCGCCATCGTCACGCTCGGTTCCGTGATTCCCACGGTGCTGATCTCATTTATGGCATCGTTTGCCATCGTTCGCGGCGCCGGCAGGTTCCTGAAGCTGGTCAACGGTATGTTCCTGATGGGGCTGGCCATCCCGCTGCAGGCCACGATCATCCCCATCTACCTGATGATCATCCGGCTTAACCTGTATGACAGCCTGCTGGCGCTGATGCTGCCGTCCATTGCCTTCGCCATTCCGCTGACGGTGCTGATCCTGTCCAACTTCATCCGCGACGTCCCGAACGAACTGTTCGAGTCCATGCGGCTGGACGGCTGCAGCGAGTGGCAGACCATGTGGCGGCTGGCCCTGCCCCTGACCCGGCCGGCCATTGTGACGGTTGCCATCTACAACGGGTTGCATGTCTGGAACGGGTTCCTGCTTCCGTTGGTTCTTACCCAGAGCCCCAGCCTGCGTGTCCTGCCCCTGGGCCTGTGGACCTTCCAAGGTGAATTCAGCGTCAACATTCCTGCCGTTCTCGCCTCCGTGGTGCTTAGCACACTGCCCATCCTGGTGCTTTACGTCGTCGGCCGGCGACAGCTGCTCGCAGGCCTGACCGCCGGCTTCAGCAAGTAACGCCCCGGAATTTACCGAAAGGACTTTCAACATGACCACCGCCAAGCCCCTGCGGGTCGGAATGGTGGGCTACGCCTTCATGGGTGCAGCCCACTCCCACGCCTGGCGCACCGCGCCCCGGTTCTTCGACCTGCCGCTGCAGCCACAGCTCACCGCGGTGGCCGGCAGGAATGCCGACGGCGTCCGTGCCGCCGCGGACAAGCTGGGCTGGGACTCTGTTGAGACTGACTGGCGCCGCCTGATCGAGCGCGACGACATCGACCTCATTGACATCTGCACTCCAGGGAACACCCACGCCGAGATCGCCATCGCCGCCCTGGAAGCCGGCAAGCACGTGCTGTGCGAAAAGCCGCTGGCCAACTCCGTGGACGAGGCTGAGCGGATGACGCTCGCGGCGGAAACGGCCGCAAAGAACGGCGTCTTCTCCATGTGCGGCTTCAGCTACCGCCGCACCCCGGCACTGGCACTGGCCAAACGGTTCGTGGAACAGGGCAGGCTCGGCGAGATCCGCCACATCCGTGCCCAGTACCTGCAGGACTGGCTCTCCGACGCCAACGCCCCCATGACCTGGCGGCTGGACAAGAGCAAATCCGGGTCCGGCTCCCTGGGTGACATCGGAGCCCACAGCATCGACGCGGCGCAGTGGGTCACGGGCATGAACATCAACGGGGTATCCGCAATGCTGGAGACCTTCGTCCGGGAACGCCCGCTTGCGGGCGACATGGTGGGCCTGGGTGGCCACGGCGACCTGAGCGACGACGCCCCGCGCGGGCAGGTCACTGTGGATGATGCGGCCATCTTCAGCGCAAAGTTCGACGGCGGCGCTTCCGCAGGTGCCATCGGCGTCTTCGAAGCCACGCGCTACGCCCTGGGCAGGAAGAACGCCATGCGCCTGGAGGTCAACGGCACCAAGGGTTCCCTCGCCTTCGATTTCGAGGACATGAACGTCCTGTCCTTCTATGACGCGGCGGAGTCCCCGGATGCGGGCTTCCGTCGGATCTTCGTCACCGAGCCCGAGCATCCCTACGTGGGGAACTGGTGGCCCACCGGCCACGGACTGGGATATGAACACGGCTTCACCCACCAGGTGGTGGACCTCGTCACGGCCATCGGTGAAGGACGCCAACCGGAACCATCCTTCGCCGACGCCCTGCAGGTGCAGCGGGTCCTCGCCGCGGTGGAGTCCAGCGCCGCCAACTCCAGCCAATGGCAAAAAGTCTGAGCAACGTACGGCTTCGATCAAATAGGAACTCACATGACACGACCAATCACGCTCTTTACCGGCCAGTGGGCCGACCTGCCCTTCGAGGAGGTGGCGCGGCTTGCCGGCGAATGGGGCTTTGACGGGCTCGAAATCGCCTGCTGGGGCGACCACCTTGACCCCCGCCGGGCCGCCGAGGACGACAACTACCTCCAGGGCCGTCTGGACATCCTCGAAAAGAACAACCTCAAGGTGTTCGCCATCGCCAACCACCTGACCGGACAGGCCGTGTGTGACGATCCCATCGACGAGCGCCACCGGGACATCCTGTCGGCAGAGACCTGGGGCGACGGCGAGCCCGAAGGGGTGCGCCGCCGGGCAGCGGAGGCCATGAAGGACACCGCACGGGCGGCTGCCCGCCTCGGGGTGAAGACAGTAACGGGTTTCACCGGCTCCTCCATCTGGAAAGCCGTGGCCATGTTCCCGCCGGCCTCGCAGGCAATGATCGACGCCGGCTACCAGGACTTCGCCGACCGCTGGAATCCCATCCTTGACGTCTTCGAGGAAGAGGGTGTCCGGTTCGCCCTGGAAGTCCACCCGTCCGAAATCGCCTACGACTACTGGACCGCCAAGCGCACGCTTGAAGCCATCGGGCACCGCGAGAGCTTCGGCCTGAACTTCGACCCCTCCCACTTCATCTGGCAGGACCTGGACCCGGTGATGTTCCTGCAGGACTTCGCAGACAAGATCTTCCACGTTCACGTGAAGGAATCCGTCCGCCAGCTTGACGGCCGCAACGGCCGCCTGGGCTCGCACCTTGCCTGGGCGGACCCCCGGCGCGGCTGGGACTTCGTCACGGCAGGGCATGGCGATGTGCAGTGGAACCGCATCTTCCGGACCTTGAACGCCATCGGCTATGAAGGTCCCACCAGCATCGAATGGGAGGACGCCGGGATGGACCGGCTCATCGGCGCCCCGCAGGCGCTGGCCATGGTCCAGGAACTGGCCCGGATCGCCCCGCCGGCAGCTGCCTTCGACGCCGCCTTCGCCAGCCGCTGACCATGCTTCGCCGGCACCAGCCGGCAACCAAACAAAGGAAACTTTAATGACAGATCGCAAGCACGCGCTGGTCGTCCGCGGCGGCTGGGACGGCCACCAGCCCTACGAGGCCACCGAGCTCTTCATTCCCTACCTCAAGGACAACGGCTATGACGTCCGGGTAGAGGAATCGCCCAAGGTCTACGCCGACGCCGAATACATGGCCGGGGTGGACCTGATCATGCAGTGCATGACCATGAGCACCATCGAAAAGGACGAATTCGCCGGACTGCGGACGGCCGTGGAAAACGGCACCGGCCTGGCCGGCTGGCACGGTGGCATCGCCGACTCCTACCGGAACACCTCCGACTACCTGCACCTGATCGGCGGCCAGTTCGCCTGCCACCCCGGCAAGCACCCGGACGAGTGCATCGGCGAACAGTCGGACAACTACGTTCCGTACACCGTCAACATGCTGCCCGCCGCGGCGGAGCACCCCATTACCAAGGGCATCAAGGACTTCGACCTGGTCACCGAGCAGTACTGGGTCCTCGCCGATGACTACATCGATGTCCTGGCCACCACCACCCAGAAAGTCCGCGAGTGGGATCCCTGGCACCGCGAAGTGACCTCCCCGGCCATCTGGACCCGCCAGTGGGGCAAGGGACGCATCTTCGTCTGCACTCCCGGCCACCGCGTCGAAATCCTCCAGGACCAGAACGTACGCACCATCATCGAAAGGGGCCTGCTGTGGGCAAGCCGTTGAACGTCGGAATCATTGGCTGCGGAGCCATCATCGCCCAGTACCTCACCAATTTCCGGCGGCTGGACCAGGTCAACCTGGTGGCCGTGGCGGACCTGGATCCGGCACGTGCCCGGGCCGTAGCGGATGATTACGACGGCGTCCGCGCCCTCTCGGTCGAAGAACTGCTCGCCGCTGACGATATCGACCTGGTTCTGAACCTGACCATCCCCGCCGCGCACGCCGACGTGGCACTGAAGGCGATCGCGGCCGGCAAGAACGTCTACGGCGAAAAGCCGCTGGCGGCCACGACTGAAGAGGCACGCCAGGTGCTGGACGCGGCACGCCAGGCAGGCGTCGTCGTCGGCTGTGCCCCTGACACCGTGCTGGGCACCGGAATCCAGACCGCCCGCAAAGCCATCGACGACGGGCTCATCGGCGCCCCCATCTCGGCATCGGCCACCATGGTGACCCCCGGCCATGAACGCTGGCACCCCAACCCGGACTTCTACTACCAGCCCGGTGGCGGCCCCCTCCTGGATATGGGCCCCTACTACGTCACCGCCCTTGTGACATTGCTGGGTCCCGTGGTGTCGGTACTGGGCGCGGCCAGCCATACCCGCAACGAGCGGACCATCGGCTCCGGGCCGCGGCAGGGCGAAAAAGTGCCGGTTACCATCGACTCCCACGTCACGGGCATCCTGGTCCACGCCTCCGGGGCGCTTTCCACGCTGTTCATGAGCTTCGACGCCGTGAAGTCCAAGTCGCCGAACATCGAGATCCACGGCGAACGCGGGTCCCTGGTGGTGCCCGACCCCAACCACTTCGACGGCGACGTCCAGCTGTTCTCCCTGGGCGCCGAGGACTGGGAAACCCTGCCTGTCTCGGCGGGATACGTGGATGCCGGCCGCGGGTTTGGCATCGCCGATCTCGCTTCCACCCCCCGGGGCAAGGAACCCCGGGCAGGCGGAGCCCTTGCCTACCACGCGCTGGAGGTCATGGAATCTGTCCTCAAGGCCGCGCACAGCGGCATGACCGTAAGCATCCAGAGCACTGTTGAGCGGCCGGAAAGCGTGGCACTCACCGTCCTCGCCGAACAGGCAGACGCCCTCCAGGCGAAGTAGCCCTCTCCGGAACCGGAACCGCGCCGCCCGCCGCAGTGGAGCTAGTGCAGCTCATCGCTGCGGGCGGCGCGGTTCCTTCCCAGTGACTTGGCCCTGTACAGGGCCGCATCCGCTGCGGCGATGAGGCGGTCCACGTCGGAGGTCCCGCCGTCGTAGGTCGAAATGCCGTAACTGGCGGTGGGCATCTCCATGCCGTCCGGCGCTTCGGCGCCTGCCAGCCGCCTGCTGATTTCCTCGGCAATCGTCTCTGCCCGTTCGGCGTTGGCCCCGGGGACCAGGATCACGAATTCTTCCCCGCCATACCTGCCGGCCAGGTCGGTGGAGCGGACCGTGGCAACGCAGGCGTCAGCGAAGGCCTGCAGCGCCAGGTCGCCTGCGGCGTGGCCGTGGGTATCGTTGACCACCTTGAAATGGTCAAGGTCGGCCAGGATCAGCGCGCCGGAGCCACCGGTGATGGTGCGGTCGGCCAACTGTTCCGCAGCCAGGTCCAGGAAGGCCTTGCGGTTCAGGAGTCCGGTGAGGTCGTCCCGGGTGGCAACCACCCGCAGGGCGCGGGTCTGCTGTTCGGTGCTCAACCCGGCCATGCTGAAGGACACCACCACCAGCAGCACCATGGTCACCATGGTGGTGACGGCGGATCCAAAAACGGTAACGAAAATGGCCCCGTCCGGGCCCTCCACCAGGAACGCCAGCCAACGGAAGAAGTAATAAGCGGACAGCCCGCCCGCGGCCACTGCCATGGGAATCCGCACCCGCGAGTAGCCCGGCTCGAGCCGCCACAGCTCACGCGACGCCAGTCCGATGGTCAGGCTCATGGCGGCGAGGAACACCGGACCGCCGGACCAGGTGTTGGTGGCGGGATGGTCCAGCAGGGACGCCACCAGGGTGGCAAGCGGAATACCCGTGAAGGCCCACCGGGGCCGGGGCACCGTGCGCAGCGAGCGGGCGCCCGCCCACACGGCAACTCCGCCATGCACCAGCAGCGTGTTACCCACCGGGTTGGCCCACCACTGGTGCGGCGTGCCGTCCAGCAGGAAACAGGCGGAGCCGGAAAGGAAGAAGAGCAGGGCGCCGCACCACCAGGCGCTGTAGGGCGAGCGGGTTACCCGGTAGGCGGAAAAGTAGAAGAGAACCACCAGCACCAGGGCCATCAGGCCAAACGCGATGCGCAGGGTTGCCGTATCCAGAACCATGTGCCAGAAGTCCCCCCAGAAGCCCGAATGCTGCCCACGCCAGTATCGCACCCGCCCATATGGCGCAAAGCATCCCTACCCCGGATGGGCACCCGTCAAACTCGCCTAGGGTGGGAGGTTAACCATCCGGACAACGTAAGGCCGCCAATGCTCCTCCTCTTCGGGTTCAAGACCGTGTTCAAGGCGCTGCCGGGCAGGACAGCAACCTGCCCGCACTGCGGCGCTTTCATCCACCACCTCCTTGAAGAACAAGCCACAAAATTCACCCTGTTCTTCATTCCGCTGCTCACGGTGTCCCGGAAGTTCCGGATTACCTGCACTAACTGTGGCTACGTTTCGTCCATCAGCGGGCGTCAGAAGCGGGCCTTGGAGCTGCGCCGGTAGGAGGCAGCGGGAACTTCGCCGGTGCCAGCGGAGTTGAACCACATATGGACGACCCTCCTTCACACATGCCCTGGCCCCTCTGCCAACTGACCGGACCACCGGCCACCACAGGAGAGGGGCGCTCCAATGTATGAATGGATCATGTTGGGCATCGGCCTGGTCCTGACCGTCGGCACCGGCTTCTTCGTCGCCTCGGAGTTCGCCCTGGTGAACCTGGACCGGCACGATCTCGAAGCACGCCAGGCCCGCGGCGAGAAGCGCCTGGGCCCCACCATCAAGGCCCTTCGCATCACCTCCACCCACCTCTCGGGTGCCCAGCTGGGCATCACGCTGACCACGCTCCTCACGGGCTACACCTTTGAACCGGCCATCAGCCGCATGCTCAGCGGCCCGCTGCAGTCCGTCGGCGTCCCCCAAGCCCTGGTGCCCGCCGTCGGCTCCGTTGCCGGCATCTTCCTGGCCACGGTCTTCTCCATGGTGGTGGGCGAGCTGGTGCCCAAGAACTTCGCCCTGGCCCTGCCGCTGGCCACCGCCAAGGTGGTAGTCCCCTTCCAGGCACTCTTCACGGCCGTGTTCAAGCCCGTGATCCTGCTCTTCAACAACACCGCCAACAAGATCATCCGCGGGTTCGGCATCGAGCCCAAGGAGGAGCTTTCCGGCGCCCGCAGCGCAGAGGAGCTAAGCTCCCTGGTGCGCCGCTCCGCCGTCGAAGGCGTCCTGGACCTGGACCATGCCACCCTGCTGCGCCGCACCCTCCGGTTCTCCGAGTACAGCGCCGCGGACGTCATGACACCCCGCGTCAGGATGGCCGCCGTCGGCCTGTCCGACACCGCAGAGGACATCGTTTCCCTTGCCACGGCCACCGGCTACTCCCGGTTTCCCGTGATCGGGCGGGACCGGGATGACGTCCTGGGCCTCCTGCACGTGAAGCAGGCGTTCGCCGTCGCCCTGGAGCATCGGGCGGACACCACCGCGGCGGAGCTCATGATCGAGCCCCTGCGGATCCCGGAATCCATGGGCGTAGACACCCTCCTGGGCCTGCTGCGGCGCCAGGGCCTCCAGGTGGCCATCGTTTCCGACGAGCATGGCGGGACCGCCGGGATCGTCACCCTGGAGGACTTGGTGGAAGAGATCGTTGGCGAGCTGGAGGACGAGCACGACCGGGCGCGCGCGGGCGTTGTCCGCGTGGGCCGGTCCGTCACGTTCGATGCCGCGCTGCGGCCGGACGAGCTGCTGGACCGCACCGGAATCGAAGTGCCGGACGGGGACGAGTACGACACCGTGGGCGGGTTCGTCACGGACCGGCTGGACCGCCTGCCCGAGCTGGGCGACGAGGTGGAGGTCGACGGCGGCACCCTCCGCGTGGAGCGCATGGCAGGCATGCACGTGGAGCGGCTGCGCTTCACGCCCGCCGCGTCCGGCGAGCCTCCGCGAAGCCCGCACGATCGGATCATCGACAACCTGACCCAGGAGCTGACCCATGAGTGAATACCTTCCCGGCATCATCTGGCTGGCGGTGCTCCTGGTGGTCAACGGCTTCTTCGTGGGAGCCGAATTCGCCGTCATCTCCGCCCGCCGCTCCCAGATCGAGCCCAAGGCCGAGGCCGGCAGCAAAGCGGCAAAAACCACGCTCTGGGCCATGGAACACGCCACGCTCATGCTGGCCACCAGCCAGTTGGGCATCACCGTCTGCTCCCTGGTCATCCTGAACGTCTCCGAACCGGCGATCCACCACCTGTTGGAGATCCCGCTGGGCCTGACGTCCCTGTCCTATGAGGCGATCAGCATCATCGCGTTCATCGTGGCGCTCCTGCTGGTGACCTTCCTCCACGTGGTGGTGGGCGAGATGGTGCCCAAGAACATCTCCTTCTCAGTGCCTACCCGTGCGGCCCTCCTGCTTGCGCCGCCGCTGGTCATGGTGGCCAAGGTGTTCAAGCCCGTTATTTGGGCCCTGAACGGGATAGCCAACTCCATCCTGCGGCTCTTCCGGGTGGAGCCCAAGGACGAGGCCACCAGCGCGTACACCCTGGACGAGGTGGCCACGATTGTGGAGCAGTCCACCCGGGACGGCATGCTGACGGACACCACGGGCGCACTGACCAACGCGTTCGAATTCACCGCCAAAACCGTGGCGGACGTCCAGGTGACCATGGCCGACATGGTGCTTCTGCCGGAATCCGCCACGCCGGCGGACATCCAGCAGGCCGTGGCAGGGCACGGCTACTCGCGCTACATCCTGACCAACAGTGCCGGGGAGCCCGATGGCTACCTGCACCTCAAGGACGTCATGGACCTCACTGCGGCGGAGAAATTCCACCAGCCGGTCCCGGCCAAACGGGTCCGGCGCCTGGCGTCGGCATTTGCCGGCGCGGACCTTGAGGATGCACTGGCGGCGATGCGGCGGACCGGAGCCCACGTGGCCCGGGTGTTCGACTCAGACGGCAGGACCACCGGGATGCTCTTCCTCGAGGACATCATCGAGGAACTGGTGGGCGAGGTGCAGGACGCCACCAGCGCGTAGTCTGCTTCCTGGGATTGGGTGCGGTTTCCTTCGGGGGCCGCACCCTTTTTGCGCCCGCACCCTAGCGCCCGACGGCGGCGGGAACTAAGGTGGGATCGGTTCTCCCCTGCCGTCCCCGGCAGGAGGACGAAAACCCGCACGAGGGAAGGGAGGTGGTTTTGATGACTGCTGTTGCCGCGCGCCCGGAGCGCCCCGCACCCACCCCATCACCCATCCTCCCGGCTGCCCACGATTGACCGACGGCACCTGCCCGCCATAGCACCGCGGCACCGGGGACCCTCGCAAGGAAACCAACGTGCACAATTCTTCAGGCAACGCCCTGGACAACACCCCCAGTACCACCCAACCAACCCGCACGCTAGCCGCGTACGGCTACACCCCTGCCGTCGCCCGCCACTTCGACCATCACCCCTGCCCGGGCGCCACGGGACGCGGACGGGTGGTCCGCGTGGACCGAACCCTGCTGCTGGTTGCAGTCGACGACGGACTGCTCCACCTGCCCTATCCGCTGTCCGGCGAGCCGGCGGTCACCGGCGACTGGGTCTGGACCGGTCCCAACCGCGCCGGAGGGTGCCAGATCCTGGCAGTCCTCCCCCGGCGTTCCGAGCTCACCCGCAAGCGCGCGTTCGAGGACTCCTCCGAGGAACAGGTCCTCGCCGCCAACATGGACACCGTGGGGGTCGTAGTTCCCGTGGACCGGCCGCTCACCCACAACAGGCTTGAACGAACCCTCGTTGCCGCCTGGGACTCCGGCGCCACCCCGCTGGTGATCATCACCAAGGCGGACCTGGCCCAAGTGGCTGACGACGTCGTCGGGAAAGTCATCCTGCAGGCGGCGGGCGTCGACGTTGTGACCACGTCGGCCGAAAACGGCGACGGGGTCGACGAACTGATGTCCCGCATCCCGCCCGGCGGCACCATCGTGCTCCTGGGACCGTCAGGCGCCGGCAAGTCCACCCTGATCAACGCGCTCGTGGGCCGGAAGGTGCAGCAGACCGCGGAGGTGCGGGCCGGTGACTTCAAAGGCAAGCACACCACCACCTCCCGCGAGCTGGTGCCGCTGTCCAACGGCACCGTGCTGATGGACACTCCCGGGGTGCGCGGCTTCGGGCTGTTCGACGCCGGGGAAGGCCTGGGCGGGATGTTCGGCGATGTGGAGGAACTGGCCGCCGGCTGCCGGTTCTCAGACTGCGCGCACGGGAACGAGCCGGGCTGTGCGGTCCGTGAGGCGATCGACAGCGGTAACCTTCCCGAGCGCCGCTGGAACTCCTATCTGAAGATGCAACGGGAGCTTGCAGCGCTGGCACGGCGGTCCGACGTCGCGGCCCAGCGCGCGTACCACCGCGAGTGGCACCAGAAGGTGGTGGCGGCGGGAAAGTCGCAGCGCTGGGCGGAGCGGGAGGCCACTGAGCGCGGCAACCGGAGCGAAGGGAAGGACCGGAAGCGGAAGCGGTAGGAATGCCGTATTCCGTGTCGGGGGTGGGGAGTAGGGTTCGGTCATGGACATCATCCTGGTACCCGGTTTTTGGTTGGACGCCTCATCGTGGGAGGGAGTGGCACCGGCCCTGGAAGCGGCAGGGCACCACCCCCACCCCCTCACCCTTCCCGGCAAGGAGTCGGCGGACGCCAGCCGCGCGGGCATCAACCTGCAGGACCACATCGATGCGGTGGTGGAGGTGATGGACGGCCTGCCCGGCAAGGTGGTCCTGGTGGGGCATTCCGGCGGCGGAGCCATCATCCATGGAGCCGTGGACGCCAGGCCGGACAAGGTGGAGCGCGCCATCTACGTGGACAGCGGCCCCCTGGGCGAAGGCGGCGTGATCAATGACGAGTTGCGGGTTGTCGGGGACGATGTGCCCTTGCCTCCCTGGGAGGATTTTGACGACGCCGACCTGGTGGACCTCGACGACGGGCTGCGGCAGGCACTCCGGGCGCGGGCAGTACCGGAGCCCCGCGGCGTGGCCCGCGGCAGGCAACAGCTGCACGATGAGCGGCGTTACAACGTGCCCGTCACCGTGATCACCTGCGAGTTCCCGTCCGCCATGCTCCAGGAATGGGTCGCCGCCGGCAATCCTTTCGTTGCAGAGCTGGCCAGGATCCGGGACGTGGAGTACATCGACCTGCCCACCGGGCACTGGCCGCAGTTCACCAAACCTGGCCAACTGGCCAAGGCCATCCTGGCGGCTGTGGACGGAACGGAGGCGGATGAAGCCTGAAACACTCTTGCGTGCGGCCTTAGCCGTCCCCATAATAAATGAATGGCATTCATTTATTCGACCACCGTCACGGGCAACGCCGCCCCTGGCCACGCGGTAATCGGCACCGCAACCCACATGCCCGCAGAGTGGGAACCGCACCAGCGCACCTGGATGGCCTTCCCGCCGCCCAACGACACCTTCGGCCCGCTGGGAAGCTCCACCCTTGACCAGGCGCGGGCCGCGTGGACCAGGGTGGCGCGCACCATCGCCCGCTACGAACCCGTCACCGTCATCGCCGATCCCCGGGACGCCACCGCCGCCAGGGAATGGCTTGGCAGTGGCATCGACGTGCTGGAGGTGCCGATCGACGACGCCTGGCTGCGGGACAGCGGCCCCACGTTCGTCCACGCGGCCGACGGGTCGCTGGCCGCGGTCGACTGGACCTTCAACGGCTGGGGCGCCCAGGACTGGGCCGCCTGGGGCAAGGACCAGGAGGTGGCCCGGACGGTCGCGGCAAGCGCAGACGTGCCCGTCCGGGCGTCCGCCCTGGTGAATGAGGGCGGCGGCTTCCACGTGGACGGTGCAGGAACCGTGCTGCTGACCGAAACAGTCCAGCTTGACCCCGGACGCAACCCCGGCGCCACCAAGGAATCTGTCGAGGCAGAAGTCCACGCGGCCCTGGGCACCACCAAGGCCATCTGGCTGCCGCGCGGGCTCACCCGGGACTACGACGAATTCGGAACCCGCGGCCACGTAGACATCGTGGCCGCTTTTGCCGGGCCGCGCACCATCCTGCTGCACCGCCAGGACGACCCCGCGCACCCGGACCACGCGGTCTACCTCCAACTGAAGACGGTCCTCGCCGGACAACTGGACGCCCAGGGCCGGCCGCTGCGCATCATCGACGTCCCCGCACCCACCACGCTCAAGGATGAGGAGGGCTGGGTGGACTGGTCCTACATCAACCATTACGTGGCCAACAACGTGGTGGTGCTCTGCAGCTTTGGCGATCCGAACGACGCCATTGCGGCAGGCATCCTGGAACGGGCCTATCCCGAGCGCAACGTGGAACTGGTGGACGCCCGGGACATCTTTGCCTTCGGCGGCGGCATCCACTGCATTACCCAGCAGCAGCCAGCCCCGCGGGAAGGCGATGCGGCATGAAACTGGCAGAGCACATGCGGCAGCCGGTGGCAGCGGAAACGTTCGACGTGGTGGAAGCCAGTATTAGCCAACTCCGGGCTGCCCTGGAGGGCGGTGACGTGACCAGCGAGGAACTGGTCCGTCTGTATCTTGAGCGCATCGAGAAGTATGACTCAACGGGCATATGCCTGAATGCACTGGTCGTCATGAACCCTTACGCCATTGCCGAGGCGCAGGCGTCCGACCGTCGCCGCGCTGCCGGGTTCACACTTGGCCCGCTCGACGGCATCCCCTACACGGCAAAGGACAGCTACCAGGTTAAAGGCCTTACCGTGGCTGCGGGGTCGCCGGCCTTCAAGGACCTGGGGGCGCAGCAGGACGCATTTACCATCGAGCGCCTAAAGGCCGGCGGGGCAGTCCTGATAGGACTGACCAACATGCCGCCCATGGCCAACGGAGGTATGCAACGCGGAGTATATGGACGGGCGGAAAGTCCCTACAACGCCCGCTTCCTCACGGCGGCGTTCGCCTCGGGATCGTCCAACGGGTCAGGAACCGCCACCGCGGCCAGCTTCGCTGCCTTTGGCCTGGCGGAGGAAACCTGGTCCTCGGGGCGCGCGCCGGCGTCGAACAATGCCCTCTGCGCCTACACGCCGTCGCGCGGCGTCATCTCCGTCCGAGGCAACTGGCCGCTGGTCCCCACCATGGACGTGGTGGTTCCGCACACCCGGACCGTGGCGGACCTGCTGGAAGTCCTGGACGCCGTGGTGGCGGACGACACCCAAACGCGCGGTGACTTCTGGCGCACCCAGCCCTGGATCCAGGTGCCCAAGGCATCCGCCGTCCGCCCGCCGTCGTACCTTGAGCTGGCTGTCCCGGACGCAACCGCCGCCGCAGCCGTCCTTGCGGGCAAACGTCTGGGTGTCCCCCGGATGTACATCAACGCCGACCCAGAGGCCGGAACGGCGCAGGCCCCGGGCATTGGCGGCCCCACCGGCCAACGGATCGAGACGCGCGCGTCCATCCTGGACCTGTGGGCTGCGGCCCGCCGCGACCTGGAAGCCGCCGGCGCCGAGGTGGTGGAGGTGGACTTCCCGGTGGTGTCCAACTACGAAGGCGATCGGCCCGGCGCGCCCACCATCGCCACCCGTGGCCTGGTGTCCCCCGAGTATCTCCGACGTGAAATCGTCGACCTCTCCGCTTGGGCCTGGAATGACTTCCTGGCCGCCAACGGCGACCCCCAGCTAAGCACGCTTGCCGACGTCGACGGTTCAATGATCTTCCCCGCTCCCCAGGGCGCTCTGCCGGACCGCTATGACGGGTTCGATGACGACATCGCGGACTATCCTGCCTGGATCCGGGAGCACGGCGTCCCTGCCCTCACTGACATCCCGCAGCTGCCCGAAGGCCTGGCGGGACTCGAGGAAACCCGCCGGGTGGACCTGGAGCAGTGGATGGACCAGCTGGGACTGGACGCCGTCCTGTTCCCGGCGGCCGCCGATGTCGCCCCGGCAGACGCCGACACCAACGAACGCTCGGCGGACATCGCCTGGCGCAACGGCGTGTGGGTGGCCAACGGGAACCTGGTCCCGCGGCACCTGGGGATTCCCACGGTGACCGTTCCCATGGGCCTCGCCGCGGACATCGCGATGCCGGTGGGACTCACCATCACGGGCAAGGCCTACGACGACAACGCGCTGCTCCGGTTGGCAGCGGCGTTCGAAGCCACAGGCCGACGCCGTGTACCACCGCCCCGCACTATGCCGCGAGGAGCTGTAGAAAGCCCCTGACCCAGCAAGCCGCATGGGTAGTCTGGAGGCATGGCACCGCCCCTTGCCACCCCGGCTGCCCTGCGGCCTGACTGCTCGCAATGCTTTGCCCTGTGCTGCACCGCGTTCGGCTTCACCCGCTCGGCGGACTTCGCTATCGATAAGCCGCCGGCCCGCCCGTGCCCCAACCTGGCCGCGGACTTTTCCTGCACCATCCATGACAGGCTCAGGCCGCGCGGTTTTGCCGGCTGCACGGTGTTCGACTGCTTTGGCGCCGGGCAGGCCGTCAGCCAGCGGCTGTTCCACGGCACCAGCTGGCGGGACAACCCGGGTTCGGCGCCGGACATGTTCGCCGCGTTCAGGGTCATGCGCCAGCTGCATGAAATGCTGTGGCACCTGGCGCAGGCGGAGGCGGTTGCGTACAGCCCGGACGCCGCCGACGAGGTCCGCCTTCTCCAGGTGAAAGTCCGGGAGGTGGCTGAAGGCAACCTGGGGAAGGTCTTTACTGCCGACGTCGGGAGCCTCCATCTGCAGGTGGGTGAAGCATTGCGCTGGGTCAGCGAGGAGGTCCGCGCGGGGTATTTCTCCGATGGGCCGCAACGCCACGGCCTGGCACCGGGCGCGGACCTGGCAGGAGCAAACCTGAGCGGGTCGGCCCTGTGCGGCGCCGATCTTCGCGGCTCATACCTGATCGGTGCCGACCTCCGCGGTGCAGACCTGACGGCGGTGGACTTCCTGGGCGCAGACCTGCGCGATGCAAGGCTCGACGACGCCGACCTCAGTCATTCCCTCTTCCTCACCCAGGCACAAATCACCGCAGCCCGCGGCAACCTGTCCACGCGGCTGCCCCCAGGGCTTGAGGTGCCCGCACATTGGATTCCATCACCGCCACGCCCGGCCTCCAGCCCGCCGGGTTCGGCCCACCCAGCGGAAGCGCCTTGACAGTCCCGATTGTTAGCGCTGACAGTGGGAGGAAACCGACGCCAACCGAAAGCCACTTGATGAAGAACTGGGCAGGAAACCTCGAATACTCCTCCGCGGATGTCCGGCGGCCGGAATCTGTAGCGGAGCTGGCCTCCATCGTGGTTGATTCGCCGCGCGTCAAGGCCCTGGGGTCCCGGCACTCGTTTAACCGGGTGGGCGACACGGACGGCGTCCACGTGCTCCTCGATGCCCTGCCCCAGCAGGTCGAAATGGATTCCGCCCGTGGCACGGTGCGCGTCAGCGGCGGAGTGAGTTACGGGGCGCTCTGCCGGACCCTCGAGAAATACGGCGTTGCCATCCATAACCTCGCCTCGTTGCCGCACATCTCGGTGGCAGGCGCGGTGCAGACCGGAACGCACGGCTCCGGGGTCAACAACCCTTCGCTTGCCGGTGCCGTGGAATCCATCGACCTGGTCCGCGCCTCCGGCGAGCAGGTCACGCTTACCAAGGCGGACGGGGACGAGTTCCTGGCCAGCGTCGTGGGCATCGGGGCCCTGGGCATTGTCACCGGCCTGGAGCTTGCGGTGCGCCCGAGTTTCCGGATGCGGCAGCGCGTCCTTGAGGACCTGCCCTGGGACAACGCCCTTGCCGACTTCAAAGCCATCGTCTCTGCGGCCTACAGCGTGAGCCTTTTTACCGACTACGCCGGTAACACCGTCAACCAGGTCTGGCTCAAAGCCCTTGATGAGGAGCCGGCGCTTCCCAGCCTGTTCGGGGCAACCGCCGCCCTGCGTCCGCGGCACCCCCTGCCGGACATGTCCGCGGAAAACTGCACGGCACAGCTGGACGAACCTGGATTGTGGCTGGACCGGCTGCCGCACTTCCGGCACGAATTCACTCCCAGCAACGGCGATGAACTCCAAAGCGAGTTCATTCTTCCCCTGGAGCACGCCCCCGCTGCCCTCCAGGCAGTCCGCGGGCTGGCCGGACAGCTTTCACCCCTGCTTTTCGTCTCGGAAGTGCGCACCGGGGCCGCCGACGAGTTCTGGCTCAGCCCGTTCTACCGGCAGCAGAGCGTGGCGCTGCACTTCACCTGGAAGCCGATGCAGCCGGAGGTTGAGGCATTCCTTCCGGTCCTGGAGGAGGCCCTGCGCCCCTTTGGCGCCCGCCCGCACTGGGGCAAGCTGTTCACCCCCGGCGGGCACGACTGGGAAAAGCTGTACCCGCGCTTTGCTGACTTCCGTTCCTTCGCCGCAGGTCACGATCCTGAGGGCAAGTTCCGGAACGGGCTGCTGGACAGCATTCTGGGTGTCCCGGCCCACCGCTAGCCGCAGCCGCGCCCGGAAGCTTCGGCCGGCCGGAGCGGAGACGTCCGCCGGTACGCTGGAGCCATGACCTTTCGTACCGCCACCACCCGCGCCGCTGCCCTGTCCACCGTATTGATGCTGCTGACCGGTTGTGGCGCTGTCGGGGAAGCGGCGGGCACCGCGGCCAGCGATGCCGCGTCCAAGGTCGCCTCCAGTGCCGCCCAGGAAATCAACCGGCAAATATGCGCCGTGGTGGAAGACGGCCTGGTCAGCCCTTCAGACCGGCAGGCACTGGCCGGCTTGGTCTCGGCAGCACGGACGGCAGGGGTCCCGGCGGAAATCACGACGCCGCTGGGCAAGATCGCCGAGGCCGGGGACCAGGTGCCGGAAGACTCCGTCCGGGCATTGCAGGACGCCTGCCACGCCTGAGCAGGAAGCCCCACCGAACCCCTTTAGCCGCCTGCCCGTTGGTGCTACGGTGAAGTGACGAACTAGTAAGCCTGTGATACTAAATCGCTCGCGAAGGAGATCGTCATGGCAGAACGCGGCAACACCACCCACGGCCAGAATCTGGACGACCAGATGAAGCATGAAGCGCAGGGGGTGGTCCAGGGAAACCAGCCCGCCCATGCCGAGGAATGGCGCGAAACAGAGCCTTTTCCGGATGACACGGACCCGGCGGAAGTCCGGGAGGCGTTGAATCCTGTCGCCTCGCCGGATCCCCTTCCCACCGAGGAGGGGGAACAGTGACCACCAGCCTGCAGAAATACGCCGACCTGTACCGCCGCCCCGGACCTTGGTGCACCGCCTACGTGCCTGCCGGGACCGGAACGGTGGACTCACTGGAAGCCGGCGATGTCCGCCCGGGCAACGCGCAGGCCCAGCTCGAGGCGCAGGGGGCAGCCGCAGCTGACATTGAGGCAATGGAGCAGGCACTCCAGCCGGCAGCAGGGCTGCCCTCCCCCGTCTCGAGATTCGTCCTGGTCCACAGCGGGAAGGCCGAAATCAACGAGGTACTTCCCGGAGACCTCGTCCTCCCCGAACGGGTGGCGGCCATGGAGTCCATCCCGGACCTGCTGCCCCTGGTCAAGCACCGGCCGGAAGAATTGCCGTATGTCGTGGCGGAAGTCAGCCGGGAACACGGCGAAATCCGGTTGTACCGGGCGGGCGCCGGGGCTCCCAGCAGCGTCCAGGAAGTGGAAGGCGAATCCGAGAACATACACAAGTTCCACGGCGGAGGCTGGTCGGAACTGCGGTTCCAGCACCACACCGAAGACGTCTGGCGCCGCAACGCGGATGATGTGGCGGGTGAGATTGACCGGCTGGCCCGTGCCAGCGGTGCACGGCTCATCGTCCTCGCCGGTGATATCCGGGCCCGCGGCCTGGTGAAGGACAACCTCTCCGAGGCCAGCAAGGCGCTTGTATCCGAGGTGGATTCGCACACCCACACCGGCGGGGCGGACAGCGCAAACCTGGAGGATCGGGTCAACCAGCACGTTGCAGAGGTATGGGCAGAAGAACAGCGGAGCGTGATGGACAGGCTGGCGGTCCAGGAGGGACAGGCCAACCCGGAAGCAGCCCACGGGGTGGGAGCCGTGGTGCACGCGCTGCAGCAGGCGCAGGTGGACACCCTGATCCTGGATGACGACGCCCTGTCTGAACGCACCATGCTGGCCCTGGGCGCGGAACCGTGGATCGCCACCGCCAAGGAGGAGGCCCTGGGTGCGGAAATCCTGGGCGAAGTCCCCGCTCCGGCGGCGCTGCTTCGGGCCGCTGCGTTGACTGACGCCCGCGTTCTCCTGGTCCCGGGACCGGTCCTGCCGGAGGGCGTCCATGTCGCGGCACTCCTGCGCTGGTCCTCGGGGCCGGGCGTCCCGTCGTCGTAAAGCCCTGCTAACCCTTTTCGCCGAACCATGTATTGGAAGGTGCGCCATGAGCACTGCAGATGAAAACCCGGATGATGTCCTCGACAGCGTGATGGTCCCGGAGGAGGACGCGCTTCCGACTCCTACCCGCACGGGCCACGGCAAGATGCCGGAAGACGTTGACGACGACGATTACCAAAAGGCCGTCGAACAGGAGCGGGTGGCGGCCGGGCTGGCCGATTACGCCCCCAGTGACGTTCCGCCGGCCACGGATCCATTGCCGCCGGAAGCGGCTGATGCCGCAGACCTTGCCCAGCGGGGCCTATTGGAAGAGGAACCGGACGACAACAGTTAAACCAAAAAGCAGTGGCCGGCCCCACTGGGCCAGCCACTGCTTTTGGTTTAGGCAACAACTTCTGTCAGCTCAGTTCTGGCCTGGCTGCTCCCAACCCCGCATGCCCGCCGCCCGCCCCGCCTGGGGACGGTGCCCGGTCCGGTGCTCCGGTGGGGCAAACGGGACAACCCCGGCATCGCGCGTGAGCGGCACCGCACGGACAAACTTCGTCAGTTCATCCCGCAGCACCTTCCACTCAATGTCCGGATCGTCCGGGTAGGCATTGATCTCAGCCTGTCGCGCCGCGTCAACGGCGGCAGCCCCGGCATCCGTCAGCTCAACCTTCAGCTGCCGGCGGTCGGAGGCGTGGCGGGTCCTGGTGATGAGTCCGGTAGCTTCGAGGCGGGTAAGGACCCGCCCCAGCGTCTGGCTTTGCACCCTGATCGCGTCTGCGAGCTGTTCCTGGTTCAGTGGGCCCCCCGTCAGGCCTTCCAATGCAATAACTGCCGCACGGGTGAGGCCAAGGGGGGCCAGTGCATCGTCCTGCCGCCGCTGGATCAGCCGGGCCGCCAAAGTGATCAGGCGGTAGCTGCTCCGGGCGTCCGGATCGAGATTGCTGGTCATCGGCCGCGGCCTTCCTGTAGGTGGCGAAGTGCTGGTCACCCTGCGTCGCTACACCTCTACAATAAGCATGCTTAGCAACATATTCGCAAGTAGGCTTACTATCCGATTGGCAAGCGGCGCCGGCGCCGGCCATCTTCCGACCCAAAAACCGGCACTGCCCCTTGCATTCGAAATGGGAAGTGTGCTTAGTATCTAATTAGTAACCTTGCTTACTAAGTCGCCAGCACTGCTGGTTCTTGATCGCCAGCTAACCCTTTCTGAAAGAGAGCGAAGATGACAGAGAACCAATGGCCCCAGACCCCGCACACCGGCGCCGACCCGGCCATCACTGATCCGTACGGAGCAACAGAGGTGGCTCCCGGGCAGGCCTCCTATGCTGCAGAGGGCGATACCTCGAAGACCCAGGCAGCCAAGGACGAGGCTTCCAACGTGGCCGGCGAGGCGGCATCTGCCGCCCAGGGAGTAGCGCAGACTGCCAAGAGTGAAGCCGCGAACGTGGCGCAGGAGGCGAAGTCCAATGCGCAGGACTTGCTGCACCAGGCCAAGTCGGGGCTGACCAGCCAGGCCGGCACACAGCAGCAGAAAGCAGCCGAAGGCATCCGCAACATTTCCAGCCAGCTGCACAGCATGGCCAGCGCCCCGGACCAGCAGGGCATGGCCAGCGACCTTATCCGGCAGGCAGCCGAGCGCACCTCCTCGGCAGCATCCTGGCTGGAGAACCGCGAGCCCGGTGACCTCCTGAACGAGGTCCAGCGCTTCGCCCGCAACCACCCCGGCACCTTCCTGCTCCTCGCAGCAGGCGCCGGCGTCCTGGCCGGACGCCTCACCCGCGGCCTCACCGCGGGAGCCCCGGAATCACAGGGACAGGTGCAGGCAGGATCGGCCCAGGGCACGGGCCAGTACCGGGCCGTGCAGTCGCCGCCGGTTGCGCCGCTGCACCAGGAGACCGTGTACGCCGCGGGCACCGATGACCTCTTCGATGAGCCGGTAGTGGGCGGAGCCCCCGTTTCCACCAGCACCCTGCCCTCGGGCACCGCAGAGGAGTCCCCACTTCGGTTCGAGGACGACCCCTACCGGGCCGAAAATGGCGCGTACACCGGTGAAGAAACCTTCGGCAGCGAAGGCACCTCCGGCAGCGGCCGCCACCAGACGGGTGGTCTGTGATGAGTAGCCAGATTCCTGAGCCGCCGCCCAGCGCGGCGCATGTGAAAGCGGACAACGCGTCCCTGGGCGATCTGCTCGGTGATGTGACCCGGGACCTGTCCACCCTGATGCGCCAGGAAGT
Organism: Arthrobacter sp. E44; assembly: GCF_041877125.1. Lineage (NCBI taxonomy): Bacteria > Bacillati > Actinomycetota > Actinomycetes > Micrococcales > Micrococcaceae > Arthrobacter > Arthrobacter sp. E44. The sequence continues at coordinate 108,817 of NZ_JBHDJA010000017.1, forward strand.
GGAGCTGGCCAAGGCCGAACTCAAACAATCCACCTCCCGGGCCGGCAAGGGCGCAGGCATGCTCGCCGGCGCCGGCGTAGGCGGACACTTCGTCCTGCTCTTCCTCTCCCTTGCCCTGATGTGGGCCCTGGGCGCCGTCATGGCCCTGGGCTGGGCCGCGCTGATCGTCGCCGTGATCTGGGCGATCATCGCCGCAGTCCTGGCCTCGATCGGCCGCAAGGAACTCAAGCAGA
>NZ_JBHDJA010000018.1:0-94375 GCF_041877125.1 Arthrobacter sp. E44
CTCGTTCAAGGCTCGTGGTCCTGTTCCAGGTTGAATGCTTAGACACACTCATCCCAACAGGGCCACGGGCCCCTTTGTCTTCAACGACACGAACTCAATTCCCCATCAACCGCGAAGAGCCCCTTTACCTGGAATTTGCAGTCTTCGATACCCGCGAGCTCGTCGCCCGGCCGGACGCCAAGTGTCTCGTTGATTCCGATCCCGATTCCGACCAGGTTCCCGCGACCATCGAGTCACTCATCAGCTGGGGTTGCCGGGTCAGGCCGGTCCTGATTCGGACCGTCTCAGTGGTCCTGGATCGGGTTGACATACTCAATTGGCATGTTCTACGGAGACGTTCTCACTCACACCATCCCGGGAGCCCACTGGGAAGTTGTCGAAGAGGGCTCACCAATAGTCCGCATAAGCAGGAACACAAGTGTTTCGGTTATTCAGGTGGCTCAACGACGGCTTGATGCGGGGCTGCCGACCCTGGCGATGAATTACGATCACGCACTCGATCACATTGGCCGCGACGAACCTCAAGGGACGTGAGGTTACCAGGTCTGTGAGGATCAGTGCGTCCCTGCCAGCCGAGGACCGGCCTCCACGAGTCCTGTGAAAGATCCTTGTCGAACACGGAAGGGCCGTTGGCCGCACCAAGGAAACCCGGACGCTCAGTTTGGTGTGTGATCCGAAGGGACTGCAGATCTTTCAGGATCCTCTGCCGATGGCTCTAATGTGGCTGCATCGTGGGCAGCTTCGGAACGCCTGCGCCTTCTGCCGACCAGGATCAGCGCGGCGGCCCCTACGAGGATGGCTGCCGCCACGGTGCCGACGATGACGGGAAGGTCGGACATGATGCCGTTCCCCGTGGTGTCTGCCTGAGCCGAGGGTTCTGTTGCTTTTGCCTCAGCCTCAGCAGCTTGGGCCTTGACAGCCGCCAGCGCGGGGATGCCCAGGTCCTGGGCTGGGAAGACCGTCACGGACATATCGGCGGTGTTGGTGACCAGGACGGACCCGTTGGGAGCGACGGCGAGATGCCCGGGGTTCCGGGCCGTCGGCTGGCTGCGGCGGACACTCGTTTCACCTGGTGCGATGACGTTGAGGCTGCTGGCCTCGGAAAGAACATAGACAGCGCTGTCCGGGCCGACAGCGATTTCCTTTGGCCCGCCCGGAACCGGCACCCGGTAGGACACAACTGACTCTCCCGGCTTGATCACCGCGACGTCGTTTGAGGTGATGTTGGTGACGTAGACCGCGCCATCCGGGCCTACTGCAATCCCGTGGGGAGCGCCAGCGCTGTCAGGTGTCTTCCTGACGTCAATGGTGCGGGAAACCGTGCCGGCGGTCGGGGCGATGACCGAGACGGTCCCGCCGTCCTGGTTGGTCACGTAGGCGGTGCCGTCCTGGGCTACGGCTACTTCCCTGGGAGTCGGGCCGACGGTAACCTCTTGAGCCGGCGCGTCGGCTCCTGGCGGGATGATTGACACCGTCCCCAGTTCTGGGTTGGGAACAAAAACAGTGCCGTCGGCAGCGGCGGATATGAGGTGGGCGCTGAAACTGAGGGGAATTGTGCGCGCCACGGCTGAGGCGCCCTTCGGTATTACCGTCAGCTCTTCGTGTGGTCGGTCCCCGAAGGTGGGCCCCTCGACAAACAGGGTGCCATCCGCAGACAATGCCATTCCCTTCGGGTTGACACCTGTCATGAGCGTCTTGGTTGGCGTGCTCGCGCCCTTGGGAAGAACGTGAACTCCTCCGGTATCGCCAATGTAAGCAGTGCCCTCGGTGTCGACGACAACGCCGAGAGGGAATTGGTCAACATAAACCAAATCCCCTGATGCCATCGACGGGGCAGCACCAATCATCAAGATGCTGCCAGCGACAGCCACAGCTATACCCGCGGTGAACCGCATGCACCTACCCCCAAACCTTGCAAGACGAAGACCTTCGAAGAGCATACTGCCGTCGGTCTATCCCCGAAGGCGAAAGATCGCCTTGTCAGTTGGTCCATTCGGCAGACGCGGGATAAGCGGCGACCTTTTTCATCCGCATGACGGTAACGCATCGGGAGATGATGAGCGCGTTCAGGCCGAGCGCGCTGATCTCGACCCCAGAGGACGCTTCCTCCCGGCAAGGCCAGCAGGGCTCCGTTACCGCAGAGGGGAAGCCCTCCATCCTGATCCTGTAGATGAGGCTTTGAGCCAGATGCACAGCGGTTCCGGAGGTCGAGCCCCCTGATATGGATCCGCACAGCACAGTCCGCGCGTTGTGAACACCTCGAATACCTGTTCCCGGTGCGGCTTCCAGCCGATCACGCGAAGCTGACTGCCGCGTGTAGACTCCGGACCACGGGCCGTCGACCATCAGGTGGCGGGAGACGCACCACTACAAAAAGGCACACGCATTTGAGGATCGGCTTGCGGCCCCTGACACTTGCTGTCCAAGTGTTGCAATCTCTCGGTTCCCGGCGAAGACCATCGAAACCGCTGGAGTGCCTTCCATGACATGGGGGATGCAATAGGCACTCGTGCCCGCCGTCCATGGACGTTCGCGGCGTATGCGTCATGGTCGTCTCGATGGGCCTGCTGCTCTACGGCATGACCCAGGTGCCGCCGGACCTGCTGCTGCCCGGGCTACAGCTATGTATGCATAGCGCTGAGACAGGCCAATAGAAGGCGGCCAAGAGTTTGGCCGCCACGACCCGGCCCGGCGGGCGACGGCAGGTGCCCCCGCTGCAGCCGGCATGTATAGAGGCCGACGGTGAGACCGGCTACCGCAGCGCCCGCATGCCGAGAGGCCGACGACGAGAAGCGCCCTTAGATGCTGGCCGCTTGACGGTCGGCGGAGACCCTCGTGAGGAAGTCCTCGACTACCGCCGCGAACTCGTCAGGCCGTTCGATCTGCGGCATGTGCCCGGTCTTGGCGAAGACGTGCGACTCGGCGCGGGGCAGCGCCGCGGCGGCCGCTTCAAGGTGGCTGAACGGCAGGATGTGGTCGTGGTCGCCCCACACCACCAGCGCCGGAACGTCTGACTTGGCGAGCGCGCCGATCAGAGCGGTGCGCCACTCAGCCCGGACACCGGAAATCGTTCCCAGGTCGCGGGCGACGTCGACCAGCGTCCGGCGGTGCGCCTCCCGCTGCGACAGGGCGAGCGCGTGGCCGATGCGGTCGTCCGTGACCAGCGTTTTGTCGTAGAAGAGCGACTGTACCGTCCGGCGTGATGCTTTCTCGTCGGGCCGCAGGAGCAGGGCCGCGAGCGGGCGGACCGCAAGGAGGCGAAGGACCAGTGCCACTTCCTGGCCGAATCCGGCGCTGTTGGCCAGCACGAGCGCGGAGACGCGGTCCGGATGGTCGGCGGCCAGCTTCATGGCCACGGCACCGCCGAGCGAGTTGCCCATCACGGGCAGCGGCCCGGTAACCCCGACGGCGTCCAGGAAGGCCGGCAGGATCCCGGCCAGCTTTGCGAGCGTGGTCGTGCCGGGGAGCCGTTCGGAGTACGCGAAGCCTGGCAGGTCGACGCTGTAGACCGTGTGGCGGTCCGAGAGCCGATCGTGCTGTTCGTTCCAGTCCTCGAGGCTCTGGCCGATGCCGTGCAGCAGCAGGACCGGATCCCCACTGCCGGTCTTCCGGTAGCGCAGCCGTGTCCCCGCGACGGTGACATGGCCCGTCCCCGGCAGCGCGAGGGGATCCCGGGCCGGGGCCGCGGGTTGCCGGGCGGTTTTCCGCACCGGCTGCCCCCGCCGGCCGAACCGGACGTGGTCGGTCAGCCGGCCGGACCGGAGCAGGGCGAAGTCGCGGAAGTAGTTCTGGTGCAGCCGCCACGGCGAGCCTGCGCCCTGCCGGGGCAACTGGTCGGCGCCGCGGAAAATGTAGCCGGCCTTCAGGTCGATCAGCGAGGACAGCGAGCCGTTGGCGACGTCGGCGGGTGCCGCGGGTACCAGCCACTGAAGGTTCCGGCGGTCCAGATGCTTGATCAGCCTGCAGATGTACCCGGCGACCAGGTCCGCCTTCAGGGTCCAGGACGCGTTGGTGTAGCCGATGGTGAGGGCGAAATTCGGGACCCCCTCCAGCATCATGCCCTTGTAGGTTAGAGTCCTGCCAACGTCCACAGGCTCGCCGTCGACGGAGAGCTTCATGCCGCCGATCACCAGCAGGTTCAGTCCCGTGGCCGTGACAATGACGTCGGCGGGCAGCGATGTGCCGGAGGCCAGGTCAATCCCGTCCGGGGTGATCCGGGAGATCGTGTCGGTCACGATCTCGGCAGTGCCGGCACTGATGGCCCGGTACAGGTCCCCGTTGGGGATCGCGCAGACCCGCTGGTCCCACGGCTGGTACGACGGGGCCAGGTGCGTGTCCACCGGGAAGCCCGCCGGCAGTTTGGCTACTGCCGACTTGCGCAGGATCGCCTTCATCGTCTCGGGCCGCCGTCGGCTGAGCTGGTAGGTGAACATGGAGAAGAGAATGTTCTTGGAGCGTACGACGTCGTATGCCAGTTGCGCGGGCAGCTTGCCCCGGAGGCGGTCGGCCAGGTGGTCCCGCGCGGGCACGGGGGCGATGTAGGTGGGGGAGCGCTGCAGCATCGTTACCTTGGCCGCCGACTTTGCCATGGACGGCACCAGCGTCACGGCCGTGGCGCCGCTGCCGATGACCACCACCTGCTTTCCCTCATAGTCGAGGTCGGCCGGCCAGTGCTGCGGGTGGACGATCGTTCCGGCAAAGGTGTCGGCCCCGTTGATGGCCGGGGTGAAGGCCTCGTCATAGCGGTAGTAGCCGGAACAGACGGACAGGAACGAGCAGGTGAAGGTGAGTGGCTCGGGGGAGGAGTCGGTGTCGCCGGACCGGAACTCGCCCCCGGACGTGTGGACCGCCGTCACGGTCCACAGTGCGGTTTCGCTTGACCATGAGGCGGAAATGACCCTGGTGTTCAGCCGGATCCGCGGCGCCAGGCCCTCGTCGGCGACCGTTGCCTCGATGTACTCGCGGATGGACTCGCCGTCCGCGATCGCGTTGGCGCCGGCCCAGGGCCGGAAGGAGTAGCCGAGCGTGTACATGTCGCTGTCGGACCGGATCCCGGGGTACCGGAACAGGTCCCAGGTACCCCCGACGGCGTTCCTCGACTCCACTACGGTGAAGGTTTTTCCGGGTACCTCGCGCTTCAGCCGGCTGGCGAAACCCACACCGCTCAGCCCGGCGCCGACAATCAACACATCTACGTGCTCGCTCATGCCGCCAAGCTATCGACTTAATGTTGAGATAGTCAACACCGTGTTGAGAACCGGGGCTAGGATGGGCGCATGGCTCAAAGAGGAAGACGCAGCGCGAGGGTTTCGGGCGATGAGCGCCAGGACGCAATCCTGGTCACCGCCGAGGCCCTCCTGGCAAACCGTGCCTTTGACGAGGTCTCCATCGAGGATCTGGCCCGGGGTGCCGGCATTTCGCGCCCCACTTTTTACTTCTACTTCCCCTCGAAAGATGCCGTGCTGCTGGCCCTGCTGGACCGGGTTATCAACGAGGTCGAGCACCGGGTGGGGCACCTGCCGCGCGATTTCGAGAGCGACCCCGCGGGTGCGTGGACCCGTTCCATCGGAATGTTCGTTGAGGTGTTTGTCTCGCACCGCGGTGTGTCGACCGCCGCCATCGGGGCGCGCACCCGAAACGACGAGGTGCGCGGGCTGTGGTCCAGGTCGATGCAGTCCTGGGTCGACTTCTCAAGCGACGTTATCCGTGCCGAGCAGGCCCGCGGGGCCGCGCCGGCGGGCACCGACGCGCACGACCTCGCGGTGAGCCTGAACCTGATGAACGAACGGGTCATTACTGCTGCCCTCAACCGGGAGAGTCCTGCCATCGCGGAGACCGCCGCCCTGGACATCCTGTCAACCATCTGGATCCGCAGTATCTACGGGTCCGACAACCCCGGCGGCCGCTAAGGCCGGCGCCGAAAGGAAACCATAATGCCCTCCATCAAGACGCTCACCGTGCTCGGCACAGGGGTGCTCGGCTCCCAGATCGCCTTCCAGGCCGCATTCCACGGTTTCGCAGTCACCGCCTACGACGTCGATGAGGACGCACTTGCCAAGGCGCGGGACCGTTTCGCCCGCCTCGCCGGCATCTACCGGGCACAGATTGCCGGCGCCTCCGAGGGCAAGACCGAAGCAGCCCTGGCAAACCTCCGCCTCACCGCAGACCTGGGGGACGCCGTCGTCGACGCGGACCTCGTGATCGAAGCCGTTCCCGAACTGCTGGAACTCAAACGCGACGTCTACCGCAAGCTCGCGGAACTGGCGCCGGCCAAGGCCATCTTCGCGACCAACTCATCCACCCTGCTGCCCAGTGACCTGAAAGACTTCACCGGACGCCCGGACCGCTTCCTCGCGCTCCATTACGCCAACAACATCTGGGCGCAGAACATCGCCGAGGTCATGGGCACCGCGGAGACGGACCCGGCGGTGTACGCCGCTGTCGTCGACTTTGCCCGGAACAGCGGACTGGAACCGATCGAGATCAAGAAGGAGAAGGCCGGCTACGTCCTGAACTCGCTGCTGGTTCCGCTGCTGAACGCGGCCGCCGGACTGCTGCTGCAGGGCGTGGCCGACCCGCGCACCATTGACAAGACCTGGCGCATCGCCACGGGCGCCCCGAGCGGACCGTTCCAGATCTACGACGTCGTCGGCCTCACCACGGCGTACAACATCGCCTCGGCCTCGCCGGATGCCGGTTCCCAGGCATTCGCCCAGTACCTGAAGGAGCACTACATCGACCAGGGCAAGCTGGGGGTCGCCTCGGGGGAGGGCTTCTACAAGTACTGAGTCGAGGACCTTTAGTGCTGCTGCAGTTCTTCCCGTTCCAGGTCTTGGACCGACCGCGAGGGCGGGCAGAACTCATTGCCCTCCGGCTGCAGGCAGCAAGTGGTTGTCCGGCAAAGGATGGGCTTATGCCTCCCTCGACGGTCACGTTGTGGCCGCACAAATGGATCACCTTGTCAGGTACTCGGTCCACTGACCAGGACTTCGTGAGTTGGTAGCCTGTGGCACATGCCCATCAAACTTGAGAACGTCGGAATCGCGGTTCGTGACCTGGAAGAGGCCATCGCGTTCTTCACTGACCTCGGGCTTACGGTCCTGGGCCGTGACACCGTCAGCGGGGAGTGGGCCGACACCGCCGTGGGCCTTGACGGCAACCACGCAAAAATCGCAGTGCTCCAGACCCCGGACGGCAGAGGCCAGCTTGAGCTCTTCGAGTACATCCATCCTGCCGCCATCGACACACACCCCACACTGCCGAACGAAATCGGAATGCACCGCGTTGCCTTCTCGGTCGACGACATTGACGCCGCGCTGGAGATCGCCGCGAAGCATGGATGCCACCCGCTGCGGGGCGTCGCAACCTACGGAGACATTTACAAGCTGACTTACGTCCGTGGTCCCAGCGGCATCATTGTGATGTTCGCCCAGGAACTCAAGAAGTCCACCGGAAACTGAGCACCTCGCCCCCGTGCGGGTGAGAGGGCCTACGCCCTGCTGCCATATACTCCGAAGATGCCCATCACGCACGCACCCACCCACGCAAAACCGTCCGGTCCCCAGCCAGGCGGAGGCCACCTGTGAGCGGCGGGCTCGTCGCCCTGCTGGACGACGTCGCCGCCCTGGCCCGCATCGCGGCAGCCTCGGTAGACGATGTGGCAGCCGGTGCCGCCAAGGCTGGTACCAAGGCCGCCGGCGTCGTAATTGACGACGCCGCCGTCACCCCGCAGTACGTGTCCGGGGCGGACCCGTCGCGCGAGCTGCCCATGATCAAGAAGATCTTCTGGGGCTCCATCCGGAACAAACTCCTGATCATTCTCCCGGCGCTCCTGCTGATCAGCGCCTTCATCCCTTGGATCATCCCGTTCATCCTGATGCTGGGCGGCACGTACCTCTGCTATGAGGGCGCGGAGAAGGTCTGGCACAAGCTGCGCGGCGGCCACCATGAGGCCGAGGAAGCGCCGGCTGTGGAACGCGGGCATGACGCGGAGGCCACTGTCGTCAAGGGCGCTATCACCACCGACTTCATCCTGTCCTGCGAAATCATGGTCATCTCCATGAACGAGGTGGCGACGGAATCCATTTGGGTCCGGGCTTTCATTCTGGTCCTGGTGGCGATTGCCATCACAGTGCTTGTGTACGGCGCCGTCGGGCTGATCGTGAAGATGGACGATATTGGAGTCCATCTTGCCGCCAAGGATTCTGCGCGCGCCAAGCGCTTTGGCCACCTCCTGGTAAGGGGCATGCCGGCCGTACTGGCTGCGATTACCTTCGTGGGAACGATCGCGATGCTCTGGGTAGGCGGCCACATTATGGTGCAGGGGGCACACGACCTTGGCTGGCACGCGCCCTATGACTTGATCCACGCACTCGAGCACCCGGTGGCGGGCGTTGCCGTTGTTGGCGGCTTCCTGGCCTGGCTCGTGGACACCCTGTGCTCAGCGGTGATCGGGCTCGCCTGGGGCCTGGTGGTCATGGCTGTCATTGGCCCGCTGCTGAAAGTGCTGCCCTTCGGCAAGGCGAAGGATCACGGGCACGGCGCGGCAGGAGAAACGCCCGACGGCGGTGGTCCCGCGGGCCATTAGTCTTCCGTTCCATCGCGGGCCGGGCCAGCGGGCCGGGAAGCGCGGTGCTTAGAACGCGTACCGGATCCGGCAGTACGGTGCGATCCTGCCGATCAGCGCAGTCAGTTGCTGGACGTAGCCTGCCTTGGCGCGCGCCCGGTACCGGACATTGCTGAAACCATTCGAGGAGACTTTGGCCTCCTGGAGGTCAGGGCGCCACAGGACGTTTTCGGCCTGCGGGTGCCAGCCCAGGTTGACCTCGTGCAGTTGCTCATTGTGGGTCAGGAAAATGACCTCGGCGGCCAGCTGCGCCTTGGCTGCAGGGGTCAGGGCGGCGTCCAACTGGCGCAGCAGCTCCTCCCAGTCGGCCAGCCACGTGTCGGTAATGATCACGGGGGAGAAGTTCACATGTACCTCGTACCCGGCGTCGACGAAATCGTTAATGGCGGCCAGCCGCTCGGCCACCGGGGACGTCCGCACATCGACTGACTTCGCCAGGTCCGCCGGCATCAGCGAGAAGCGGACCCTGGTGTGGCCCCCGTGGTTCCAGCCGAGCATGTGCCGGTTGACGAACTTTGTGGCGAAGGACAGCTTGGCATTGGGCAGTTCCCGGAACAGCGTGACAAGGTCCTCCACGTTGTCGCTGATCAGCGCGTCCACCGAGCAGTCGCTGTTTTCGCCAATGTCATAGACCCAGAGCTCGGGGTCGCACTGGTTAGGCTCCAGCTTGAGTCCCTGGCGCGTGGCGTGCCGTTCCAGCGTCCCGGCGATCTGGTCGATATTGGCGAAAACGGTGACCGGGTTGCTGTAGCCCTTGTGCCGCGGAACGTAGCAGTAGGCGCACGCCATGGCACATCCGTTGGCCGTGGAGGGGGCAATGAAGTCCGCTGACCTGCCGTTCGGCTTCACGGTCAGGGACTTCTTGACCCCGAGGACCAGCGCCTCGGTTTTGATCCGGGACCACCGCGGCACGTTGGTTTCGTCGCCGTGGAGGTCGGGAATGTTCCAATGGCTCTCCACGGGAACGACGTCGGCTCCCGGCCACCGTGCCACGATCTCCCGCCCGCGCGGCAGCTCCAAGGCTGCAGGCTGCGCGTAAATGCGGCGGATTTGCAGCAGCCGGTCGAATTCCATGTCCTCATTGTCCTTGACGGACCGGGCCCGAAACGGCAGTTAAGCCGACGGCATCCTTCCCCTGTATGCAGTATGGATGGACCGCCGCCTGCCGGACGGTAGACTGGGATGTGCCGTTCTCCGGCCACTCTGCCCCAGCGTCCCCTGGCACTCCGTGCGCGGACCGTGGCGTTCCCTGTTGTGAAAGGCCTTACCTGCTGTGATTACTGTCCAGGATCTTGAACTGCGCGCCGGTGCCCGGCTCCTGATGGACCAGGTGAGCTTCCGCATCGACAAGGGAGACAAGATCGGCCTTGTCGGCCGGAACGGTGCCGGCAAGACTACGCTGACCCGCGTCCTCGCAGGCGAAGGCCTTCCCGCCGCCGGTAAGGTCACCCGCAGCGGGGAGATCGGCTACCTGCCCCAGGATCCCCGTACCCCGGACATGGAGCAGTTGGCACGGGACCGCATCCTGTCCGCCCGTGGCCTGGACGTCGTCGTCGGTAAGCTTCGGAAGGCCCACGACGAAATGGCCAGCGAGGACGCCGAAGTGCAGCGGAAGGCCATGGGCCGGTATGACCGGCTGGAATCCGAGTTCCTCGCAGCCGGCGGTTACGCAGCGGAAGCCGAAGCTGCGTCGATCTGTTCCAACCTTGCGCTCCCGGACCGGCTGCTGAACCAGCCGCTCAAGACGCTCTCGGGCGGCCAGCGGCGCCGTGTCGAACTGGCCCGCATCCTCTACTCGGACGCCGAGACGATGCTCCTGGACGAACCCACCAACCACCTTGACGCCGATTCCATCGCCTGGCTGCGTGACTTCCTCAAGAACCACCAGGGCGGCCTGATCGTCATCAGCCACGACACGGACCTGCTGGAAGCCACCGTCAACAAGGTGTTCCTGCTGGACGCCAACCGTGCCCAGATCGACTTTTACAACATGGACTGGAAGCGCTACCTCCTTCAGCGGGAGACCGACGAGCGCGCCCGGAAGCGGGAACGCGCCAACGCTGAGAAGAAGGCGCAGGTCCTCATGGACCAGGCCAACAAGATGCGGGCCAAGGCCACCAAGGCCGTTGCCGCGCAGAACATGGCCAAGCGCGCCGAGCGCCTGCTCAGCGGGCTGGAAGCGGTCCGCGAGCAGGACCGGGTGGCAGCGCTGCGGTTCCCGGACCCCGCACCCTGTGGCAAGACCCCGCTCACCGCGGACGGGCTCAGCAAGTCCTACGGCTCGCTGGAGATCTTCACCGACGTCGACCTGGCCATCGACCGCGGTTCCAAAGTGGTCATCCTGGGCCTCAATGGTGCCGGAAAGACCACTCTGCTGCGGATGCTCGCCGGCGTGGACATTCCCGACACCGGCGAAGTCATCCCCGGCCACGGCTTGAAGGTTGGCTACTACGCCCAGGAACACGAAACCCTGGACCACAACCGGACTGTGCTGGAGAACATGCGCTCCGCCGCGCCCGATATGAAGGACGCCGAGGTGCGCGGCATCCTTGGCTCGTTCCTGTTCTCCGGTGACGACGTGGACAAGCCTGCGGGTGTGCTCTCCGGCGGCGAGAAGACCCGCCTGGCTCTCGCCACCATCGTTGCCTCCAGCGCCAACGTGCTGCTCCTCGACGAGCCCACCAACAACCTCGACCCCGCCAGCCGCGCCGAAATCCTGGGCGCCCTGCGCAATTACACCGGCGCCGTTGTCCTGGTCAGCCACGACGAAGGTGCGGTCGAAGCCCTGAACCCGGAACGCGTAGTCATGCTTCCGGACGGCGTCGAGGACCTCTGGAACGAGGACTACCTGGACCTCATCACTCTGGCTTAGCGCACCTGCAGCTCCAGCGCCGCGGTAAGGCTCCGGAGCTGTTGGTAGGTGATGCTGAACATGGAGTTGTGGTCTCCCGCTCCGGCCCACAGCAGCTCGTGGCGCCGCAGGGACTCGTCCAGCAGGGTGCGGATCCCTTTGGGGTGGCCCACCGGGGCTACGCCACCTACCTCCTGGCCCGTATGTTCCAGCACGAAGGCGGGGGAGGCGCGGCGGATCTTCCCTGCGCCCAGCTGCGTTGATACCAGCGCTGTGTCCACGCGCGCGGCGCCGCTGGCCAGGATCAGCAGCGGCTCCCCGCCGAGTTCGAAGACAAGGCTGTTGGTGATGGCTGCAAGGTCACATTCGAGGGCCTCAGCTGCTGCGGCTGCCGTGGGTACTCCCGACGGAAAGGTGCGCACGGTGTCGGCGAGCCCCGCCGCCACCAGAGCGGAGCGCACCAAGGAGACCGGGCCGCCGTCGTACTCCATGCCTCAGTAGCCCTGCGCGTCCAGGAGAGCGTCTTCTTCTTCCTCGGCGGTCGCCTTCTTGCGCTTTCGGGGTGCAGCCGGCCGACGGCGGGGGGCCACCGCAGCATGCATGGCCCCATCGTCAATCAGCTCCTCGTCCTCGGCGTCGATCGCCGCGTTCCGTGCCTGCTGCCGCGCCGCGTAGCCGAACCCGACGAACATGAGAACGCCGAAAGCGAACCACTGCAGGGAGTAGGACAGGTGCGTCCCCTCATCCGTCGACGGCTTGGGGAAGGCAACGGGCATCGCGGCTGCCGGCGGTGTTTCCGAGGCGAGCTGGCCGTACGCGCCCGTCATCAGCGGGTAGCCCAGCTGCGCGGCGTACGTGGGGAGATCGATGGACGCCAGTTGCCCTTCGGGGGCCCCGCGCTGAAGCTCCGGCTCACCATGCTTCAAGCGCACGACGGCGGTCACCTCACCCTGGGGAGGGGCAGGCACCGAATCGGGGCTGCCCGGATTCTTGTTGCCGATGGGCAACCAGCCCCGGTCGATGACGACTGTCTCACCGGTGGTGAGGCGGAAGGGGACCACTACCTCGTAGCCGGGCTGACCGTTGAGAGGCCGGTTGCGCACGATCCGTTCCCCGGCGGCGTCATAGGTTCCCTTGAGCTCGACCTGGGTCCACTCCTTGGCCGGGTCCAGGTGGTTGAACTGGTCCCGTGCCTGCTCGAAAGGGATGGGAGTTGCCGAGTAATTGCTGACCACCCGGTTGATTTCGGCCAGGGTCTCCGCACGGCGGTCCATCTGCCAGCGGCCCAGGAAAACACATGCGGTGGCAAAGATGGCGGCCAGCAGGAGATAGCCCAGCCACTTGCTGGAAAAAAGGAAACGGTACATTCAGATGTCCTGCTCCAGCGATCCGCCGTCGCCGGCGAGGGGGAGGGTTTCCTTCCAGAGCCCGCGCGTCTGCAGGTAGTCCTCCAGCCATGCCCGGTGGTCGGCGCAGGCCAGCCAGGTCTTTCGCCGCTCGGGTGTGTGGATTTTGGGGTTGTTCCAGAGAAGCTGCCAGGACGCCTGCGCCCTGCACGCCTTCCGCGAGCACAGGGCGGTCTCAGAAACGACGTCGGATCCTGCTGCAAAATCGAAAATGCTCATTTGGCCTGCCCCTGCTCTCCGCGCTCCTGGTCATCGTCCTTCACCAGCTCGCCCTGGAGCACGGCGCTTTCCGGTTTTTCGTCGGTGGCCGGGGGAGGCGGGCTTTCGAGCTCGGCCAACGGGGCCGAGTCCAGCAGCAAGTCGCTGGGCGTCTCCGCCTTGTCGCTGCCGTTGGCGATGACCACCGCAATCCACGGCAGGAAAACTGCTCCCGCCACCGCAATGATCTTGAACCACCCGTCCACCACGAAAATCAGGATCAGGCAGACCATGCGGATCCCCATGGCCAGGGCGTACTTGATCATCCGCTGGCGCATATCTTCCGAATGTGCGGCCGCGGCGTCCGTAATGCTGTGGACCTCGGCGTCGCCGGAGAACCGGCCCGGTTCTTCGGGCGCGGAACGTCCCGCATGGTTTTCAAGGGTCACGGTGGATGATCACGCTCCAAAGGCTTCCCTTAATTCTCGCACCATCGGCAGTGCTGCCCAAACCCGCCGCAGGCCTGCCGCTAAGATCGGAGGCAGCCCAAACCACACCCCGCTAGCGCGGCACAGCCTGCCGCAGAATTTCGGAGCATCCCCATGACTGAAACAGCGTCCGCCCCCCGCAGTGTCCTGGTGACCGGCGGCAACCGCGGCATCGGCCTTGCCATCGCGCAGGCGTTCCTCGCCAACGGTGACAAGGTGGCCGTGACCTACCGCAGCGAAACGCAGCTTCCGGAGGGAATCCTCGGCGTCAAGGCGGACGTTACTGATGAAGCCTCGGTGGATGCTGCCTTCAAGGAAGTGGAAGCGGCGCATGGCCCCGTGGAAGTCCTGGTGGCCAACGCCGGCATCACCAAGGACACCCTGCTCCTGCGCATGAGCGAGGACGACTTCACCTCGGTCATCGACACCAACCTGACCGGGGCCTTCCGGGTCATCAAGCGCGCGTCCAAGGGCATGATCCGTCTGCGGAAGGGCCGCGTTGTCCTCATCTCCTCGGTGTCCGGCCTCTACGGCGCACCCGGCCAGATCAACTACTCCGCGTCCAAGGCCGGCCTGGTGGGCATCGCCCGGTCCCTCACCCGCGAGCTCGGTTCCCGCGGCATCACCGCCAACGTGGTGGCGCCCGGCTTCATCAACACCGACATGACGGCAGAACTCCCCGAAGCCACCCAGAAGGACTACCTGTCCAGCATCCCCGCCGGACGCTTTGCCGAGGCCGCGGAGGTGGCCAACGTGGTCCGCTGGATCGCAAGCGACGAAGCCGCCTACATCTCCGGCGCCGTGATCCCGGTGGACGGCGGCCTGGGCATGGGCCACTGACCCTGCCGGTCTCAGCCGCTGACCCTGCCGCCCCCTGACGCTGCGGGAAACTAGCCGCCGGGTCCTTCTTTGTCGAAGTCGGACAAGGGATATCGGCTTCGGCCGCTGGCATGATGGACTGCAGGCCACAACGATTTAGATGTTTCGAACAAAGGAAGCTCGTATGGGACTGCTGGACAACAAAACGGCGATCGTCACAGGATCATCGCGCGGCATTGGCGCTGACGTAGCCAAGATCCTCGCCTCGGAGGGTGCCGCCGTCGTGGTCAACTACCGCCAGAAGGCGCCCCGCGCCAACAAGGTAGTGCAAGGGATCGAGGCCGCCGGCGGCCGTGCCGTCGCCGTGGGTGCCGACCTCACTACCCAGGAAGGCGTGCAGGCCCTCGCCAGCGCCGCCATGGAAAACTTTGGATCGCTGGACATCCTGGTCCTGAACGCCTCCGGCGGCATGGAAACCGGCATGGGCGAGGACTACGCGCTCAAGCTGAACCGCGACGCGCAGATCAACATGCTCAACGCCGCAGTGCCCCTGATGAAGGAAGGCTCCAGGGTGGTCTTCGTGACCAGCCACCAGGCCCACTTCATCAACACGGTCCCCACGATGCCGGCCTACGAGCCGGTGGCCCGCAGCAAGCGCGCCGGCGAGGACGCCCTGCGTGAACTCATCCCCAACCTCGCGGAGAAGGGCATCTCCCTGGTGGTGGTGTCCGGCGACATGATCGAAGGCACCGTCACCGCCACGCTCCTGGACCGTTCCACGCCAGGCGCCATCGAGGCCCGCCGCGCGGAGGCCGGCAAGCTGTACTCCGTCGAAGAGTTTGCGCAGGTTGTGGCAGGGATGGCAACGGCCGACGTCGAGTCCGGCCACACCGAATACGCCGGCGGAGCGGATTACTTCGGCAAGAGCGCCGAGGCTTCCAGCTAAACTCTGGCCCCTTCGCGAGATGGCAGTTCGCGGCAATGCTCATGTCGAGCACTGCCGCGAACTGCCATTTCGCGGTTAAAGCGGGGGAGTCAGACGCCGGCGACGTGGCGGACCGCGTCCAGGTACGGCATGTTCAGTGCTGCGTCGGCCACGGCGCGGACGGCAGGCTTGGCGTTGAAAGCCACCCCGATCCCGGCGGCGCCCAGCATGTCCAGGTCGTTGGCGCCATCACCCACGGCGATGGTGTGTTCAAGCGCGATACCCTCGGCGGCAGCCCACTCCCGCAGGTACTTTTCCTTCGCAGCCCTATCCACCACGGCGCCCAGCACCCTGCCGGTCAGCGCGCCGTCGACAATCTCCAGTTCGTTGGCCTGCCAGTAGTCCAGGCCCAGGTCGGCGGCGATCGGCTCCAGGATCTGGTTGAATCCGCCGGACACCACCGCCACGGTGTGGCCTGCGGCCTTGAACGCGGCCACCAACTGCTCGGCGCCTTCGCTGAGCTTCACTTCCTGGCGGACGGAATGGACGACGTCGGCCGGCAGCCCCGCGAGTACGGCCACTCTGGCGTGCAGGCTTTGGGCGAAGTCCAGCTCACCACGCATCGCAGCCTCCGTTACGGCTGCGACCTCCTCCCGCTTCCCCGCGTAGGCGGCCAGGAGTTCGATGACCTCCTGTTGGATCAGGGTGGAGTCCACATCCATGATCAGCAGCTTGCGGGCCGCAGTGCGAAGGGCGGCGGGCACGATGGCAGTGTCAAAGCCGTCCGTTGCGGATTCCGCCACGCCGCGGCGCAGTGCGGCGAGCCCCGCAGCGGTGGCGTCGGGAAGGGCCAGTTCAAGGATGTGGACCCGATAACGGTTGTCTCCTGACTCCGTTTCGGCCAGCACCTCGGCGCCGTGCGAATCAAGGACGGAACGCAGCTGCTCCAGCCCGGCAGGGGTCACATTCAGGCCATAGCTGACCGCAGTCACGTTCGAAGTCATGCCAGCAATCTTAGCCAGCGGTCAACGGGTGCCTTGAATTCATTGCGGGCGGCCGATGCAGGGCCGTTAGGCAGCCTTCACACCGGTTATCAGTCATCTTCTTTTTTGTCCTAGTGTCTACTCCTATGAGTGATGTTCTGGAACTGGACTCCGTCAGCGTTGTCCGAGGCAAAAAGACCCTGCTGGACAAGGTTGACTGGCAGGTCAACGAGGGCGAGCGGTGGGTCATTCTCGGCCCCAACGGCGCCGGCAAGACCACCCTTCTCCAGATCGCGGCGGCCCGGCTTCACCCCAGCAGCGGAACGGCCGGCATCCTCGACGAAATCCTGGGCCGCGTTGACGTGTTCGAGCTCCGGCCCCGCATCGGTCTCTCCTCCGCAGCCCTTGCCACCCAGATCCCCGAGCACGAGAACGTCTTGAACGTTGTGGTTACCGCTGCCTACGGCGTCACCGGCCGCTGGCGCGAAGGCTACGAGCGCGACGACGAACGGCGCGCCTTCCGGCTGCTGAACGACTGGGGCATGGGGCCGCTGCTCAACAGGACGTTCGCCACCCTGTCAGAGGGCGAGCGCAAGCGCGTCCAGATTGCCCGGGCCCTGATGACGGACCCCGAACTGCTCCTGTTGGATGAGCCGGGCGCCGGACTGGACCTGGGCGGCCGCGAAGAGCTGGTGCACAAGCTCGCCGAGCTGGCCCGCGATGAAGCGGCTCCTGCCATGGTCCTGGTCACGCACCACCTCGAGGAAGTCCCGCCGGGGTTCACCCACGCCATGCTGCTGCGTGACGGCGGAGTTGTAGCTGCGGGTCCCATTACCGAGGTCCTGACCGAAGAACACCTCAGCACCACCTTCGGGCTGCCGCTTGCGGTGACCGAGAACGCGGGACGTTACACCGCCACAGCACGCCGCTAGAAGAGGCCTGCGCAACTACCTTGGAATTCTTCAGCAGCATCATTGTGTTCATCGCCGGGCTGTGGGCCGGCACCATCAACGCCGTGGTGGGCTCCGGGACCCTGGTCACCTTCCCAGTGCTCATCGCCTTGGGCGTTGCCCCGGTAACCGCCTCCATGAGCAACGCGATGGGCCTGGTCTTCGGCACGGGCGCCGGGGCCTTCGGGTACCGCCGTGAGCTGGCCGGCCGTGGGCGGCAGGTCATGCGCCTGCTGCCGGCGTCGGTGCTTGGCGGCATCACCGGCGCCTATCTCCTGCTTCACCTGCCCGAAAAGGTCTTCCACTATGTGGCCCCGGTCCTGCTGGTCCTGGCCATGCTGATGGTCGTGTTCCAGCCGCGGCTGCAGGACTGGGTGCGCAAGCGCGAGGCCGATCCGGCGCAGGCCGCCAAAGACAAACGCCACGGGATCCTCCTGCTGGTCCTGGTCTACCTGGCCGGCGTCTACGGCGGCTACTTCGTGGCAGCGCAGGGGATCCTGCTGGTGGGCATCCTTGGCGTGTTCCTCACCGGCACCATCCAGAACGCCAATGCCATGAAGAACTTCCTGGTCCTCGGCGTGAATATGGTCGCCGCCATCTCCTACCTGCTGTTCGCCTTCGACCGTGTCAACTGGCTGGTGGTGCTGCTGATCGCTGTGAGTTCCACCATCGGCGGCCTCATGGGCGCGAAGGTGGGCCGCAAGCTGTCGCCCCGCGTCCTGCGTGCCGTGATCTTCAGCCTGGGCCTCGTGGCCCTCGCCGTCATGATCGCCAACCTGCTGCAATAATCACCCGGTGACTTTCCACTACCTCGAATCCGCCGACGACCCCCGGGTCAGCGACTACACCACGCTCACCGACGTGCACCTGCGCAAGCTCCGCGAACCGGCCGAGGGCATGTACATCGCCGAGTCGTCGCGGGTGCTGCGCCGGGCGCTGGCCGCCGGGCACCAGCCACGGTCGTTCTTCCTCGCCGAGAAGTGGGTGGCGGACCTCGACGACGTCTTCAAGGCGTACCCGGACGTACCGGTTTTTATCGGCTCGGCAGCCCTGCTGGAGGAAATCACCGGCTTCCACCTGCACCGCGGGGCGATGGCGGCGATGCAGCGCCCTGCCCCGGTGCCGCTGCCGGGGCTCCTGGCCGGGGCCCGCCGCGTGGCCGTGCTGGAGGACATCGTGGACCACACCAATGTGGGGGCCATCTTCCGCTCCGCAGCGGCGCTCGATATCGACGCCGTCCTGGTTTCCCCGCGGTGCGGTGATCCACTGTACCGCCGCAGTGTCAGGGTGAGCATGGGCACCGTGTTCCAGGTTCCCTGGGCGCGCCTGCACAACTGGCCCGGCGACCTCCAGGTGCTGAAGGACCACGGCTTCACCGTCGCGGCACTGGAACTGACGCCCGACGCGGAGGACGTCGACGCCGTCGCCTCCCGGAACCTGGACAAGCTCGCCCTGGTGCTCGGCACCGAGGGTGCCGGCATGAGCCCGGAGACCCTCGCCGCCGTCGACCTCGCCGTAAAGATCCCCATGCGCAACGGCGTGGATTCCCTCAACGTGGCCGCCGCTTCGGCCGTGGCCTTTTGGGAGCTTCGCGCGCGGGCCTAGCGTATGGCGCATTGGTTCGTCAGCCCCACGGGCATCGGCTATGATGGATAGCTGGTTGTCCTGCTTTTTCAGCTACGGCTGATGCAACAGAGCCCAGCCATCCCATTCATACCTGGCAGCTGGCAAAATCCAGCTGCGCGAACAAAGGTCCCATTATGAAGTCTGATACCCACCCGAAGTACGAAGCTGTTGTCTTCAACGACCTGGCCTCCGGCACCAAGTTCCTGACCCGCTCCACCGTGTCTTCCTCCAAGACCATCGAGTGGGAAGACGGGAACACCTACCCGGTCATCGACGTCGAAATCTCTTCCGAGTCCCACCCGTTCTACACGGGCAAGCAGCGCATCATGGACTCTGCAGGCCGCGTCGAGCGCTTCAACGCTCGCTTCAAGGGCTTCGGCGGCAAGAAGTAATTCCTTCGCCTTGGCTTGTATCAGGAAGCCCGCACCGGAAACGGTGCGGGCTTCCTGCGTTAACCGCACACCTGTCTTCTGGGGCAGGATTGGAAGCATGACCCAGTCACCTTTCCCCGCCCCTGAAGCCGCCAGCAACCAGCGCCTGCACGGTGAATATAAGGTGCCCGGCGGCAAGCTGGTGGTGGTGGACCTGACCGTGGTGGACGGCGCCCTTGCGGACGTCTCCGTCAGCGGCGACTTCTTCCTGGAACCGGACGAGGCACTGGCAGACATCAACCGCGCGCTGACCGGGCTCCCCGAGACCACTCCCGCTAAAGACCTCGCCGCGGCCGTCAGCGCAGCGCTGCCAACTGGAGCGGTCCTGTTCGGCTTCTCTGCCGATGCGGTGGCCGTCACCGTCCGCCGTGCACTGGCCAAGGCAACGTCCTGGGGAGACCACGACTGGAACATCATCGCGCCCACCGTGCTTCCCACCGAAATCAACGTCGCCCTGGACGAGGTGCTCACGGAAGCCGTTGGCGCGGGGGAGCGTACCCCCACCCTGCGGTTCTGGGACTGGCAGGAGCCGTCGGTGGTCATCGGCAGCTTCCAGTCCGTGCAGAACGAGGTGGACCCCGAGGGCGTTGCCAAACACGGCATCAACGTGGTCCGGCGGATCAGCGGTGGCGGCGCAATGTTCATGGAGGCCGGCAACTGCATCACCTACTCGCTCTACCTGCCCCAAACCCTGGTGGACGGGCTGAGCTTCGCGGACTCCTACCCCTTCCTGGACGCCTGGGTCATGGCCGCACTGAAGAAGCTTGGCATCAACGCGTTCTACATCCCGTTGAATGACATCGCCACGGACCAGGGCAAGATCGGCGGCGCCGCACAGAAACGGCTGGCAAACGGCGGCATGCTGCACCACGTCACCATGAGCTACGACATCGACGCCGACAAGATGGTGGAGGTCCTCCGGATCGGCAAGGAGAAACTCTCCGACAAAGGCACCCGCAGCGCCAAGAAGCGCGTGGACCCGCTGCGCCGCCAGACCGGCCTGGCCCGGATGGCGATCATCGAGGCGATGATCGAGGTGTTCAGCGAGCGCTACGGGGCAACGCCGTCACAGCTGGCGGGACACGAACTGGCCGCAGCCGAGGAACGGGTGGCCACCAAGTTCGGGACCGAGGAGTGGCTCAACCGCGTCCCGTAGCCTCATCGGTTGCTCCCCACCGGCTCCCATCCTTCGCAAGCTCAGGCCGGGGCCCTCGCCGGCGTGGGCCCGTTGTCGTTTTGGCGCCTCAAAACGACAGTTAGGGAGCAATCGATGAGTGGTGGGGAACGACGGCGGCCTGTGCGGTGAGTGCGCGCAGCAGGTGGCTGCGCTGCTCGATGATGATCCGGCGCAGGGCATGCGGCGCCTCCGGGGTGGCAGCCAGCCACTCATCGGTCCGCCGTACCACCGGATGCTCTTCGGGTTGGGTGCCTGCCGCCAGATCCTGCGCCGCGGGGTAGAGACCGCGAACAATCCGGCTGGCAATCTCAATGCTGCGTTCATCCCATACGGTCCGAAGGCAATCGAAATACGGCTCCACATAGGGTTCCAGCAGCGCCGGCGGAGCGGTGGTGAAGCCACTGATGGTCGCCGTCAGGAGCTGGTTGGAGAGCTCGGTCCCTTCGACGGCTGCGTGCCAGGCCGCGGCCTTGACGGCAGGGTCCGGCCGGGACGCCATCGCGGTCGCGTGCCCTGCCCGGCCCGAAGCGGTGGTGTCCCGGGCCAGTTCGGCATCCAGTTCTGCTGCGCCGGCCTGTCCGTTGGCAGCGAGCGCATGCCACAGGTGCCAGCGGAGCTCGGCATCCACAGCCAGGCCCTCCACCGGAGCACTGCCGTCCAGCAGGCCCCGGAGGCGGGGGAGCAGGCTCCCGTCATGCCGGCTCAGGGTGGGCAGGGTGCGGGCCCAGGCGAGCTGCTGGTCCGAGCCGGGCGTGGCACGGTCCAGTTCGGCAGCGGCCGCGGCCAGGAAGGCGGAGCGCACGCTGGCCCGGCTGTCAGCGGGGGTGTAGCGTTCGACGGCGGTTGTCGCGTTGTCGAGGACGTTCAGCAGGACGCCGATGCCCGTTTCGGCAGGGGCGAAGGCAGCTACGGCATCCACGTACAGCGATGCGGGGCTTTCGCCGTCCCGGGCGGAGTTCCACAGCGACGTCCAGCAGAGAGCGCGGGCCATGGGATCGGCAATCCGGTCCAGCGAGGAACGAACCGTTGCCTCGGAGGCAGGATCCAGCCGCACCTTGGCGTAGGTCAGGTCGTCGTCATTGACCAGGAGGAGCGCAGGCCGCGGTTGGCCCGCGAGCTGGGGGAGTTCCGTGCGGGCGCCGGCCACGTCGGTTTCGATGCTGCCGGTCCGCACCAGGGCGCCCTCGGCGTCGAAGTCGTAGGAACCCACCCGGAGGCGGTGCGGCCGCAGCTCCTCGTGTCCCGTGACGGGGTCCGTCGCTTCCTGGACGATTGCCACCCTGCCCGGCACGCCGTCGTCGTCCGCTGCTGCGCCTTCCGGCGCACCCTCCGCAGCGAAGTCCAAAGACAGCGTGGAAATGCCTGAGGTCTGCAGCCACTGCCGGGCCCAGCCGGACAGCTCACGGCCTGAGGCAGCATCCAGGGCCGCCAGCAGGTCGGCCAGCGAAGTGTTCCCGTAGGCGTGCTTCCGGAAGTACTCGCGCGAGCCGGCGATGAAGGCGTCAAAACCTACATAGGCCACCAGCTGCTTGAGGACGGAGGCGCCCTTGGCGTAGGTGATGCCGTCGAAGTTCTGCTTGGCCGCCTCGAGGTCCGGGATGTCCGCCACGATGGGGTGGGTGGTGGGCAGCTGGTCCTGGACGTAGGCCCAGGCCTTGCGCTTGTTGGCGAAGTTGACCCACGCGGTGTCCCAGTCCGTGGCCCGGTCGACGCCGAGCGTTCCCATGTAGTCGGCGAACGATTCCTTGAGCCACAGATCGTCCCACCACTGCATGGTCACCAGGTCCCCGAACCACATGTGGGCCATCTCGTACAGCAGGGTGTTGGCCCGCCCCTGGTACTGGGCGTCGGTGGCCCGGGACGTGAAGACGTAGCTCTCGGTGAAGGTGACCAGGCCAGGGTTCTCCATGGCACCGAGGTTGTACTCGGGAACGAAGGCCTGGTCGTATTTGCCCCAGGGGTACGGGTAGTCGAAGAGCCGGTTGAAGAAGTCCAGCCCCTTCCTGGTGAGATCGAAGAGGTGGTCCGTGTCGAAGGATTCGGCCATCGAGGCGCGGCAGTAGAGGGCCAGCGGGACGTCGAGGCGGGTGCCGTCGTCGAGCGTTGCCTGCCAGCTGTCCTCTGCTTTGAAGTAGGGGCCGGCCAGGACGGTGGTGATGTAGGTGGACATCGGCAGGGTCGTGGCGAAGTCCCAGCAGGCGGTGGCCGGGTCGCTGGTGAGCAGGGTGCGCTTCACCTCCGCACCGTTGGAGGCTACGTGCCAGTCTGCAGGGGCCATGACGTGGAACGTGTAGGCAGCCTTCAGGTCCGGCTGTTCAAAGTTGGCGAACACCCGCCGCGCGTCGGCCGGCTCATACTGGGTGTACAGGTAGCACTGGCCGTCGGCGGGGTCCACGAACCGGTGCATGCCCTCGCCGGAGCGGCTGTACAGCGCGGTTCCGGTGACCGTGACCTGGTTTTCGGCCCGCAGGTTGTCCAGCCGGATCCGTGCGCCGTCCACCACGTCCTCCACCGGCAGTCCCTTGCCGTTGAGGAGCACGCTGTGAACGCTGCTGCCGATGAAGTCCAGGAACGTGCTGGAGCCGGGCTCGGCCGTGAAGGTGATGACGCTGCGGCTGGTGTAACCGACGACTGCCGGATCAGCTGCCTGCCGCACATCCAGGGAGATGTCGTAGCTGGTGGTGCTGATCAGGGCTGAACGTTCGGCGGCTTCGCGGCGCTGCAGATTCTCATTCGACACCCGGCTATCTAACCACGGCCCTGTTGGGTTGGCTCAGGTGGCCGGGCCAAGGGCTCGCTCAGCCTGCGATAAGGAACGCGGCCCCAAGGCCCAGCGCGGCAATCAGGAACCAGGAGGCCAGTGCTGCCAGGAGCGCCTGGCCACCCGTGTGGAGGAGGCTGCGGATCCGCACCGCCGAGCCCAGCCCGAACAACGCCCCGCCCAGCAGGAGGTCCTGCAGGGTGGCTCCGGCCTCAAGCCACGCTCCGGGAAGCCAGCCCGTGGAGCGGAGCGCCACCATGGCGACGAAACCCACTACGAACAGCGGCACCACCGGCGGCATCTTCGCCGTGCTGCCGTCTGCCGCGCCGATAGACCGCGCGCCCCTTCGATGGTGCGCGCCCGCCATGGCGGCAACAGGCGCCAGCAGCAGCACCCGGGTGAGTTTGACGACGACGGCGATCGCCAGGGCAGCGGTCCCTGCGGTTTGGGCGGTGGCCACCACCTGGCCCACATCATGCACGGAAGCACCGGTCCAGGCGCCGAACACGGCCGCCGTCAGGCCCATGGGATGGGCGACGAGGGGAAGGACACCGATGGCGAGCGTTCCGCAGAGAGTCACCAGGGCCACGGGCAGGACGGTCTCGGCGTGCCGGATCCGGCGGACGGCTGCCATGGCGCCAATCGCAGAGGCCCCACAGATGGAGAACCCGGTGGCCACCAGGAGCGAGGTAACCGGCGGCAAGCGGAAGAGGCGCGAGATGGCGTACGTCCCGCCGAAGCTGGCGGCCACCACCGCCACGATCAGAAGCAGCGCCAGCCACCCCAGGCCCAGGACGTCCATGACGCTGACCTTCAAGCCCAGGAGGACGATTCCGGCGCGCATCAGGTGCTTGCCCGCGAAGTCCAGCCCGGGCCGTGCGCGCCCTTCGGTCCATCCGGCGGCACCGGGAAGGTTGGCGGCGAGCACACCCAGCACCACGGCCAGGGTCATCGCGGGCAGTGCAGGCAGCACCGCATGCACCAGGAAGGCCGCAGCGACGGCCGCTGCCGCCGTCAGCAGGCCCGGGACAAGCCGTGCCAGGAGGGGCCGGAAACGGCCACGGCCCGGGTCGGGAATGCTTCTGCTGACTGGCACTCACCTACTGTGCCCGAAGAGGCCAGTAAAGTACGAACCGGGCTACCGGCGCCAACACGCCACAATGGGTGGCTGTAAATGAATTCGAAACAAAAAGATGGTTGGCTATTGGACATGTCAGACCTATTCCAGGATTACTCCGAGGCCGCAGGCCGCACCGGAGCCTACGACGAGATGTTCGCCCCGGGACAGCAGGCCAGGGACTCGTACGGGCAGGTGGCGGAGGCTCTCCGGAAGCTCTCCCTGGCGGACGTCAGCGCACGCGCCGACTCCATGGCCCGCACCTTCCTGGACCGCGGTGTCACGTTCGACTACGCGGGCGAGGAACGGCCCTTTCCCCTCGATATCGTCCCGCGGGTCATCCCCGCTGCCGAGTGGGATGTCCTGGAACGGGGCGTCGCCCAGCGGGTACGCGCCCTGGAAGCCTTCCTGAACGACGTCTACGACAAGATGACAGTGGTGTCCGATGGCGTGATCCCGCGTCAGCTGGTGACCACCAGCGCGCACTTCCACCGGCAGGTGCACGGTTTCGAGCCCGCGGGCGGCGTCCGGGTGCATATCTCCGGCATCGACGTTGTCCGCGACGCCGCAGGCACCTTCCGGGTCCTTGAAGACAACGTGCGGGTGCCCTCCGGCGTCAGCTACGTGCTGGAGAACCGCCGCGCCATGGCCAAGGGCCTGCCCGAAGCCTTCGGGCAGCAGCTGATCCGGCCCGTGGAGGAATATCCCCGCCGTCTGCTCTCGGCCCTGCGCAAAACCGCGCCGGCCGGCGTTGACGATCCCACCGTCGTCGTCCTCACCCCCGGCGTCTTCAACAGCGCCTACTTTGAGCACACCCTCCTGGCCGGCCTCATGGGCGTGGAACTTGTGGAGGGCCGCGACCTGATCTGCCGCGGAAACCGCGTGTACATGCGGACTACGGCCGGCGAGCAGCGGGTGGACGTGATCTACAAGCGGATCGACGACGACTTCCTGGATCCGTTGCAGTTCCGCTCCGACTCCATGCTCGGCTGCCCCGGCCTGGTCAACGCCGCCCGCGCCGGCGGCGTCACCATCGCCAACGCGGTGGGCAATGGCGTTGCCGACGACAAACTGGTTTACAGTTACGTGCCTGACCTGATCCGCTACTACCTCAGCGAGGAGCCCATCATCGCCAACGTGGACACCTACCGCCTCGAGGAGAAGGAAGCCCGGGAGTACACCCTGGACAACCTCGCGGAACTGGTGGTCAAACCCGTGGACGGTTCCGGCGGAAAGGGCCTGGTCATCGGCCCCGACGCGTCCCGCGACGAACTGGACGCACTCCGCCAGCGGATCATTGCCGACCCCCGCGGCTGGATTGCCCAGCCGGTGTTGCAGCTTTCCACGGTTCCCACCCTGGGCGGCGACAAGTTCGGCCCCCGGCACGTGGACCTTCGCCCCTTCGCGGTGAACGACGGCGACAACGTCTGGGTGCTCCCGGGCGGCCTGACCCGCGTGGCTTTGAAGGAGGGCTCCCTGATCGTCAATTCCAGCCAGGGCGGCGGGTCCAAGGACACGTGGGTCCTGGCCGACTCACCCCAGATGCCAGTGGAAACCGTTCCCCGGCAGTCGGTCACCGTCCGCGAACGGGTTTCCGTCTGGCCTGTCGAGAGCAACTGGCGCGACCGCCAGTCGGAGCAGCAGCAGTGAGCCGGGCATTTGGACACTTGGCCGCCGTCGGGCATTTCTTTTCCAACTTTGTTCCGGGCGCGCAGGAGGTAGCCGCGAATGCTTAGCCGTATTGCCGAGTCCCTGTTTTGGATCGGCCGTTACGTGGAGCGGGCGGACGGAACCGCCCGCATCCTCGACGTCCACCTGGAACGCCTGAACCACCTCCCCATGGAGGAACGCAAGAGCGTGGCGCAGGAACTACTGGCCGTCATGGGCGCCAGGCCGCAGAGCGAGGACTTCGGCCTGCCGGAACTGCTCCACGCCCTGGCCTATGACAAAACCAGTGCCACCTCCATCGCGGGGTCCCTGGGTGCTGCCCGCGAAAACGCGCGCCGGGCCCGGGAGACCGTGTCCTCTGCACTGTGGGAGAGCCTGAACACCACCTACTACGGGCTGAGCCAGCACCGCAAGGACGTAGTGGGCACCTACCGGTTCTGCAACTGGACCCTGGAGCGTACCGCCATGGTCAGCGGCCTTGCCGACACCACGGTGAGCCATGACGAAAGCTGGCTCTTCCTGGTCCTGGGCCGTTCCCTGGAACGCGCGGACATGACGGCACGCATGCTCTCCACCCGCGACGTGCTCTCCGCGGGCATGTCCTGGGTCAACATGCTCCGCTGCGCCGGCGCCTACGAATCCTTCCTCCGTACCCGCCGCGCGGCCTTCGGCGACCAGCATGCCGCCGAATTCCTGCTCCTGGACCGGCTCTTTCCGCGGTCCATCGTCTATGCGCTGCGGGACGCCGACGAGTGCCTGGCCAAGCTGGACCCGTCCGCGCAGCGCGTGGGCTTCATCAACGACGCCCGCCGCATCGTGGGGCAGGCCCGGACCTTTCTGGAATTCCACCGCACGGACGATCTCATGTCCGAGCTGCCCGAACACATGGAACGGGTGCAGAAGGCAGTGTCCCAGGCCTCGGACGCCATTTCCCGTAAGTACTTCAATCAGGCGGATGAACTTGCCTGGGTGGGAGAAGTGTCATGACCCGGTTGAGCATCGTCCACAGGACGGCCTACAAGTACAACAAGCGGGTGACCCTGTCCTACAACGAGGCCCGGATGACCCCGCTGACCGATTCGCAGCAGGTGGTCCTGGAATCCGTGGTGAAGGTGGCTCCGTCGCAGGCGGCGGTCAGCACCTACCGTGACTACTGGGGGACCAGGGTCACCGCCTTCGACATGCAGATGCCGCACGAGAGCCTTGAGGTGGTTTCCAACATCACCGTCGAGGTGCACCGGGCGGAGAAGATCCCGGCGGAAGCCGACATCGTGGGCTGGGAGGACCTGAAGTCCCCGGAAACCCTTGATGCCTTCAGTGACTGGCTGCCGCAGTCACGGTTGAGCGGCCCGGGCGACGAAGTGCTGGGCGTCATCCCGGATGTCGTGGCCGGGAAGAACCCGCATGAGGCGGCCATGGCCGTCTTCGCCTGGATGCGCGGGGAGATGACCTACATGTCCGGTTCCACCGCCGTCACCACCAACGCGGAAGAGGCTTGGGGGCAGCGCAAGGGCG
Organism: Arthrobacter sp. E44; assembly: GCF_041877125.1. NCBI lineage: Bacteria > Bacillati > Actinomycetota > Actinomycetes > Micrococcales > Micrococcaceae > Arthrobacter > Arthrobacter sp. E44. Next base: position 27,542 of record NZ_JBHDJA010000018.1, read on the forward strand.
TGTGCCAGGACCTTGCCCACCTGGCCATCGGCGCCCTGCGCAGCTGCGGCATTCCCGCGCGCTACGTCTCCGGCTACCTGCACCCGCGCTCCAGCGCCGGCATCGGGGAGACCGTTGCCGGGCAGTCGCACGCCTGGCTTGAATGGTGGGACGGGGATTGGCGCAGCTGGGACCCCACCAACCACAAGCCCGCCGGCGACTTCCACGTCACCGTGGCCAGGGGCCGCGATTACCGGGACGTGCCCCCGCTGAAGGGCATCCTGTCCGGGGGCGGCGGGTCCGCCCTCAAGGTAAGCGTGGAAATCACCCAGCTGGCTTGACACGACGGGTTCCCCGCCTTAATGGCCGGGGAACCCGTCGTCGTAATTTGTTGTTGACCGGCTTTGGGCCTATTCCTGCGACGCCTTGGCAGAGCTGTTGATCTGCGTCCACCAGGTCATCGGATCCGTGACCTTGAAGCGGCGCCCCGTCACCGAATCCGGCGTGATGCGGACAAAGGCGTCTTTCCGCCCCGCTTGCCACGGGAAAAGGTACAGGCGGGACGTCTCCAGCACTTCTTCGGTGCTTTTAACCAGGGCGGCGGTGCCCTTGACCACTACGCTCCAGGCCAATCCCGTGTCCGGGTCCACCCCGTCCGCCTCCACGGCAACGGCGGCCTCGCCTCCGGTGGCTGCGGACAGTTTGGTTCCCTGGGCGGTCCGGAAAACCAGCGTGCCGCCGTCCACGGTGTAGTTCACCGGGAAGATATCCGGACGGCCGTCCGCCAGCACTGCCAGCCTGCCCACGGACACCGTCCGCAGCATGGCCCAGCATTCGTGGTGTTCGAGGTTCTGCACTTGGCTGGATGACTCGTTGCTCATGCCGTGAGCATACCGCGCATCACCAGGGGCTGGGCTTGTAATCCTTCAGGAAAACGCCGTACTGGTCCTCGCCCTTTTCGCCCATGACGATGGGATCGTAGACCCGGGCCGCGCCGTCCACCAGGTCCAGGGGAGCGTGGAAGCCTTCCTCCATCAGCCGGACCTTGGTGAAGTGCGGACGTTCGTCGGTGATCCAGCCCGTGTCCACGGCCGTCATCAGGATTCCATCCGTGTCCAGCATTTCCTGCGCACTGGTGCGCGTCATCATGTTCAGGGCGGCCTTGGCCATGTTCGTGTGGGGGTGCCCGGGCCCCTTATATGCGCGGGAGAACTGGCCCTCCATGGCGGAGACGTTCACGATGTACTTCCGCCGGGCAGTGGAGCGCCTCATGGCGTCGCGGAGGCGGCTGACCAACAGGAACGGCGCGGTGACGTTGCAGAGCTGCACCTCGAGCATTTCGAGCGGATCCACCTCGTCCACTACTTGGGTCCAGCTGTTGATGGTGGCCAGGTCGGGAACCAGCCCGCCGGCGTCGATGGCCGTGCCCGAGGCGATCCGTTCCAGCGAGGCGGACCCGGTGGACAGCGCGAGGGAGGTGACGGCATCGCCGGCCAGGACGGGATGTTCCGTGACGCTGCCGGCGATCGCCAGCGGGTGCTTGTCATGGGCGTGGCCGAAGGTCAGCAGCTCCGGGCCGCCGTTGGCGTGCTCCAGTGCCGCGGGGAGGGGTTCGTCCTCGGCATCGACCAGGGGCTTGTAGGCATTGCCGGAACGGCGCACCGTCTGGGCGGCGTTGTTGATGATGATGTCCAGCGAGCCGGCTTCATTGAGCGAGTCGGTGAGGGCCATGACCTGGGCAGGATCGCGCAGGTCAATGCCCACGATCCGGAGCCGGTGCAGCCACTCGCCGCTGTCCTCCATGGCGGCGAAGCGCCGGGCCGCGTCCTTGGGGAACCGGGTGGTGATGGTGGTGTGCGCTCCATCGCGCAGCAGGCGCAGGGCGATGTACATCCCGATCTTGGCGCGGCCGCCGGTGAGCAGGGCCCGGCGCCCGTTGAGGTCAGTCCGGGCGTCGCGCTTGCTGTGGCTGAAGGCGGCGCATTCGGGGCATAGCTGGTGGTAGAACGCGTCCACCTGGGTGTAGTGCTGCTTGCAGATGTAGCAGGGGCGGGACCTGATGAGGTGGCCTGCAACCTTGCCGGTGGTGGACGGCGCCAGCTTGTTGCCGCGGGTCTCGTCATCGATTCGGTCCGGCGCGGCCGTGGCGGTCTGGGCGATAACGGCGCGGTCAGCCTCGGCGATCGAATCGCGCTTGGTGACCCTGCGGTGGCGCTTGACCGCCTTGAACATCTTTCCCGTCGCACGGCGGACTGCAAGGTAGTCCGGGTGCTCCTCGTCGTACGCGTGGATGGTGTTCAGGACCTTGAGGCAGGCCTGGATGTCCTCAGGGGTCAGATCGGGGGAGCTCATTGGGAAAATTTTACAGCGTACGCCGCAGGCCGGGGCACCATCGGTGGTGCCCCGGCCTGCTGGCTTACTGCGGGGAAAGCGGCGGCGACTCTGGCGTCAGGAAACCCTGCCGGCCGGCGCGGCCTCCGCCGCTGCGGCAGCATGCGTGCCGGCAACCTTGTCCGCGGCCTCGCGCATGTCGGGGTACTGCTCCGCGGCGGCCCGGATCGCACTGGGCAGGACGCCGACATGCTTCGCCGCGAGCTTCCGTTCTTCCTCGCCCGGCTCCGGGACCTCCTGGCCCTTGGACAGGACGGTAATGCCGGATTCGGTGACCTTGAAGCCGCGGGCCCGGTCAAGGTCCGGGTCGAGTCCAATGGCGGCTCCCGCGGGGACCTTGACGTTCTTGTCCAGGATGGCGCGGTTGATGACGGCCCCTTCGCCCACCTGCACCTTGTCCATCAGCACCGAGTCGATGACGCGGCCGCTGGTGGCCACGTAGACGTCGTTGGACAGCACCGAGCCTTCCACCACGCCGCCGGAAATCACCACGCCGTTGGCAACGATGGAATCAAGCGCCGTGCCCACGGTGTTGTTCTTGCCGCGGACGAACTTGGCCGGCGGCGAAATGCTCTGGCGGGTGTAGATGGGCCACTCGGAGTTGTAGAGGTTGAAGACCGGCAGCGGGGAGATGAGGTCGATGTGGGCGTCATAGAAGGAGTCGATGGTGCCGACGTCGCGCCAGTAGGTCCGGTCGCGTTCGGTGGAGCCGGGGATGTCGTTGAGCGTGAAGTCGTAGACACCTGCCTCGCCGCGGTTGACGAAGTAGGGGATGATGTCCCCGCCCATGTCGTGCTTGGTGTCCAGGCGCTCGGCGTCCACGTGCAGCGCGGCCACCAGGGCGTCGGCATCAAAAACGTAGTTGCCCATGGAGGCGAGGAACTGGGAGGGGTCCGCGGCAAGACCGGGGGTGCTGGCGGGCTTTTCCACGAACGCCGCGATCTTCTGGGGGTCGTTCTGGTCCGTTTCGATGACGCCGAACTGGTTGGCCATGTGCAGCGGCTGCCGTACTGCGGCCACGGTGGCCTTGGCACCGCTGTTGACGTGCTGGGCAACCATCTGGGCGAAGTCCATCCGGTACACGTGGTCCGCGCCGACCACCACCACGATGTCCGGGTTGGCGTCATGGATGAGGTTCAGGGACTGGTAGATGGCGTTGGCACTGCCCAGGAACCAGCTCTTGCCCACGCGCTGCTGCGCCGGGACAGAAGCGATGTAGTTGCCGAGCTGGGTGGACATCCGCCAGGTCTCTGAAATGTGCCGGTCCAGGCTGTGCGACTTGTACTGGGTCAGCACCACGATCTGCAGGTAGCGGGAATTCACCAGGTTGGACAGCGCGAAGTCGATGAGGCGGTAGCTGCCGGCGAAGGGCACGGCGGGCTTGGCCCGGTCTGCCGTCAGTGGCATAAGCCTGTTTCCCTCGCCGCCTGCGAGGACAATGGCCAGGACTTTTTTGGTTAACGGCATGATGGTCGCTCCTGTACGCCTTCGTAACTCCCCAAGACAGTCCGGTATGCCCGGACTCCTTCACACTAGAACAGTTATCCGTGAACGACTACCTTGGGTCTTGTGCGAATAGACATTGTGACTAAAGAGTTCCCGCCGGAGATCTACGGTGGCGCCGGGGTGCATGTAGCCGAATTGAGCAGGGTGCTTAGTAAGCACGTTGACCTGCAGGTTCGTGCTTTTGGCGCTCCCCGTGACGCCGACTATCATGGCGCGACGGTAACGTCCTACCAGGTCCCGGAAGACCTCGGCGGGGCGAACGCGGCGGTCCAGACCCTGGGTGTTGACCTGCGCATTGTGCCGGACGTCCAAGGCGCGGACCTGGTCCATTCGCACACCTGGTACGCCAACATGGCAGGCCATCTGGCGTCTCTGCTCCACGGAATCCCGCACGTCCTCAGCGCCCACAGCCTCGAGCCGCTGCGGCCCTGGAAGGCTGAGCAGCTCGGTGGCGGCTATGCCCTCTCCTCCTGGGTGGAGAAGACAGCGTATGAAGCTGCGGCCGCGATCATCGCGGTGTCCGAAGGCATGCGCCAGGACATCCTGCGCAGTTACCCCAACGTGGACCCGGCGAAGGTCCGGGTGGTGCATAACGGCATCGACGTGGAGCTGTGGCAGCGTGACGAAAACGACGACGCCGTCCGCGCCCTTGGCATCGACCCGGCCAAGCCGAGCGTCGTCTTTGTGGGAAGAAACACACGCCAGAAGGGCGTCCCCTACCTCCTGAGGGCGGCGGCGAAGCTGCCGGCCGACGTCCAGCTGGTCCTGTGCCTCGGCGCGGCCGACACCCCGGAACTCGCAGCAGAGACCGCGGCCCTGATCGAGGACCTGCAGAAGCAGCGCACGGGCGTGGTGCTGATCGAGCGGATGCTGCCGCGCCACGAGCTCATCCAGGTGCTCAGCCACGCCACCGCGTTCGCCTGCCCCTCCATCTACGAGCCGCTGGGCATCGTCAACCTTGAAGCCATGGCGTGTGGGGCGGCGGTGGTGGCCAGTGCCACCGGCGGCATCCCCGAGGTCGTGGAGCATGGCCGCACCGGACTGCTGGTCGACCTGGAGCAGGTGACGGACGGCACGGGCACGCCCCTGGATCCGGAGAAGTTCGTCAAGGAGTTTGCTGCGGCCCTCACCGAGGTGGTGTCCGATCCCGACCGCGCCCGCGCCATGGGACGCGCTGGCCGGGAACGCGCCGAAAAGCACTTCTCCTGGGAGTCCATCACCGAGACCACCCTTGAGGTGTACCGCTCTGTACTGCCGGCCGCCGGCTGATCGTCCAAGTACAAATAACGACGGCGCCGCTCCCCTTGATAGGGGAGCGGCGCCGTCGTAATTTCCCGGCATCGCATGGAGTGCCTTGGGCGCTCCCGGCAGGTCAGCCCTTCCGGGCTCCGGCAGCGGTCCGGGCGATCAGCACCTTCTCATCCACCGGGGATTGGCCGCTGGCACGCTGGTTCCGGAAATGTGCCCGGGCTTCGTCCTGGCGCGTCTTTTCGGCACCGGTGGCAATGGCTGCACGGACGTGGTCCTCGCCGTATCCAAAGGCATCCACCAGGTCCAGCGCGTGCGGACGGATCTTCTCCAGCAGCCGGTTGATGTAGCCGCCCACCGTGCGGGCCCGCTGCATGGAAAGGCGGCCGTTCATCAGGTACCAGGACAGGTTCTTTTCGATCAGCGACAGGCCGAACAGGTCACGCAGCCAGGTCAGCACTTTCCTGGTTCCCGGGTCCGCCACCTGATGGAGGGCCTCCGTGAAGGCCTCCCACTGCAGCAGTTCGGCGTGCGCCTGGGCGGCGTCGATGAGTTCGTTCTGGTGCCGGTTGAACAGGGCGGCGCCCTTGTCCTGCGGCAGGCGCTTGCTGCCCTTGAGGGCAGCTCCTGCCTCAGCCACCATGGTCTGCACCCGGTCCGTGAGGAGCGCACGCTGGCTTTCCTCGTCCCGCAACGCGATCGCGGCCTTCTGGACCGATCCGGTGTCCGCCATGAACTGGGCCACTTGGCGCAGGCCGGTACGGTGGACTGCGACGCCGGCTGCCTGGATCACCACGTAGCGGGCCAGGACGCCGAAGTCGACGTTGCGGAATTCCTTGGCGTAATCAGCCAGCAGGCGCTTGGCCACCAGCTGAAGCAAAACGGTGTTGTCGCCCTCGAACGTGGCGTACACGTCCAGGTCCGCGCGCAGCGAGGCGAAGCGGTTTTCGATCAGGAACCCGGCGCCGCCGCAGGCCTCCCGGCATTCCTGCAGGGTGTCCAGGGCGTGCCAGGTGCTCAGCGGCTTCAGCGCTGCAGCCAGGGTTTCCAGATCCTGGCGGTCCGCGTCGGTATCGTGGGCACCGGAGAAGACGTCGTCGAACTTCTCCAGCAGCTGTTCGTGGGCGAAGGCGGCCGCGTAGGTGGTGGCCAGCCGGGTGAACAACCGCCGCTGGTGGCGCTGGTAGTCAAGGAGGACTTCCTCCTCGGTGTGGGAGGAGGCATTGAACTGGCGGCGCTCGGTGGCGTACTGGATGGCCGCCTTCAAAGCCACCTTGGAGGCGGCGACGGCGGCACCGTCCAGTGATACCCGACCCTGGACCAGGGTGCCCAGCATGGTGAAGAAGCGCCGGCCGGGGCTGGCGATGGGCGAGGTGTAGTTTCCGTCCACGTCAACGTTGCCATACCGGTTCAGGAGGTTGGTCCTGGGGATGCGGACGTTGGTGAAGTGCAGGCGGCCGTTGTCGATGCCGTTGAGGCCACCCTTGATGCCGTCGTCCTCGCCGCCAATGCCGGGCAGGAACTCCTTGGTCCGGGGGTCCCGCAGGTCCACGTAGAAGGCGTGGACTCCATGGTTCACGCCGCGGGTGACCAGCTGGGCGAAGACCACGGCGCCCAGCCCGTCAGTGGCGGCGTTGCCGATGTAGTCCTTCCAGGCCGCCCGGAAGGGGGTATGGATGACGAATTCTTCGGTGTCGGGATCGTAGGTGGCGGTGGTGGCGATGCTGGCCACATCTGAGCCGTGGCCGGTCTCGGTCATGGCGAAGCAGCCGGGGATCTCGAGGCTCATGATTCCCGGCAGCCACTTCGCGTGGTGTTCAGCCGTGCCCAAGTGCCTCACCGCGGAACCGAAGAGTCCCCACTGGACGCCGGCCTTGATCTGGAGCGAGGGGTCGGCCACCACCAGTTCCTCAAAACCTGCGATGTTTCCGCCGTGGTCGTCCGAGCCGCCCAGGTCAGATGGGAAGGCGCGGTGCACGGCCTCATTGTCCACGAGGTATTTGAGCTGGCCGAAGACGCGTTCACGGTGGTCCGTGTGGGTCAGGCCCTCCACTTTGTGCAGTTCCGGCCTGGCTGCCAGGTCCCGCGCCTGGCGGCGGACATCGGCCCACTTTCCCAGGAGCTGCCTGCCCAATGCCTCGACGTCGACGGCGGGTTCGGAACTTTTGTCCGGAGTGGCGGCAGGCGTTGCCGCGGGGCGGAGGCCCTTGCCGGCTTGGCGTTCCACTACATCAGTCATGTCACAGTCCTTCTTTGGCGGATAACTTGGTGGTTGGTGAAGCAGGGGTGAGCTCAGGGGCTATGCCAACGCACAGCCACGCCGTGATCTGGCGCGCCATGCTCTCTTGGGTTGGCTTGGCAGGGGACTCGGGGGTGCTGAGCCACTGTTCGCCGGCATTCCGCACCAGGCCGATGGCCGCCTTGGGCCAGTAGCCGATGACGGCTTCTCCGACGTCGCCCAGGTGCGAGCGCATCGGTTTGGCGATCATGTCCGCGATGGCGTCGAAGAAGTGTCCCAGCGGGCCACCTGCGGCTGCAGGATGGGCAGGGCCGGGCTGGTCAGCCGGCGCATAGCTTGTGACAAACGCGTAGACGTTGGGGCTGGTGTCCGCCATTTGCAGGTAGGCCGATACCATCGCCAGCAGCCCTTCCCGGGGTGTGACGGCACTTTGCGCAGCTTCCTGGATGCGGTGCTGCATCTGGCTGAGGACCACTTCTCCCACAGCCTGCTGCAGCCCGGCTTTGTCCCCAAAGTAGCGGTAGAAGACCGATTTGGAGGTCCCGGCGGCAGTTGCGATGTCCTCCATCGAGGCGTCGCTGCCCAGTGCATGCACTGCCCGGCGGGCCTGCTTGATCAGCTCTGTGCGGCGTTCCTCGCGGTGGCTTTGCCAGCGCGAGGAACGCCCGTCCGGGCTTGCGGGTTGTTGAAGCCCGATGGAAGGAGAGATGTTTGTGTCCTGAAAGTTCACGATACCCAGCGTATCAGGTACGCTGGGTATCGGTAACCGCATGTGACCCGAGGAGCCTTCCATGTCCATAGACGGACAGTCCACCCCCGCGCCTGATGGATCAGCCTCAGCCGCCGTCCCGCCAACCCGCAGGGCGGTGGTCGTCGGCGGAAACAGGATTCCGTTCGCCCGCGCCGGCGGCGCCTATGCAAAGTCTTCCAACCAGGACATGCTGACCGCTGCCCTGGACGGCCTGATCGCACGCTTCGGACTTCAGGACGAGCGGATCGGCCAGGTGGCAGCGGGCGCGGTGCTCAAGCATTCCAAAGATTTCAACCTCACCAGGGAAGCCGTACTCGGCACGGCACTCTCGGCCGAAACTCCCGTCTACGACCTCCAGCAGGCATGTGCCACAGGCCTTGAAACGGTTGTGGGGCTGTCGAACAAGATCAAGCTGGGTCAAATCGACTCGGCCATCGCCGGCGGCGTTGATTCGGCATCCGACGCACCGGTGGTTGTCAGCGAAGGTCTTCGCGAGGTAATCCTGGACCTGCACCGCGCCAAGACACTTCCCCAGCGGCTGCAGATCCTGAGCCGGCTGCGACCCAAGGACTTGGCGCCGCTGGCCCCCGGTACGGGAGAGCCGCGTACCGGCCTGACCATGGGCGAGCACCAGGCCCTCACCACCGCACAGTGGAAAATCTCCCGCGAAGCCCAGGACGAGCTGGCCTTGAACAGCCACCACAACCTGGCCGCCGCCTACGATTCAGGCTTCTTTGATGACCTGCTGACCCCGTACCGCGGGCTGACGCGCGACGCGAACCTCCGCGCCGATACCTCAAAGGAAAAGCTCGCTTCCCTGAAGCCGGTCTTTGGCCGCAACCTCGGTGCAGATGCCACCATGACCGCAGGCAACTCCACGCCGCTGACGGACGGGGCCTCCACGGTGTTGCTGGCTTCCGACGAATGGGCAGACGCCCGGGACCTGCCCAAGCTGGCCGCCGTGGTTGACGCCGAGGCTGCTGCGGTGGATTTTGTGCACGGCAAGGACGGGTTGCTGATGGCGCCCGTGTTCGCTGTGCCACGGCTCCTGGCCCGGCAAAACCTGACGCTTGCTGACTTTGACTACTTCGAGATTCACGAAGCCTTTGCCGCCACTGTCCTCAGCACACTGGCTGCATGGGAGGACGAGGAGTTCGGCCGCACCCGCCTGGGCCTGGAAGGTGCGTTCGGCAGCATTGACCGATCGCGCCTCAACGTCAACGGGTCTTCGCTGGCGGCGGGCCACCCGTTCGCCGCAACCGGCGGCCGCATCGTCGCCACCCTGGCCAAGATGCTGCACGCCAAGGCGGCTTCCACCGGCCGTCCTGCCCGCGGCCTGGTGTCCGTTTGCGCAGCCGGCGGCCAGGGCGTCGTCGCGATCCTGGAATCTCTGTAGGGGGCGGCATGGCAGACAAATACACGCAACTGGTCAACAGCGGCCTGGGCCGCAACCTGGCAAAGAAGCTCGGCCTTCCGCAGCCCGCTGTCCTGCGCCGCTACGAGCCGGGCCAGCCGCTGGTGACGGGACCCGTCGTCGTCGTGGGGGATACTGCAGGGGCAGACAAACTGGCCGCGGAACTGCTGTCCTGGGACCTTGACGTCAGGCGGCACGCTGTCCCGGCCGAAAAACTCGGCGCCATCATCCTGGTCCTCGACGAGGTGGAGCACCCGGCAGAGCTGGAAAAGCCCGTACTGGCCGCGGCCGGCTCGCTCCGGGACCTGCGGCCAGGTGGCCGGATCATCACGTTGTCGCGTCCCGCAGCGGAGGCGACCTCACCCGAAACCGCTGCGGCACGGCAGGGGGTGGATGGCTTCCTGCGTTCCCTTGCCAAGGAACTGCGGGCAGGGGCAACGGGTAACGGCGTACTCCTGGCAGACGGCACCACATCCATCAGTCCCAGCACCCTCGGTGCCATCAGGTTCTTCCTTTCCGCCCGGTCCGCGTTCGTGGACGGCCAGTTCCTGAAGGTTTCAACTGAGGACGGCGGGCTTCCCGCTGACCCCCAACGGCCGCTGGAAGGAAAAGTTGCCGTCGTCACCGGCGCCGCCCGCGGCATCGGAGCCCAGATTGCCCGGACCCTGCACCGCGATGGAGCCACACTGATCCTGGTGGACATCCCGGCGGCCGGGGACCAGCTGGCGTCCGTAGCCAACGAGGTGCGGGGCACTGCCCTGCAGCTGGACATCACCGGCGAGGACGCGGGACAACGGATTATCGGCCATGCCGTCCAGCGGCACGGTCGGCTGGACATCGTGGTGCATAACGCGGGTATCACCCGGGATAAGCTGCTGGCCAACATGGACCAGGCACGGTGGAACAGTGTCATCAACATCAACATTGCGGCCCAGCTCCGGATCAACGAGGCACTGCTGCAATCCGGGCATTTGGGGCCTGCGCCGCGTATCGTGTCAGTTGCCTCCACCAGCGGCATCGCCGGTAACAGGGGACAGACCAACTACGCCGCATCCAAGGGGGGAGTGATGGGAATGGTCCGGGCCAGCGCCCCGCTGTTCGCGTCCCTCGGCGGCACCATCAACGCGGTGGCGCCCGGTTTCATCGAAACCGAGATGACGGCCCGGATCCCCCTTGCCGTGCGCGAGGTGGCACGGCGGCTCAATTCGCTCCAGCAGGGAGGCCTTCCCTCCGACGTTGCGGAAACCATCGCTTTCCTGGCCAGCGACGCCGCGGGCGGCATCAACGGGGAGGTGCTGCGGGTGTGCGGGCAGAACCTGGTGGGGGCATGACAGTCCAGCAACCAGTAATCCTGGCCGAAATGCCCTCCCTGTCCAAGCTCTACGTCAATGCGGCCGCGATGGCAGCACGCCGCAGGCTGCTGGGAAACCACGACACGTCAGTCCTTCCGGCTGAAAGCCATGAAGTCAGGGGCGTGGCTGTCAACGTTGAAAACCTCACCGCCTACCAGCATCTGATCGGTGAGACGGCCAGCGACGTCCTGCCGGCCGGTTTCATCCACGCCATCGCATTTCCCCTGGCCATGAGCGTCATGAACCGGGACGACTTTCCGCTGCCCCTGCTGGGCATGATCCATTTGCGCAACAGCGTGGAGCAGAGGTCGCCATTGGTCTTCACCGACCTTCTGGACATGACCGCCAAGGTGGAAAATTTGCGCGGACACCGTGCAGGCACCCAGGTGGACGTTGTGGCGGAGGTCCGGCCTGCCGGCCCTGGGGAGGTGCACTGGCGCGGGGTGTCCACCTACCTGGCCAAGGGCGTGTTCCTGCCCGGGATCGACAAACCCACTGCCATCCCGGCAAAGGCAGACTTCACCGCACCTGACCCAACAGCCCTGTGGCAGCTGGGAGTGGATGCCGGACGTGCCTATGCCGCCGTATCGGGGGACTTCAACCCCATACACCTGAGTGTGCTCTCGGCCAAAGCGCTGGGGCTGCGCCGTTCAATCGCGCACGGCATGTACCTGGCCTCGCGGGCCCTTGCAGATGTGGGACCCGCCCGGGGCGATTCCTTCATCTGGGACGTGGACTTCGAAGCGCCGGTCTTCCTGCCGTCCCGGGTGGCTCTGGAGATCGAAACCGAACAAAGCGGTTCAGGGGCGTGGAAGCACTCCAACTTTGTTGCGTGGAGTCCGCGCTCCGGGCGGCGCCACTTCACCGGCACTGTTTCAGCGCTGTAGCTCGTGGCGCCGGATTCCGGGCTTAGTCCTTCGGCCGCACCGCCCGCAGGATCCGGTGAAGGCTGAGCAGGACCGACTCGGAGGCAGGGACCGTTCCCTGCGCCGCAGGCCTTCCGGCGGTGGCGGCCATACAGGCCTCCACCGCCGCTTTGGCGGTTGCATACGCGTCCTTCCGGGACCCGGTGTCGCCGCTGGAGTCGACCGACAGCAGCTCTCCGGTTGCGGTGATGGCGTCTGCCAGCGGTTCGTTGTCCTGCAACGGGATGGCGTACGGTACGTCGTCTTCCCAGATCACATCGGAAAGCACATCGGTCATGTCCTGGATGTGGAACGTAACGCGCTCCAGGTCCTGCAGGTCGCGGTAATCCTGGTCCATGTCGCGCGGGTGCAGTTTCCGGCGCGGATTCGCCCGGCGGCTTGCGTCGGCTTCCTTGACCAGGTGCCGCACCGACCTGGCCGCCTCGGCCAGTTCGTCCGACCTGCGCGACCAGTCCTCATGCTCAGGCGGCCATTTTTCCTTCAGGGCCGCGCCCATGTCGGTCAGTTGCCGTCCCAGTGCGAGCCGCAGGTCTGCAAGGCTGGAGGCGGCCGCGTTGAAGTGCAGCGGCGGGAAGATCAGGAAATTTACCGCGATGCCCACCGCCACGCCGGCAGCCATCTGCACCAGGTAACCGTAGGAAAAGTCATCGGCATTGCTGCCGCCCACCAGCAGCACCAGGAGTGCCGCCGTCGGAATCCAATCGCTGCCTGAGCCGATGCCCGGCAACCCGCCCAACAGCACTCCCACCCCCATGAAAAGGGCGACTGTCAGGGGTGAGGGCTCGCTGATGCTCACCAGGACGAAAGCGAGGCCGATCCCCATCGCAAGCCCCGCCAAAGCCTGCGCCCCTTGCTTCACCGACCCGGCGACATTGTGGTACATCGCCACCAGTGCACCCAGCGGCGCGTAGTAGGCGTAGTGCGACGCCGCGCCCGGCATGTGGGGAGCGATGGCGAAAGCCAGCCCCGCGGCGAGAGCCGCTTTGGCAGCCAGCTGAAGCCGCTGTGCTGCGAAGGCGGCAGAGAGTCCCGCCACCGATTGTTTGAGTAGTTGGGTCCCCCGAGCCCACCGTGCATCCGGCCGTGCCTGAGTATTGCCCATCCGGACCACAGTAGGCCCGGGGCACCCTCAGGACAAGCCGGCCGCTGACCGCCGCACCTCTGCGGCGAGGCGGTGGGCCCGGCCCGGCGTGCGCCCTTCTTCCTGCCGCCGGGGAATGTAACCGAAGCTCATGCCATAGGAGGGGTCTGCAAATCCAAGGGCCGCATTGGCCCCCTCATGCCCGAAGGCACGGTAACTTCCGAAGTTCCGCGAGGGGTGCGGTTTCATGAAGACGACGGCGAAAGCATTGTCCAGTCCGGAGGACCGGTCCAGGCCCCACACCTGCTCCCGTGTCATGGCCGCGACAGTCCCACCTGTGAGGAACGGCTCATCGCCGTCGACGCCGGTGGTCGCCGCCGCGTACAGCCGGGCGAGGCCGTCTGCTGATCCCACACCGCCCGCCGCGGACATACCGGCGGCCCGCACGGACCGGATGTTCGGCAGCTCCATGACGGTGCTGACGGGTGCATTGCTGTTGAGGCCTTCGAGGCTGAGGGGGTCCACCCACGGCTGGTTCGCAACATCCTCGTAGAGGACATCCCGGTACCGCGGTTCCAGGTCCTCCGGAAGGCCGAGGAAGAACTCCACCTCCTGCGGTTTGCGGATCCTCCGGTCATAAAGGTCCTGCAGTGCCTCACCCATGGTGCGGCGGCACAGTTCCTCCATCAGGATGCCAATGGTGAGTGCGTGGTAGCCGAACTGCCGGCCGGGTTCCCATGCGGGGGCGGCAGCGGCCAGCCGGGCGGCGGCGCGGGCTGTTGTGAACTCGTCCAGCCCGAAGCCGCCCTCAACGCCCAAAAGACCGGCCTGGTGCGACAGCGCCTCCCGCACCAGCAGCCGGTCTTTTCCATGCACTGCGAACTCGGGCCAGTAGTGGGCCACTGTCTTGTCCAGCTCAAGGACGCCGTCCTGCACGAGCAGAGCGATGACCATTGCGGCAACGCCTTTCGAGCAGGAATATGCGCCGGTCAGGGTTTCGGCGTCCATGTCCGGCCCACCCGCCAAGTGCACCACCGGCACCCCGTGCTGGTAGGCAGCGACTTGCGCGCTGTAACGGGGGTCCTCTGCGAGAAGGGACTTGAACAGGCCCAGCACGTTTTCGTACCCCGGCGCCACAAAACCAAGAGAAGTCTGCATGCCTTTCAGTGTAGGAGGAAAGCGATTTCTCGCGCCGGGTTTGGCCCGCCTTAGGCTCCGTGTCCCGGTGCCACTTCCTCACCCGGCCGGACCGGCCCCGGAGGGGTACCGTCGCCGAAGGGCCGGCCGCCCAGGGATTCGCGGCCGTGCTCTTCCAGCCATCCGCCCAACGCGGGGCCGGCGGGAACAATTCCGGTGGGGTTGATGTCCTCATGGACGATGTAGTAGTGCCGCTTGATCTGCACGAAGTCGATGGTGTCGCCGAAGCCCGGCGTCTGGAACAGGTCCCTGGCGTAGCCCCACAGGTTGGGCATCTCGCTCAATTTCTGCCGGTTGCACTTGAAGTGCCCGTGGTACACGGGATCGAACCTTGCCAGTGTGGTGAACAGCCGCACATCCGCCTCGGTGATGGTGTCGCCAACCAGGTAGCGCTGCCGCGAGAGGCGATCCTCCAGCCAGTCCATGGCGGTCCACAAGCGTTCGTATGCTGCGTCATAGGCTTCCTGCGAGCCGGCGAAGCCGCAGCGGTAGACGCCGTTGTTGACTTCGGTAAAGACCCGCTTGTTCACCTGGTCGATCTCGTCGCGGAGGTGCTCCGGATAGAGTTGCGGCGCACCCGGTCGGTGGAACTCCGTCCACTCCGTCGAAAAGTCCAGGGTGATCTGGGGGAAGTTGTTGGTCACCACTTCGCCGCTGCGCACGTCCACGATGGCAGGGACCGTGATGCCGCGGGGGTAGCCGGGGAAGCGTTTGAAGTAGGCCTCCTGGAGCCGCTCGATGCCCAGGACCGGATCCACGCCGCCGGGATCGAGGTCGAAAGTCCAGGAACGTGCATCATGGGTGGGGCCGGGCTGACCCAGCGAGATTGCCTCTTCCAGCCCCAGCAGCCTGCGGACAATTACGGTGCGGTTGGCCCATGGGCATGCCCTGGCGGCAATGAGGCGGTAGCGCCCTGCCTCCACGGGCCAGCCGGGCTCGCCGTTGCTGCCGGGCGCGGCGTCCCTGGTGATGCGGTCCTCAATGTAGTTGGTGTCGCGGGTAAATTCCGCGCCGCCTGTCACATAGGCTCCGCGGGTGCTGTGCTCGTTGGTGGCGTGGGTCGCTGTGCGGGTGCTTTCCGTTTCCTGGCTCATGCCACCAGCCTATGCGCCGCCCCTGAAATCTAGGGACCTTTCAGCAGGATCACCGAGATAGGCTGCCACGCCACGAGCCAGGCCCCGGCGACGATCAGCGAAAACAAGGCGATCCAGATCCCCGAGGGAACGGAGGTGGCCCGGTACAGGAGGTAGGCATCGGAGCTGCCCAGGCGGTCCCGGCGGCGGAGGTGGACGTTGGTGAGCTTGAGCAGGTCGCGGACGCCAGCCACCAGCAGCGCCATGCCGAGGACGACGGTAACGTGGCCCACGACGGGCCCAGGTGCCAGGAACGCCAATGCGGCGGTGCCGGCGATGGCTGATGCGGTGATGGCGAATCCGGCCAGGTTGCGCAGGAAGACCAGCGACGTGGCCAGGACCAGCGCAGTGGCGGCCATGGCGGCGGGACCCCAACCACTGAGCCCGCACCACACGAAAGCTGCACCAACCATGGCAGGCACCGGGTAGCCCCAAAAACACGACCACGCGGCCGCCAGCCTGCTCCGGCTGTACGTGGTGGTGGTCCCCGAATGGTCGAGCCGGAGCCGGATCCCTGCCAGCCGCTGCCCGGAGGTCACGGCGGCAAACGCGTGCCCCAGTTCGTGCGTGGCGGTGGCGAGGAGCCCGAAGTAGCGCCAGCTGCGGCGCGGGATGGACAGGGCGACGGCGGCTGCCAGGGACAGGAGCAGCTCAACCCACGTGACGGTGGGTACGTTTGTTTGGGTGAAGGCGGCGCTGAACGCGCTCCACAAGCTGGCGGGGCTGTCCACCGTTGCCTCCTGGCTGCCGGGCCGGGGTGGTGCGTGCCGGCGTCGTACGTTGTGTGCCCAACCTTACGAAGCTGGGCTGGGTGAATGCTTGGCGGTGAGTGCTTAAAGCCGAAAGGCACGCCTGGTGCGGCGTGCCTTTCGGGCAAGGGTGGTGATTTTGGCCACTGGCGGAAGCGTGTCGCCCTAGCCTTCGCACTCGGTGCAGTAGCTGTGGCCGTCCTTCTGCCGGGCGATCTGGGACCGGTGGCGGACCAGGAAGCAGGAGTAGCAGGTGAACTCGTCCTCAGCCTGCGGGATAACCTGGACTACGAGCTCCTCAGCGACGAATTCGCCACCCGGGACCCCGGCGCCGTCCAGCCCGTCAGCTTCGTCCAACTCCTGCACAACGCTGCGGGCGTCGGGAGCATTCGCTGACTGGAGCTGCTCGAGTGAGTTGTCCTGCGATTCCTTGACGTCGGAACGCAGTTCATCGTAATCGGTTGCCACTTTGGGTGCTTCTCTTTTCTTTGATGGGCTGTCGGGTATGAAACGTACAGCATGGAGCCGGTATTCCCCAACAGGGAGCGTAGATCCGGTGCCGATTGGGTAAAGGTTCAAAGGAGCGGCCGCGGGTTTGGAACCGGAATGCGGCGGCATGGGCAGTGGAGGGACGGCCGGTTGCTGTTCCCTCTGCGTGACGGAAGGGGCAGATTTTGGAGCAACTCACCGCAGAGTTCGGCGGTGCGGGACAAGTCGGCGTGGGTGTCGGTCCCGTGCTGGAGAAATTCGACGCCGTGTCCAGGATCGTGGTCCTGCGCGGGGGCGGTTTGGGAGACTTGATTTTCGCGATCCCCGCCATGGCGGCGCTGAAGGCGGCCTACCCCGAAGCAACCATCACCTTGCTGGGCACGCCGATCCACAAGGCGCTGCTGGCGGCACTGAAGAGCCCCGTTGATGAGGTGGTGGTCCTGCCCTTCGCCGAGGGAGTCCGGCCCGGGGAAGAAGATGCGGAAGAACTGGAGCGTTTCTTCGCGCAGATGCGCAGCCGGAACTTCGACCTCGCCGTCCAGGTCCACGGCGGCGGGCGGTATTCCAATCCTTTCCTGCTGCGCCTCGGGGCGCGCCACACGGTGGGCACCAGGACACCCGACGCCGCCAGCCTGGAACGCACCATCCCCTACCTCTACTACCAGAACGAACCACTGCGGGCCCTGGAGGTGGCAGGATTCGCAGGTGCCTTCCCCGTTGACCTCGAGGCCCGGCTGTCGCCGGCTGATGGTGGAGCAGCCACGGAAGCTGCCAACAGCGAAGCCGGCCAGCCGCTGGTGGTGATCCATCCCGGTGCCACCGACCCCCGCCGTCGTTGGCCGGCGGAGAAGTTCGCCGAACTCGCGGCCGCCTGCGCGGCTGACGGGTCACGGGTGATCATTGTTGGGGACAGCAGCGAGCAGGAGTTGGCAGAGGGGATTGCCGAGCGGGCGGCATCACCCGGCGTCCGCTCCGTGGCCGGGGCACTCGATATGGCGGGACTGGTGTCGCTGCTGGCGGAAGCTGATGTTGTCGTGGCGAACGACAGTGGCCCACGGCATCTTGCGCAGGCGCTCGGCGTACCCACGGTGGGGATCTTCTGGGCCGGCAACGTGATCAACGCCGGCGCCCTGGGCAGGAGCCTGCACCGCGTGCACGCGTCCTGGGTCACCACCTGCCCCACCTGCGGCATCGACGTCACCCAGGTCGGCTGGACTGCCCCGCGCTGCGCCCACGACGACTCAGTGGTGGCCACAATCGGAGTGCCTGAAGTGTATGAGGACGTCCTCAGCCTCACCGCCACGACGTTCGCCAAGCAGGACGCATGACCGGCGCCGAAAGCGCCCAGCAGTCCGGCGACACGATTCCTGCCGATGGGAAACCGGAACTTCTGGTCCTGCGCGCCTTGAAGCTGGGCGACCTGCTGGTCGCAGTGCCGGCACTCAAAGGCATCCGGCGGGCTTTCCCTGAGCACCGGCTGCGCTACGCGGCACAGGGATGGTTATCCGAAGCACTGGGTCTGGTGGGCGGCTATGAGCTGCTGCCGACGCACGGCCTGGATGAACCCCTGGCGATGGAACCGGGCGTGGTGGATGTGGCCGTCAACCTGCACGGCAGCGGTCCGGAGAGCCAGGGGCGGATCGACGCGCTAAAGGCACGGCAGACCGTGGGCCACCGGAGCCCGCACCGGGACGGGCCGCCCTGGCGGCCGGAGCTGCACGAGCGCGAACGCTGGGTACGGCTGGTGGAATGGCATGGCATCGAGGCGGATCCGCTGGATGTGCAGCTGAATTCGCCGCATATGCCCAGCCCGGTCCCAGGCGCCACAGTCCTGCATGTGGGAGCTGCATACGGCAGCAGGTTGTGGCCGGCAGAGCGCTTTGCGGCGGTGGCAGCGGCGCTCGCAGAAGCGGGACACCAGGTCGTGTTCACCGGCGGGACATCGGAACGGGTAAGGGCTGAGGAAGTGTGCCGCCTCGCAGGACTCCCGGGCACCACCGTTCTTGCCGGGGTGCTGGGCCTTGGCGAGTTCGCTGCCACGATCGCCGCCGCACGCCTGGTTGTCTCAGCCGACACCGGGGCGGCGCACCTGGCATCCGCGTACGGGACACCCTCCGTGGTGCTGTTCGGGCCGGCCCCGCCGAAAATCTGGGGGCCCCCTCCGGGGCCGCATGTGGTCCTGACCCGCGCGGAACTCCGGCGCGGGGACACGTTTGCAGCCCAGCCCGATCCTGCCCTGCTGGCCGTCCAGGTCCCCGATGTCATGGCTGCCGTAAGGAGCCTGGGGCTTCTCTAGGCACTGTGGATTTGCACGCCGTTGATGTGGGTCCGCAGGGTTGGAGTCCGGCCCCTGCGGCCTAAAATTGGTGCATGAGCACTGAGCTGGAAATCGCCTTGGTGTTGGGGACAGCGTTCCTGTGGGTCACCGTGACGCTGACGATTCTGTCCGCCATCGACCGGCCGGAACGGAAAGCGCGGCGGCAGGAATGGCGCGACATCCGGGCGGAGAAGCGGCGGATTGAGTACCGTCCGGTGGCTGCCGGTTCCCACCCCCAAGGGCGGGGCCGGCGCCCCCGGAGCCGCAGGCTGCACCCGCACTGACGACGGCGGTCTTCCGCGGGTGCATCAGCGTGGAGCACCCGCGGGAGGGCGACGCGCCCTGGCAGGCGCCCGCCGTCGTGGGCTTTGCTGCATTGGCCTGCTGAATGTGTGCCTGCCGCAGCTTGCCCCTGCCCCTGCCTGCCGCAGCGTTGAAGGTCAAGTCTTGACCGCATCCGCCGAAACCCTGACACTTTCCCGATGGGAGTAAGCGAAGAGTTGCGGGCGCTGGGGGACGTGGTGGACAGGCTTGCGGTGAAGTTTCCCGCCCTGCCCAGGGAACACATCGAGGACGTGGTCCAGCAGGAGCACAGCCTGCTGGACACCGGCAGGGTCCGCGCGTTCATACCTGTCCTGGTTGAACACGCCGCCCGGGACCGCCTCTCGCGCTGAGACCGGCGCCGGGGATTAAGGCGCAGGTGCGACGTCGATGAGCACCTTTCCGATTGTTCCCTGTTCCACGGCATCATGTGCCGCCGGCGTCTGCTCAAGGGTGAAGCGCGTCAGGGGCAGTCCATGGTCTTCGCCCACCCGCAGCGCACCCGCTTCCAGGGCCCCGGCAACTGCCGCCACTGCCTGCTGTTTCTGCTCATCCGTGACCGTGTAGGTGAGGATGAACTGGTAGCGGACGTTCTTGGTCATGCTTTCCCGGATGGGAACATTGAGCGATTCCCCGGGGTTGGCTGCATAAATGGAGACCGTGCCGCCGGGTTTGAGGACCTGCAGGTCAGTCTCGATGTTCGCCGGCGCATTCACGTCCACGATGATGTCGACGCCGTCCGGTGCTGCTGCCTTAACGGCGTGGACCACATCCTCGGACCGGTAGTTGATAACCGTGTCGGCGCCGGCACGGCGGGCAAGCTCAGCCTTCCGGTCTCCGCTGACGGTAGTGATGACCGAAGCCCCTGCCCAGTGGGCCAACTGGATGGCCGCATGCCCCACAGCCCCTGCG
Source organism: Arthrobacter sp. E44 (assembly GCF_041877125.1). Lineage (NCBI taxonomy): Bacteria > Bacillati > Actinomycetota > Actinomycetes > Micrococcales > Micrococcaceae > Arthrobacter > Arthrobacter sp. E44. The sequence goes on from NZ_JBHDJA010000018.1 coordinate 47,547, forward strand.
CCTCCGGTGACCAACACACTCCGGCCTGCCAGGGCTCCGGGGGAGAGCTGGTCCGGGCCGTCCTCGTTCGACGTCAGGGCACGGTGTGCTGTCAGGGCTGGAATTCCCAGCGAGGCACCCGTATCGAAGGATTCGGCGTCCGGTAATGCCACCACCTTATGGGCAGGCACCACGACGTATTCCTGGGCCGTACCTTCGTTACCGGCCCATGCGACATCCCAAAGCCACACACGGTCGCCCACGTTGAAACCGGCCACCCCGGACCCCAGTGCGTCGACAACCCCGGCTCCGTCCTGGTTGGGAACCTTGGGGTCGGGCAGCTTGTTGCTTCCACTGCCCGACCGTGACTTCCAGTCGGTGGGGTTCACTCCGGACACCACCAGACGGACCCTGACCTCGCCCGGACCCGGATCACTCACCGGTTTGTCCTGCAGCTTGAGCACAGATGAGGGACCTGTTGCTTCGTACACGATTGCCTTCATGTCTTCTCCCATGTCCGGTTGCATAATTCCTACGGGTTCCAAGCTACCGCTGCCGGTCAGGGGTTGCGGGCGGCGTCGGGGTCAGTGGGTGCCTCCGTGCGGCGCTTCTGAATAAGTTCCTTTGTCCGCACCAGGCGCAGGAGGGTTACCAGGATGATGCCGCCGAGAACGTTGAACAGCAGCGTGTAGCCGAACCAGCCCAGCCACTGCACGTAGCTGATGTCCGCGCCCGAGTGGATCGCGGCGAAGATCAGCAGGGAGTCGAGGATTGAGTGGAAGAGCGGCAGCGCAGCCAGGAGGAACCCGCCGATAGCGGTGGCCACAATGCGGGCCACATCGTTGTCCGTGCCTTGCTGCATCCTGCTCATGAGGGTGATGGTGCTGCCGCCCAGGACGGCCAGGGCAATGGACTGCAGGGAGAACGGGGCGTCAACGAAATGGTGGGCGCTCTCGCTGACCACCGTTGACCATTCGGGGAATGCCACCATGACGATCCACACAAAGATCCATCCGCCCAGCAGGTTGGAAATGAGCGTTCCTCCCCACAGCTTTGCCAGTTGGGTGTAGCTCGCTTCCTTGGCAGCGACAGCCGCGACAGGCATCAGGAAGTTCTCCGTGAACAGCTCACTGTGGGCCAGCAGGAGGGCGATGAGCCCCATGCTGAACGCCAGGCCCGCTATCAGATGGTTTCCCGTTTCATGGAGCACTGCCAGGTACGCCATGATGCCCAGTCCCACCTCAAAACCGCCGAACACGCCTGTCACAAGGATGTTCCGCATGGTTCGATGCAGCCGCTCGGCCCCCTGGCCCACCGTCCGTTCGAACGACTCCTGAAGGTCATGCTCAACTGGGGCGTCAGACTCCCCGAGCTCCCGCCGTCGTTCTTCGCTCATGTGCCTCTCCGCTGCCGGGTCGCCTGGAATGCTACTGGGTAAGTACCCGCCGGAGCCGGTCCCACCCATCCGTGTGCTGGCCAAAGGGGGAGGGCACGAAAAAGGCGCACCCCGTTCGCTGGGTGCGCCCCTTCCAAAAGACCGTTTCTTAGTCCTTGAAAGCGTCCTTGACCTTTTCGCCGGCCTGCTTCAGGCCGCCCTTTGCCTGGTCCGCCTGGCCTTCGGCCCGCAGGCTCTCGTCGCCGGTAGCGTTACCCGCCGCTTCCTTGCCCTTACCGCCGGCCTTTTCGGCAGCGTTCTCGATCTTGTCGCCCAGTCCCATGGTGTTACCTCCTGTGGTTGACAGCCGTTCGCATTCGGCTGGAAACATCATAAGCATGCTTATGATCTATTTTTCAAGTCCACGGGCGTCGGGGGCTAAAAGCGGGTGGTGCCGCGGAGCCCACGGGGACGGCCGTCCGGGTCGACAATGAACCGGTAGACCGGATCGGCCCAAAGGCGATGGAGGGGCGGGACAGGTTCCGGGGCATGGCGGCGTACCTGTCCCGCGGGCCGTTTCGTACGGCGGCCCGTACTGTGCCAGCGGTCCAGGGCATCGGCCGTGCGGTTCCATAACTGCAGCGCCCCATCCATCTGGAGCTGGGTGTCGTCTTCGTCCAGGCCGAGGTGTTCGGCCCACAGCTGCTGCCGCAGCTCCCTGGCGAGCGGGCGGGACCTTGGGGTACGTGTTCCCCCGTCCTGTGAGCCTTCGGCGGAGGTGTCGATCACGGCGCAGGTGAGTTCGCTGTCAGTGGTCCAGGACCGGCGGTTGAAATTGTCGGATCCGCAGGTGAACCAGGTGTCGTCGATAATGCAGATCTTGGCGTGCACGTAGACGGGAGTCCCCTCGCTGTTCTCCAGGTCAAACACCCCCACCCGGTCCGGCGCGGCCTTGCGGAGCATGCTGATGGCGCGCAATTGCCCCAAGCGCCTGGGCGGACCACCGAGGAACCCGTCGGAGTCCGGGTACCTGGGCACCACGATGATCACGTTCAGTTCCTGGTTGCGCTCCAGTGCGGCTGCTATTCCGTGTGCCACTTCGCTGGACCACAGATACTGGTCCTCGATGTAGATGAGGGAACGGGCCTGGCCGAACGCTTTTGCATAACCCCGCGCGATGCTGCGCTCGCCGTCCGGTGCGAACGGGAAGGGCGGGTGCTTCAGGCCGTAGGTGCGGAGCAGCTGAACGGCATGCGGACCGGCCGGAGGCGGGGGAGGAGCGGCCTCCGGTAGTGGTTTGGGGTGCCGGGGCATGCGGGCGAGGCGCTGCAACAGCATCCGGTACGGCGTATGGCGGTCAAGCGGGTGGGGATCGTTCCACCGTTCGGCAAACACGGCCAGCACATCTGCCACTACCGGGCCCCGCAGTTCGAGGGCGGCGTCATGCCATGGGGGCCTCGGGCCATAATGCGAATCCATCTTCACCGCCTGTGGGTCTCCGGCGTGGCCGGCGTCGTCCCGGCGGCTGTGCGAAAGGTCGATTCCTCCTACGAAGGCGACATCGCGGGAGGGGTCGTCGCGATAGCGGATGACCATCAGTTTCTGGTGATGTGAGCCGAAGAGGCGTACCCGCTGATCCAACAGGGCCTCCCCGCCGGCGTCGTTGATCTGCCGGCTGAGAAGTTCGTTGGAGCGGCCGCTGATGGGCGCAGATATGCGCTCGCCGTGGGATCTCCAGACGAGGCCGCGCACTTCCACCCCCGATCTGGCCAGCCCGGCGAGCAACCCGCCGATGGTGGTTCCGTCTGGCGCAATCTGCTCGTCGGCATCGCCGCGCCAGTCGGTGAACCAAACCCTGTCACCCGCCTGGAGGCCGCGCAGCTCATCCCGCAGCCTGGCGAAGTAGGCTGCTCCGTGAACCAAGGGGCGGACCAGGTTGCCTTCCGACCACGTCGGAGTTCCCGCACCACCCGCCTGGATGTCAGAGGCGGGGTTGCCGCGCTCAACCCAATTCAGAAACCACTTGCCAACCATGCTTTCCACTCGGTGCTCCTTTCGGGGCCCGGGGGACCGGGCGACTGGGTTCCCAAACTAGCCTACGTACCTGCGCAATCGGTGACCGTGAAAGGAGCGGCCCCACATCCAGTAGCCGCGCCGCGCGCAGGAGCGGCGGAATAGGCTTGGCCATGGCAGTTCCCCTCCGAACAAAGAATGAGGCCACAACACCATGTCACTGAAGGAAAAACTGAAGGGCGACGTCGTCGCTCATATGAAAGCCGGTAACAGAGTGGCCCTGACCACGGTCCGCAACGTCCTGGGCGAGATCGAAACGCGGGAGAAGTCCGGAAAAACCCCCATTGAGCTCGATGACCTCCAGGTCACCGCACTCCTGCAAAAGGAGGCTGCCAAGCGCCGGGACACCGCTGCCACGTATTCCGCCGCCGGACACTCCGACCGGGCGGACGCGGAGATCGCCGAGGCCGAGGTCATCGAGACCTACCTGCCCAAGGCCCTGACCCGTGAGGAAGCCGAAGCCATCGTTGACGAGGTTATTGCCGGCCTGAAGTCAGACGGCGCCGAGCTGAGCATGCGCTCCATGGGGACCATCATGAAATCCGTCACTCCCAGGATCGGGGGACGCTTCGACGGTAAGGCCGTCAGCGAGATCGTTAGGGGACGGTTGGCCTGACCAGTATCCGGGAGCATTGCGGGGTTTAGCCCACGTGGATTGGGGGACGCTGCGGGGGTCCCGCACGCGGCATGGTCTTAGTAGGCTCGCTGGTGGAACCGGGAGGCCCCAGAGGAGCGGATATGCGCACGAACGCTGGTAGGACAAAAGCCATCGGTAACAGGACCAGGCGGCTGCTGGCGGTCACCGTCATTCTTGCCTCTGGCACCGCAACAACTGCCATCGCCGCGAACAGCCCGGCAGTGCCCCCTGGTCCTCCCACTCCAGTCGGTTCCGCGGCTTCCCCGCGGCCCACTGACCAGTTCATCGTAAAGTTCAAGCCCTCGGCAGCGGGCAGCGTTGCAGGGCGGGGCAAGACGTATGCGAAGGCTGCCGGCGATACCTCCATCGAGGTCAGGGAGGTCAAGGCCACGGCCAGCGACGCCAAGGTAGTGAAGGCAAGCCGCCGGCTGAGTGCTGCAGAGTCCCAGCGTATGTTGGAGAGCCTTGCCGCAGGCGCTGACGTCGCCTCGGTGGAGCCCGACATCCTCCTGTATCCGTCGTCCATACCAAACGACCCCTACTACTCCCAGCAGTGGGCTTTGTCCGATCCCAATTCCGGCATCCGCGTCCCCTCAGTGTGGGATAAAACCACGGGTGCGGGACAGGTCGTCGCCGTTATCGACACCGGCATCACCCAACACAGCGACCTCAAGGGCAATGTCACCGCCGGTTACGACATGATTACCGATCCAGCCTCTTCAGGTGACGGCGACGGAAGGGACGCCGACCCCTCCGATCCGGGGGATTTCCGGACCGCAGGTGCTTGCGGTTCCGGCTCGTCCGCCAACTCTTCCTGGCACGGAACCCACGTGGCCGGGCTTATCGCCGCCGTCGCCAACAATGCCGAGGGAGTCAGCGGCGCTGCTCCCGGAGTGAAAATCGAGCCGGTCCGCGCACTCGGCGCCTGCGGTGGTTACCTCTCTGATGTTTCCGACAGCATTACCTGGGCCTCAGGGGGGACGGTCAGTGGCGTACCCGCCAACGCTAATCCGGCGAAGACCATCAACCTGAGCGTCGGGGGAACTGCCGCGTGCCCTGCCGCCATGCAGGCAGCCATCGACGGCGCCGTGAGCCGCGGTTCCACTGTTTTTGTCGCTGCGGGCAATGAGAACCAGCCCGCGTCGAACGTCGCGCCGGCGAACTGCAACAACGTGATTGCCATCGGCGCCAGCAGCAAGGCCGGGTCCAAAGCGTCGTACTCGAATTTCGGACCCACGGTGGATGTCATGGCCCCGGGAGGCGACACGGATGCGGGGATCCTCTCCACGTTGAATGCCGGTACCACCAGCCCGGGCGCCGAGACCTATGGATACATGATGGGCACGTCAATGGCCACGCCCATGGCGTCGGCCGTTGGTGCCTTGATGAAGGCGGCCGATCCCTCCTTGGCGCCATCCCAAATCGAAGCCAAGCTCAAGGCGACCGCACGTCCCCTCCTGGGAACCTGCCCGGGCGGATGCGGAGCAGGCCTTATCGATGCCTCCACTGCCGTCATCTTTCCAGCCCCGCAAACTCCGATCGCCGCCAAGGCGGCATCCCTGAATGGCGCCCTCGGAGCGGCCACCACAGGCGAGGTCTACGGCCTGAAGGACAGCGGCGGATATCAGTGTTTTGAACACGGGTGCATCGTTTACTCGCCTGCATCCGGGGCACACGTCTCCACCGGCGCTATCCGGGGGCTTTGGGCAGCCACGGGTTTTGAGAACGGCCGGCTGGGATACCCGGTGACTGACGAGGTCACCGGTCTTCGGGATGGGGGCGTTTACCAGAACTATCAGGGCGGAGCGATCATCTGGTCTCCAGCCACGGGCGCCCACATCTCCGTCGGTGCGATCCGGTCCATCTGGGCCTCAACGGGGTTTGAATCGGGACGCCTGGGATACCCCACAAGTGATGAATATCCGACTGGCAATGATGGGAGTGTCGCCCAGAACTACCAGGGCGGCATCATCCATTGGAGTCCGGGCGGCCACTACATCACCTGGGCGTAAAGCGGCAGCAGGAGCAAGCGCCCGGGATGTCCGGGACTGGGGTTCACTTTGCTGTTTCGGCATAGACTGCCGGAGCCCGGACACCCTTTCGGCGGCCTGGCGGAAACACCTGTGCCGCGGCCGCCAGTGTAGGTGTCAGCGTTGCGGTTCCCCTGGCGGCCCTGCTTATCGCAGGGGCCCTGACTACGGCGCGGACACGAGGTTGGCGGCCTGGGTGCGCAATCTGTAGAACGACCACGACGCCGTCCTTAGCCATGTCCCTTGCAGCTGCGGTAGCCGGGCGACAGAATCCGTCAGCCCTGCGGCCAGGATCCAGGCGGGAAATAGTCGGCTGATGCAGGACGTGTTACCGCCGGACACTCCTGCGGCCGGCGAGACCTTCTGGGGAAAGACCGGCACTGCGAGCTATGGCAGGTTTACCTTCCTGCTGCTTCGGCATCGGCAACGGGTGTCTGCATGTGCTGTGGGCTGCTCGCGGGCTCGGGCATCGCCCGCCCTCTGGCTTTCGCAAGGGACACCAACATGCTTAGAACCGTAACTGTCCAGGCAAGCCCGGTCAGGAACACCAAGGCGATTGCCGCTAAGGGGTGCATGGCGAAAGCTTAGGACGGTGACTCCCGTAGATCCGGGCGCAACTCCGTGCCGAAGTCCGCCTTTATGCCAGCGGCCGTAACGTACTGTCAGAAGATTGTTGCTGCGGCATGTGTTTGGGGACGGCGGTGAAACCACTGAGGTTGCTGCCTCGGAGTTGCTGGACGTCGTCAATGCAGGACCAGCCCGGCGGTCATCATTCCGCGGAGGCATCATTTCGTCCCACCGACAGATGAGTATCGCCCGGAAGCAGGCCGGGCTCCTGCTGACTCAACAAATGCGGCAGCAGGGGAGGGGCGGCCTGAAGCAGTGGGCCGGGTAGTGGCGCCGTTATTGGGGGACTGGGCCAGCAGGGCCCGTCCCATCTGCACGCCGACCATCTGCACGCCGACCATCTGCAGGTCGGACGTTTACTTCGCCCTGCCTGCTGCGGTCCAGAAGCCATGACGGGTCCGTTTCCGGCGGCGGCCGGCGCCGCAGCCTTCTGATCAGGGCCGCGAAGGGCAAAAGCAGCAATTGCAGGAGGCCACCCGCGATGAGCACGCCGATGCACAAAATGATGATCGGGCTGTACAGAATGAAAATCCCTGCGATGGCGGCAAGGTAACCGAAAGTGAACCCGAGGATCGTCCCGGTATCCATTCCTGCTCCAAAGAAAGGTCACCCTGAATAGGTGATTGCTTATTAGATTGGTGGCCACCCTGCTTCTTGGCGGGCTGCCTCACGGTCGGATAAACGACATCAGCCGCGGATTCGTCTGAGTCTCAACCTGTGTCGTCGCGGGGCAGGGGCTTGGCTGGTGACGGGCCGGGCGCGGCGCCAGGGCCGATGGGGGCGATAGCTGATCGGGACTGGAACCGGCGGTGCCGCAGCCACCCTGGAGGACCCCTTCCTGCGGCGCCTCAAATTCAGAAGAACAACTACGGTCAGGCCGATCCAGGCGAAGGCGCCAACGAAGATCAGGGCCACCGCCTGAAGCGTGCTCATGGCGCAAAGGCCCGCTTTGGCCAGGAGGCCCACTGATCCTGTCCTGACGGGCTGGATTCCTGCGGGAGCTCAAATGTTTGGGAATGGTCAGCATGCGAGGACACGAGTCCCTGCTTTCCGCAGTGGTCCGGATCGGCTGACTGCGTAACCCTCTGGGTCATAGTTTCCGCTTGTCACCGAGGTGAAGCAAGGCCATTAGGGGATGCGGACGAGGTCATAGGGACACAGGACAATGTGCGCCCCGTTTCCCCCAGGCACACCCTATTTGACCCCCCCGGCAGACATGCCTTCCCACTCGACTGCACCGCAAGAAACAGCCCGGGGAGCTGGATTCCAAACCCCAGTTGTACTGGGTACCGGCACCACCGTGGTTGAGAACGCGTCTCGCGTGGTTGGAGACACAAAAAAACCCCGGTTTCCCGGGGTTTTCTTTGTGCGCGGAGGGGGACTTGAACCCCCACCCCCTTTCGAGGACTAGCACCTCAAGCTAGCGCGTCTGCCATTCCGCCACCCGCGCAGGTGGTATTTCGGGAAGCCGTCCCGCCTTTCAGCGTTTCGCGCCTCTCCGAAGCAGCGAGAAAAACTCTAACACGACTTTTCGGAGAACAACGAATCGGACCAAGTAGGTAGGCTGAGGACAGCGATTCAAGCCCGTGCCGCCCCAGTCATTCCCTACCAAGGAGCCCCATATGCCTGATGTCCTGCCCGAGGATGAAGTTGTCCGGATCTGCCAGGAACTCATCCGGATCGATACCTCCAACTACGGGGACGGGTCGGGGCCGGGGGAGCGGCCGGCGGCCGAGTATGCCGCTGGGCTCATTGAAGAAGTGGGCCTAAGCGCAGAGATCTTCGAGTCCGCACCGGGCCGCGCCAACGTTGTCACCAGAATGGCAGGTGAGGACCCGTCCGCCAGCGCCCTGGTGGTCCACGGCCATCTTGATGTCGTTCCTGCCCTCCGTGATCAGTGGTCGGTGGACCCGTTCGGCGCAGAACTGAAGGACGGATTGATCTGGGGCCGCGGCGCCGTCGACATGAAGGACATGGACGCCATGATTCTTTCGGTCCTGCGGAGCTTCGCCAGGGAAGGCAGGAAGCCCAAGCGGGATATCATCTTCGCTTTCTTCGCGGACGAGGAAGCCGGGGGCGTGTACGGCGCCCGCTATGCCGTGGACAACCGCCCCGAACTTTTCGAAGGCGCCACCGAAGCCATTTCCGAGGTCGGCGGCTTCTCGGCGACCATCGGCGGCCAGCGCACCTATCTCCTCCAGACGGCGGAGAAGGGCATCTCCTGGCTCCGCCTCGTGGCCCATGGAAGGGCCGGCCACGGTTCCCAAATCAACACGGACAACGCAGTCACCCGCCTGGCCGCTGCGGTCACGCGGATCGGCGAATACAAGTGGCCGATCGAGCTCACCCCCACCACGCGCCAGTTCCTTGACGGTGTAACGGAACTCACCGGTGTGGAGTTCGACGCCGACAATCCTGACCTCCTGCTCAACCAGCTTGGTACGGTGGCCAGGTTCGTCGGCGCCACCTTGCAGAACACCACCAACCCAACCCTCCTCAAGGGCGGGTACAAGCACAACGTCATCCCGGAGTCTGCCGAAGCCCTGGTCGACTGCCGCACACTGCCGGGACAGGAACAGCAGGTCCTCGAGATCGTCCGTGAACTGGCCGGCAACGGCGTGGACGTCAGCTACGTCCACAACGATGTCTCGCTCGAGGTCCCGTTCGCCGGAAACCTGGTGGACTCGATGATTGACGCCCTTCACAAGGAGGACCCGGGTGCCAAGGTGCTGCCGTACACGCTCTCCGGCGGAACGGACAACAAGTCGCTGAGCCGCCTCGGGATCACCGGCTACGGGTTCGCACCCCTGATGCTTCCGGACGATCTGGACTTCACCGGCATGTTCCACGGCGTTGACGAACGCGTCCCGGCGGACTCCCTCAAGTTCGGCGCCCGCGTACTGAACACCCTGCTCACCAACTACTAAAGGGACCAGGCCGTGACTCCTGAGGAACTGTTGCCGGATGAGCTCCTTGAGCGCATCCGCGGCCGCGCTGCCGCATATGATCGTGACAACGCCTTCTTCCATGAGGACCTCCAGGAGTTGGCAGCGGCCGGGTACCTGAAGCTTTTCGTGCCGGCGTCCGACGGCGGCGCAGGGCTTGGGCTCGAAGCGGCGGCGCAGTGCCAGCGCAGGCTGGCAACGGCTGCCCCTGCTACCGCACTGGCTGTCAATATGCACCTGGTCTGGACCGGCGTCGCCCACGTCCTCGCCGCCCGGGGCGACCACTCGCTGGCCATCGTCCTCGAGGAAGCCGCCCAGGGCGAGGTCTTCGCCTTCGGGAACTCGGAAGGCGGCAACGACTCCGTCCTCTTCGACTCCCGGACCACTGCCACGCCGGAACAGGACGGCGGCTACTCGTTCACCGGGACAAAGATCTTCACCAGCCTCTCGCCGGCCTGGACCCGCCTGGGCATCTTCGGAAAGGACCCGGATGCCCGGAACGGCGTCGGCGAACTCGTGCACGGCTTCATCACCCGCGAAACCTCCGGCTACCGGATCCTGGACGACTGGGACACCCTGGGCATGCGGGCCAGCCAGTCCGCCACCACTGTCCTGGAAGGTGTGGCCGTTCCTGCGGACCGGATCTTCCGGAAACTTCCCGTAGGCCCCAACGCCGACCCGCTGATCTTCGCCATATTCGCCTGCTTCGAGAGCCTCCTGGCTGCTGTCTACACGGGGCTGGGCGAACGTGCCCTGGCCGTGGGCGTGGAGACCGTGAAGCGGCGGACCTCCTTCAGGAACGGGGGGCGCAGCTACGCCCAGGACCCCGACATCCGCTGGAAGGTGGCGGACGCCGCCATGGCCATGGACAACCTGTACCCGCAGCTTCGGTCCGTGACGGTCGACGTCGACGCCCTTGCCAACCACGGGGCCCAATGGTTCCCCAAACTGGTGGGCCTGAAGGTGAACGCGACGGAGACGGCGCGCCGCGTGGTGGACCTGGCCATCCGCGTCAGCGGGGGATCAAGCTACTTCAGGGGCTCAGAGCTCGAACGGCTCTACCGCGATGTGCTGGCCGGGATGTTCCACCCCTCCGACGACGAGTCAGCCCACAACACTGTGGCGAACGCCTGGCTGGGCCCGCTGGAAGATTAGAGGGTCCACCGGACCGCGTACGCACTAGACGGTCCGCTGGACCTGCATCACCCGGCGGCGGAGCCAAAAGCGCCGGCCGCCGCCCACATAAAGCTTGCTGCGTTCCAGTTCCCACTTGCCGTATTCGGAGTGTTCAACCAGCCGGCGCCGCGCTTCGGGCAGGGAATCATCAGGACTGACGGTCAGTACGAGGTACTCGTACTGCCGCAAATAATCCCGTTCCCGCTGGACCGAGCTGGTGAGAAATTGTTCCTTCATTTGCTCTCCATTTTCGTCCTTTTCCCGCTAACGTGAAGTCATGAGCATCGATCCGCGTGTCGCGCTTTCGTCCCTGACCACCGCTTTGGAAGAACACCTTATAGCAGCATCCAACCGGCGCGGGGACGGCGACCCCTCAGTCGAAGCAGCATTTTTCGCAGTTGCCGATGCCTTCGAAGTTTACGAGGACGCGCTTTACGAGGCGTACAACGAAGTGACCCCGCTTCAGGTCTTCGACGACGAGGATGAAGAAGACGAGGAAGCCGACGTGGACGACGACGAAGACCTGGAGATCGTCGAGGAATAGCGGCCCCGGAAAACCCGGCAGCCCTAGGAAGCTGCCGAAACGTCCTCCAAGGCCCGAGCAATCTGCGGCGGCAGCGGCGCGAGCTGGGCGTCGAGGATTTCCTTCAACTGCACTGGTGTGCGGGCGCCGACGATGGCCGTGGCAACTCCCTGCTGCGACAGCAGCCACGAAAGCGCCACATCCTGGGGAGTCCGGCCCAGCCCGTTGGCGGCCATGCACACCGCATCGACGATCCGTGACGGCTTCTCCGCCAAATACGGCTCCACGTAGGCGGCCTCGCTGACGGACGCGCCACGGGAACCGGCCGGGATGGTACCCCGGTACTTCCCGGTGAGCACCCCACGGCCCAGCGGCCCCCACGCCATGAGCCCAAGCCCTGCGTCCTCCGCAGCCGGCATCAGCTCCGCCTCAGCCGACCGGTTAAGGAACGAATACTCGGCCTGGACCGCCACCAGCGGGACGCTGCTGACAGCGGCCGCCTTCGCCGCTTGCCAGCCCTTGAAGTTGGAGATCCCTGCATACCTGGCCCGCCCGGAGCGGACCGCGAAGTCAAGTGCCCCCAGCGTCTCGTCGAGGGGAACGTTGCCGTCCCACGCCTCGGCAAACCAGAGGTCCACGTAGTCGGTGCCCAGCCTGGCCAGGCTGGCGTCCAGCCCGGTCAGCATCGCGTTCCGCGACGTGTCCACCGCACGCCGGCCATCCGGCGTCGTCATTCCTGCTTTGGTGGAGATGGAAACCTCCGTGCGGGACACCACATCACCCAACAGGGAACCGAGGACTGCCTCTGAGGCGCCGCCCGCATATGACGCCGAAGTGTCCACGTGCCGGCCGCCTGCGTCGAGGAAGGTCCGCAGCAACTCTGAAGCGTCCTGCTCGTCAGTTTCCCCGCCCCAGGACCGGGTGCCCAGGGAGAGGGCTGAAACTCGCAAACCACTGTTGCCGACGTAACGCTGCTGCATAGCAGCAAGCTTACGGGCAGAAGCACAGGTGCCATGCCGTAGGGTCTTAGCGTGAACTGGTTTGAAGCGGCCCTGCTGGGCCTTGTGCAGGGACTGACCGAATTTTTACCGATTTCATCGAGCGCGCACCTGCGGATCGTGGGTGAATTCCTTCCCAACGCGCAGGACCCCGGGGCCGCCTTCACGGCCATCACCCAGCTCGGCACGGAGACCGCCGTGCTGATCTTTTTCTGGCGCGACATTGTCCGCATCGTCAAGGCATGGGCCGGATCCCTGACCTACAAAGTGCCGCGGCAGGATCCTGATGCCAGGATGGGCTGGCTGGTGATCCTGGGCAGCCTGCCCATCATCGTGCTCGGCCTGCTCTTCCAGGACCAGATCGAGTCCGTGCTCCGCAGCATGTGGATTGTGGCCACCATGCTGATCGTCTTCGGCCTGATCCTTGCCGTGGCCGACGCCACCGGTGCCCAGAAGCGGGACCTGACGCACCTGACCTATAAGCACGGCATTTTCTACGGCCTTGCCCAGGCCCTGGCATTGATCCCCGGCGTCTCCCGCTCCGGCGGCACCATCACTGCAGGCCTGCTCATGGGGTACACGCGGGAAGCCGCGGCACGGTATTCGTTCCTGCTGGCCATCCCCGCCGTGTTCGGCAGCGGGCTGTACCAGCTGTACAAGGTGGTCACCAAGGAAGGCCTTTCCGGGCCATTTGGCCTTCCGGAGACCGCCCTTGCCACTGTGATCGCCCTGGTAGTGGGATATGTCATCATCGGCTGGTTCCTGAAGTTCGTCTCGACGCGCAGCTACCGCCTCTTCGTCTGGTACCGCATCTTCCTGGGCCTGGCGCTCTACCTCCTGCTCGGTTTCGGCGTCATCAGCGCCTAGGGCTAGGCTTGGGCTTGTGAAATCCTGGACTTCCCGCCCCGTTCCTGCCCTGCCCGGAAACATGCCCGCGATTCGTTTGTTCGACACTGCGGCAGGCCGCGAAGTGGCACTTGAGCAGGAGGCCAGGCCCTCCATGTACGTCTGCGGCATCACCCCCTACGACGCGACCCACATGGGACATGCAGCCAGCTACGTTGCCTTTGACCTGCTCAACCGCGCCTGGCGCGACGCCGGCAGCGAGGTTTCCTATGTGCAGAACGTGACTGATGTGGACGATCCCCTGCTTGAACGTGCCACCGCCACCGGCGTCGACTGGCGCGACCTCGCCGCAGAGCAGGTGGAGCTCTTCCAGACCGACATGGAGGCGCTGAACGTCCTGGCACCCGACCACTACGTTGGCGCTGTGAAATCCATCGGCCTGATCGTCCCCGAGGTGGAGCGGCTGGTCAGCATGGGACTGGCCTACCAGGTGGCAGGCACCAACGGGGAACCTGACGGCGATGTCTATTACGACGTCGAAGCTGCCGGAAAGCAGTCGACGGCACCTGACGCCTGGGTACTGGGATGCATTTCCCACCTGGGCGAGAGCGCCATGCTGGAGCTTTTTGCCGAGCGCGGCGGCGATCCCGGAAGGGCCGGGAAGCGGCAGGCGCTTGACCCGCTGCTCTGGCGCGTGGAACGGCCGGGCGAACCCAGCTGGCCGGGTGGAAGCCTGGGCGCCGGAAGGCCCGGCTGGCACATCGAATGCACCGTCATCGCCCAGAAGTACCTGCCGTCGCCCTTCACGGTGCAGGGCGGTGGCTCGGACCTGATCTTCCCGCATCACGAGATGGGCGCCGGCCACGCGTACTCCCTCGCAGGGGTGCCCCTTGCCCGGCATTACGCCCATGCAGGCATGGTGGGGCTCGACGGCGAAAAGATGAGCAAGTCCAAGGGCAACCTGGTGCTGGTCTCCAAGCTCCGCGCTGCCGGTGAGGACCCGGCTGCAATCCGCCTGGCCATCCTGGCGCACCATTACCGCTCCGACTGGTCATGGACGGACGAAGGCTTCGCGGCCGCCAAGGCTGACCTGGCGGCGTGGCGGACTGCACTGGACCACGCCCCCGAAGGATCGGGAAAGGCGCTCCTCGCCGAAATCCGTGAAGCGCTGGCGGCAGACCTCAATGCCCCGGCGGCGGTTGCCGCCATCTCGCGCTGGGCACGGTCCGCGAACGACGGCGGTGCTGCCGCCAGCCCTGCTGACAGCATCCTGGCGAAAGATGCGGTGGACGCCCTGCTGGGCATCCGGCTGTAGTACTCCAGTTTGCAGGAACACAAGTGAGGGGCGTGGGCGGAATTCTTCCGCCCACGCCCCTCACCTGTTAATACTCAGGGCCGGTCCTGGCCCCGCCGCTTCAGGTACCGTTCGAATTCCCTGGCGATGGATTCGCCGCTGGCCTCCGGGAGGTCTGCGGTGTCCTTGGCTTCCTCCAGCTGCCGGACGTAGGCAGCAATTTCGGGATCCTCGGTAGCCAGTTCGTCCACGCCGCGTTCCCAGGCGTCAGCTTCCTCGGCCAGCTCATGGGTATCCAGGGGCACCTGCAGCAGCTCCTCGATGCGGTGCAGGAGGGCGAGCTGCGCCTTGGGGGAGGGAGCCTGGGCCACGTAGTGCGGCACGGCAGCCCACAAGGACACGGCAGGGATACCAGCCAGGAGCGCCACCTCGGACAGGACGCCCACAATGCCCACGGGGCCTTCGTACTGGGAGGCCTCCAGGTTCATCCGCTCCCTGAGCGGTGCGTCGTCGGAGGACGTGCTCACTGGGATAGGGCGGCTGTGCGGGACGTCCGCCAGCAGCGCTCCAACCAGCACCACGTAGTCCACATTCAGCGCCTCCGCATGGGCCAGCAGTTCTGCAGTGTAGGCGCGCCACTTATAGGACGGTTCCGTGCCCTGGACGAAGATGACGTCCACGTTGGAGTTGGGCGCGGTGGCTTTGTAGATGCGGGTTGAAGGCCACTTGATCTTGCGTTCCCCGGCCGCGTTCCTGCGGACGGTGGGGCGCGTGAACTGGAAGTCGTAATACTCATCGGCATCGATGGATGCCACCTTCTTGCCGCCCCACAACTTGTTCAGGTAACGCAGCGAATCGCTGGCCGCTTCTCCGGCGTCGTTCCACCCTTCAAAGGCGGCAAGCATCACCGTTACGCGCTGTCCGTCAGCCACTGGCTGCAGGAACCGTTCCCGCTCGGGTCCGGCACCCTGTTCGGCGGTGTCTCCCTCGAAGCTATTCATTTCTTCACCCTACGTCCAAGGTGCAGGGTCGCGCATGGAATGAAGCGCCGCAAATCCCCGGGAACCAGTGCAAACAGCACCGGCCCTGCGTCATATTCGCCAAGGGCGTAGCCCACAGCCGCCGCCCAGCCATCCCCCGTAGACTGGCGTCATGCGATTTCCTGCCTCCGGTTCACCGCTCAAAGCCGTCCTGTGGGACATGGACGGCACCATCGTGGACACCGAGCCATACTGGATCGCGGCGGAACATGCACTGGTGGAGGCACACGGTGGAACGTGGAGCCATGACCAGGCAATGCAGCTGGTTGGCCAGTCACTGACCTTTTCCGCGGGCCTGCTCCAACAGGCCGGCGTCGAGCTCGAAATCCGCGAAATCATCGACACCCTCACCGGACAGGTCATCAACAGCGTGCGGCAGCAGGTGCCGTGGCGCCCCGGCGCCCGTGAACTCCTTGAAGAACTGCACCTGGCCGGCGTTCGCTGCGCCCTGGTCACCATGTCGGAGGGACCGTTGGCCCGCGAGGTGGTGGCCAGCCTTCCCCGGCCGTACTTCGAAGTGCTGGTCACCGGCGATATCGTGAGCCAGGGCAAGCCGCACCCGGAGGCATATCTGACGGCCGTGGAACGGCTGCAGGAGAGCGATCCCGATCTTGGAATCCACCACTGCGTAGCCCTTGAGGACTCCGTGCCCGGCGTGGCCGCGGCCGTCGCCTCCGGCGTCGCCACTGTGGCCGTGCCCCACATTGTGCCGCTGCCGGACCACGACAGCTACGCACTCTGGGACACCCTCGCCGGCCGGGGGCTGGCTGAGCTGGAAGCACTGCTTCAGCGGGCGGACGCACCCGCGGCTTCAACGGGTGATGCACGTGGCTGACCCGGGCGGCCCCGGCCAAGGCACCAACCCGGCACGCCGCGAAGGCATCCCGCTGGGGCGGATCGCCGGCGTCCCCGTTGTCCTTGCGTACTCGTGGTTCGTGATCGCGGCCTTCACCGTGATCGTCTACGGGCCTGTGTTGGCCAGGAACAACCCGACGCTGGGCACGAGTGCCTATATCGTGGCGTTCGCGTACGCCGTCCTGCTCCTGATCTCAGTGCTCGTCCACGAACTCGCCCATGCCCTGACAGCAAAAATCTACGGCTGGCCTACGCAAAAGATTGTGCTTAACCTTTGGGGCGGCCACACCCAGTTCGAAAGCTTCACATCGTCTCCGGGCCGGTCCGTGCTCGTGGCGCTGGCGGGCCCGGCTGCCAACTTCGTCCTGGCGGGCGGGGCCTGGCTGCTGCTCGGCACCGACAGCCTTGGAAGCGTCGCGGAAATTCTGACGAACATCTTCATGTGGGCGAACTTCCTGATTGGCGTCTTCAACGTCCTGCCGGGCCTGCCACTGGACGGCGGCAGGCTGGTCGAGTCCATCGTCTGGAAGGCCACCGGCAGCCAGGCGAAAGGAACTGTTGCAGCCGGGTGGGGCGGGCGCATCATCGTCCTGGCCATTGCGTACTGGTTCCTCCTTCGCCCGTACCTGGCCGGAGATAGTCCGGACTTCAGCCTCCTCATGATCACTATCCTGGTGGGCGGGTTCCTCTGGATGGGAGCGTCAGCGTCCATCCAGCAAGGCACGCTGCGCGGCCGGCTCCCGCTGGTCAGTGCCGCGGCATTGTCGACGCCCGCCACCGGAATGCCTGCCACCGGCACCGTACGGGATGCCATCCGCCTGGGGGCAGCAGGAACAAAGTCTGTCGTGGTCTGCGGACCGGATGGCCGGCCCCAGGGCGTAGTTGACCCCGGCGCGGTGGCATCAGTGCCGGCTGCTGCCGCCGATACCACCCCCATCACCGCCGTTTCATTTCCACTGGCTGCAGGCGCCTACGTCCCTGAATGGTCCAAAGGGCAGGAGCTGATCCAGTTCCTTTCGCAGCTTGAGGGACGCCACTATGCAGTGGTGGACCACAACGGCATGGTCACTGGGCTAATGACCCAGGAGGCAGTCCTCGCGGCCATTACCGGCAAGCGCCCGCGCAACGATAGGCACCCGCAGGGCCAGAACCGGTAGAGTTACCTGCCGGTCGTGCATTGCCGCCGATAGAGCCACAACGTCCCAACGGACCGTCCGGTTGCGGCACAACAGGTTTACAGGAGCGAGGAAATATCATGAGCAGCGAAACTGCCGTCAACGACGCCAACGGAGCAGCCCAAGCCGGTGCTGCCGCCAGCGGCTCGCAGCCGGTGGGAGCTGCCCGTCGCCGCGGCCCCTTCCGTGAAGGCGAACGTGTCCAGCTTACTGATGAGCGGGGCCGCATGAACACCATCACGCTGGAACGCGGGGGCGCATTCCACACCCACCGCGGGTTCCTCAACCATGACGAAATCATTGGCAAGGTCGACGGCTCCGTGGTGGTCAACAATGTCGGCCAGCAGTACCAGACCCTCCGCCCCCTGCTCTCCGACTTCGTCCTCTCCATGCCGCGCGGCGCCGCCGTCGTCTATCCCAAGGACGCCGGCCAGATCGTCACCATGGCGGACATCTTCCCGGGCGCACGTGTAGTGGAAGCCGGCGTCGGCTCCGGCGCCCTCTCCATCTCCCTGCTCCGCGCCGTGGGCGATAACGGCTACCTGCACTCCTTCGAACGGCGCCAGGAATTCGCGGACATCGCCCGCGGAAACGTGGAGACGATCTTTGGCGGCCCGCACCCCGCCTGGCAGATCTCCCTGGGTGATTTCCAGGAGGAAGTGGTCAAAGCCGAGGAACCCGGCTCCGTGGACCGCGTTGTCCTGGACATGCTCGCGCCTTGGGAATGCCTCGACGCCGTTGCCACCGTCCTCGCGCCCGGCGGCGTGTGGATCAACTACGTTGCCACCGTCACCCAGCTCTCCCGCACCGCGGAAGCCATCCGGGCGGACGGCCGGTTCACCGAACCCGACGCGTGGGAGTCGATGGTCCGCGGCTGGCACCTGGAAGGTCTCGCCGTCCGTCCCGACCACCGAATGGTGGCCCACACCGGATTCCTGCTGGTCACGCGGCGGCTCGCCGACGGCGTCACCGGCATTTCAGTCAAGCGCCGCCCGTCCAAGACCGACTTCAACGAAGAGGACGTCAACGCCTGGACTCCGGGGGCCGTGGGGGAGCGCGCTGTATCGGACAAGAAGCTCCGGCGCGCCGCCCGTGACGCCATCGCGGGGACCAACGTGGTGGACGGGCCAGAGGTCACGAACTAGTCCACATTTCGGGAGTCTCCATCCCTACCCGGCAATCTGGGACTAATGTCTTAAGAGAAGCGCAGGAAGGGGCTGATACATCATGGAGACACCAAACACGGACTCCGGACGTACTCCGGCAGAGCAGTCTGCCGCCAACGACCTCTCGGTTGCTGACCGCCAGGTCAACATACTTCGGGACAAGCTCAGGCATATCGACCGCCAGCTGGCAGCAGCCACGCAGAACAACTCCAAGCTGGTCAGCATGCTTGAGACTGCCAAGGCAGAGATCCTGCGGTTGAAAAACGCCCTGGACCAGGAAGGGCAGCCGCCATACAGCTTCGGCACCATCCTCCAAATAAATCCGAAGCGGCAGCCTGCTCCGGGCAACAGCGGCCAGGCCGCCACTGAAGAGTCGGTGGACATCTTCAACGCCGGGCGGAAAATGCGGGTGGGCATCAGCCCGCTGGTGAACATCAACCAGCTCGCGGTAGGGCAGGAAGTGCTCCTGAACGAGGCACTCCTGATCGTGGCGGGACTGGGCTACGAACGCGCCGGTGAACTTGCCACGCTGAAGGAAATGCTGGGACGCGACCGGGCCCTGGTGGTGGGCCGTGCGGACGAGGAACGCGTCGTCCGGCTGTCCGGTGCCCTCCTCTCCGAGAAACTCCGGGTTGGCGACGCCCTGTCCGTCGATTCCCGGACCGGCTACGCCTTGGAGAAAGTACCCCGCTCCGAGGTGGAGAACCTGGTCCTTGAGGAAGTTCCGGACATCACCTACGAAGACATCGGCGGCCTCGGCCCGCAGATTGAACAGATCCGCGACGCCGTCGAACTGCCGTTCCTGCACCCGGACCTCTACCGGGAACATGGCCTGAAGGCTCCCAAGGGCATCCTCCTTTACGGTCCTCCGGGCTGCGGCAAGACCCTGATCGCCAAGGCCGTTGCCAACTCGCTCGCCGCCCGCGCAGCGGAGCGTTCCGGAAACGTTGACTTGAAGAGCTATTTCCTCAACATCAAGGGGCCTGAGCTCCTGGACAAGTACGTGGGTGAAACAGAGCGGCACATCCGCCTCATCTTCTCCCGCGCCCGGGAGAAGGCCTCGGACGGCAGCCCCGTCGTGGTGTTCTTTGACGAGATGGACTCACTGTTCCGCACCCGCGGCACCGGCATCTCGTCCGACGTCGAGACCACCATCGTGCCGCAGCTCCTCAGCGAGATCGACGGCGTGGAGCGCCTCGACAATGTCATCGTCATTGGCGCGTCCAATCGCGAGGACATGATCGACCCCGCAATCCTGCGGCCCGGACGTCTGGACGTCAAGGTCAAGATCCAGCGGCCCGACGCGGAAGCTGCTGCAGACATTTTCAACAAATACATCACCACGGACCTGCCGTTCCACGAATCCGACCTGGCCGAACACAACGGGGACATCCAGGCCACCGTTGATGCCATGGTCCAGCGAACGGTGGAGGCGATGTACTCCACGGACAAGTCCAACGAGTTCCTGGAGGTCACCTACGCCAATGGTGACACCGAAATGTTGTACTTCAAGGACTTCAACTCCGGGGCCGTGGTCCAGAACGTGGTGGACCGGGCCAAGAAGTACGCCATCAAGGACCTGCTGACCACGCACCAGAAGGGCCTCCGGATCGAGCACCTGCTGCGCGCCGTGGTGGATGAGTTCCGTGAACACGAAGACATGCCCAACACCACCAATCCGGATGACTGGGCCCGGATTTCCGGGAAGAAGGGCGAACGGATCACCTATATCCGCACCATCGTCCAAGGGAAAGCCGGCCAGGAGCCGGGCAAGTCCATCGAGACCATGCCGACCACAGGACAGTATCTATGACGGGTGCACACGGCTCCGCCGGTGGGGAAGGCCTCCCCGCCGGCGGGGCCATGCGCGTCATGGGAGCGGAAACCGAATACGGCATCCATGCCCCATCTGCGCCATCCGCCAACGCCACCATGATGAGCGCCAGGGTGGTGCAGGCCTACGCCCAGGTGACCCGGCAACGCGCTGCGGGCGGAGCGGAAACGCGCTGGGACTACACCGACGAAGAGCCGCTGCACGATGCCCGCGGCTGGACAGTGGACAGGGGCGCCGCACATCCCACCCAGCTGACCGACCAGCCGCCGGTGCTCGACGCGGAGGCGGTGGCCCTGGCCTACGGCCGCGAGGAACTTGAACTCGACGGCCAGGACGAATCCGGCACCCTGCTGATGAACATGGTCCTGGGCAACGGGGCCCGGCTGTACGTCGACCACGCGCACCCTGAGTACTCCAGCCCCGAAGTCACCAACCCGCGCGACGCCGTGGCCTGGGACGCCGCAGGTGACCTGGTGGGATTGGCTGCCGTCCGCAGGCTGGCCGCGGACCCGGCCCTGCCGCCGGTCAATCTGTACAAGAACAACACTGACAACAAGTCCGTGTCCTACGGTTCGCACGAGAACTACCTCATGCCAAGGTCGGTACCGTTCGGGGACATCGTGCGGGGGCTGACACCGTTCTTCGTGAGCCGGCAGGTGGTCTGTGGGGCCGGCCGGCTGGGACTCGGTCAGGACAGCTCGATTCCCGGCTTCCAAATCAGCCAGCGGGCGGACTTTTTCGAAGCCGAAGTGGGGCTCGAAACCACCATCCGCAGGCCCATCATCAATACCAGGGACGAGCCCCACTCCACTGCGGACAAGTACCGGCGCCTGCACGTGATCATCGGGGACGCCAACCTCAGCCAGGTATCCAATTACCTCAAGTTCGGCACTACGGCGATGGTCCTCAGCCTCATTGAAGCGGGGCTTGCGCCCAAAATCGAGGTCTATGAACCCGTCGCAGCCCTCAAGACCGTCAGCCACGACACTTCGCTGACCGCAAAGCTGCGCCTACTCGACGGAAGGCGCGTCACGGCCCTGGACCTCCAGTGGATGTACCACGAGGCTGCGGCCAAACTCGCGCAGGACACCGGTGTGGGTGACGCCGTGGACGGTGACGGACATACCCACGAGGTCCTGGAGCGGTGGGCGTCCGTTCTTACCCAGCTTGACAGCGACAGGGCCGCTGCCGCCACCTCTGTTGAGTGGCTGGCCAAACTCTCCCTGCTGGACGGCTACCGCCAGCGCGACGGACTGGAATGGAGCGACGCGCGGCTGGGTCTGGTGGATCTCCAATGGGCGGACATCAGGCCCGAGAAAGGCCTTTACTACCGCCTGCTGTCCAGGAACCGGATGCAGCGGCTGGTGGATGATGCCACCATCGCCGCGGCAGTAGCGGAGCCGCCGGCCGACACCCGGGCCTACTTCCGGGGCAAGTGCATCAGTAGCTTCGGCAAGGACGTAGTGGGGGCAAGCTGGGACTCTGTCATCTTCGACGTGCCCGGTTATGGAAGGCTTCAGCGGGTGCCCACCCGTGAGCCCCTGAGGGGAACCAAAGCCCTGACTGGAGCGTTATTCGAGCGCTATCGGGAAGCGGGCCCATTCCTCGGGGAGCTGCTGGGACACAGCAGCACTCCTCCTGCGGGCTAAACCGCGCCGGAACGTCCGTCCCGTGGCAGGATGGGCATATCGGAGGATCCGCCGGATCCACCGAAGGAAGAAGGAGGGAAACCAATGGCAGGCCAGGAGCAGCAACAGCCCCAATCACGCGACAGCCAGGTCGACGAAGACATCCCCGAGGCGCCCCCGGCGCCGCCTGAGGCGCAGGCCTCGGCCTCAACCGAAGGCGTAGACGACCTGCTCGACGAGATCGACGGCGTCCTGGAATCCAACGCCGAGGAGTTTGTCCGGGCGTTCGTCCAAAAGGGCGGCCAGTAACCCGGACCCGGAAGGTGGCGGAAGCCGCGGAAGGCCGGGATCTGTACCAACGTTGAAGTACCACGTTCAAGGAGTGATGAGTGCAGGAATCAACCGCCAACCAGGTAGCCGCAAACGCCACCTCGTCCTTTACGGAGCACCTTCTACGGGACCGGCCCGAGCTATTGCCCTTTAGCCGGTCCCTCCAAGGTGGTGCGTCCGCGGCTGTCCCGGTGCAGGTCCCACACGCCACCACCATCGTTGCCATGAGCTACGGCGGCGGCGTCCTGATGGCGGGGGACAGGCGGGCCACCATGGGAAATGTCATCGCCAGCAGGCACATCGAGAAGGTGTTTCCTGCGGACCACTTCTCGGTCCTGGGCATCGCCGGGACGGCGGGCATCGCGATTGACCTGACCCGGCTCTTCCAGGTTGAACTCGAACACTACGAAAAAATTGAAGGAACCCAGCTCAGCCTTGAGGGCAAGGCCAACCGGCTGGGGGCCATGATCAGGGGCAACCTTCCGCTGGCCCTGCAGGGTCTGGCGGTAGTGCCCCTCTTCGCAGGTTTCGACACCACCGCCGGTGTCGGCCGGCTGTTTTCCTACGACGTCACCGGCGGCAGGTATGAGGAACACGAACACCACACCGTCGGCTCCGGTTCCGTCTTCGCCCGCGGCGCGCTGAAAAAGCTCTGGCGCCCCAACCTCACCGCAGCCGAGGCACTTTCCGTTGCCGTGGAGTCCCTGTATGACGCCGCCGACGACGACTCCGCCACGGGCGGACCCGATACGGTCCGGCAGCTGTGGCCCGTGGTCTATACGGTGGACAGGACGGGCGCCCGCCGGGTGCCGGAACCTGAACTTGCGGCTGCCTCCCGCGGCGTGATTGAAGCACGCACCATCGCCGGACGGGAGGCCTGAGATGACCCAGCAGTTCTATGTCTCGCCCGAACAGCTGATGAAGGACCGCGCGGATTTTGCGCGGAAAGGCATCGCCCGGGGCCGCTCCGTTGTGGTCATCAGCTGCGCCGACGGCATTGCACTCGTCGCCGAGAATCCCTCGCCGTCCCTCCACAAGATCGGTGAGATCTATGACAAGATCGCGTTCGCCGCGGTGGGCAAGTACAACGAATTCGAAAGCCTCAGGCAGGCCGGCGTGCGCTACGCCGACGTCCGGGGATACTCGTACGATCGCGAGGATGTAACCGCCCGTGGCTTGGCGAGCGTGTATGCGCAAAGCCTGGGCGCCGTCTTCACCGCTGAACAGAAGCCTTTCGAGGTGGAACTTGCCGTCGCGGAGGTGGGTCCCACGCAGGCCGAAGACCACCTGTACCGGCTGACGTTTGATGGGTCCATTGCCGACGAGCACAGCTTCGTCGTGATGGGCGGCCAGGCCGAGAAGGTGTCGTCGGCAATTGATGCAGGCTGGCAGGCCTCGATGGGCTTCGCTGACGCAGTGCGGCTGGCACTGAAGGGGCTGACGCCTGTCCAGGAGGGGGAGCAGCCGGGAGCGCCACTGCCGCCCAGCGCCCTCGAGGTGGCCGTGCTGGACAGGCTTTCCGACAGCACCCGCGGCACCCGGCGCGCCTTCCGCAGGCTTAATGACGCGGACATCACAGCACTGCTGGCCTAGGAGGACAACATGGACAAGAGAATCTTCGGCATCGAAACCGAGTTCGGGATCTCTTATTCGAGCCCGGACTCCAGGCCTCTTGCTCCCGAGGAGGTGGCCCGGTACCTCTTCCGCAAGGTGGTCAGCTGGGGGCGTTCGTCGAACGTGTTCCTTACCAACGGTTCCCGGCTGTACCTCGATGTGGGGTCCCATCCCGAGTACGCCACGGCAGAATGCGACGACCTTGCCCAGCTGATCGCCCATGACCGTGCCGGTGAACTGATCCTTGACGACCTGGTGGACGAGGCCCAGGCGCGTCTGGCTGCTGAAGGGTTCAACGGCACCGTGTACCTGTTCAAGAACAACACGGACTCCGCCGGCAACTCTTACGGCAGCCACGAGAACTACCTCATTCCGCGGCGCGGCGAGTTTTCCCGTCTGGCCGAGATCCTGATTCCGTTCCTCGTCACCCGCCAGCTCATCGCCGGGGCCGGCAAGATCCTGAAGACTCCCCACGGGGCCACCTACGCCTTTTCCCAGCGCGCCGACCACATCTGGGAGGGCGTCTCCTCCGCCACCACCCGGTCCCGCCCCATTATCAACACCAGGGACGAGCCGCACGCAGATGCCGAGTTCTACCGGCGACTGCACGTCATCGTCGGTGACTCCAACATGTCCGAGGCGACGGCACTGATGAAGATCGGCACCGTGGACCTGGTTCTTCGGATGATCGAGGCGGGCGTGATCATGCGCGACATGCGGATGGAAAATCCCATCCGCAGCATCCGGGAAATCTCCCACGACCTCAGCGGCCGCGCCCTGGTCCGCCTGGCCAACGGCCGCCAGCTCACAGCCCTTGAGATCCAGCAGGAATACCTGACCAAGGTCACGGCCTTCGTGAAGGAGCACGGCGCCCACAACCAGCACGTTCCGGTGATCCTGGACCTGTGGCAACGCACGCTGAACGCCATCGAATCGGGTGATACCAGGGGCATCGATACGGAAATCGACTGGGCCATCAAGAAGAAGCTAATGGACAATTACCGCGAACGGCACGGGCTTGGGTTGGAGGCTCCCCGGATCGCCCAACTCGACCTGACGTACCATGACATTTCCCGCAGCCGTGGACTCTTCTACCTGCTCCAGTCCCGTGGCGCGGTGCGCCGGATCGTTGACGATACGGTGATCAAGAGTGCCGTGGACGCACCCCCGCAAACCACCCGGGCCAAGCTCCGGGGGGACTTTGTCCGCCGGGCACAGGAACTCGGGCGCGACTACACGGTTGACTGGGTGCACCTGAAGCTGAACGACCGCGCCCACCAGACAATCCTGTGCAAGGATCCCTTCCGCAGCGTCGATGAGCGCGTGGATACGCTGCTCGACTCCATGGGTTGATCGGCTCCGGGCGGACGCCCAGCTTCAGGGTCTATTCTGGATAGGGTCCTTTTAACGGGACCTCCACGGCACTGTCCGCCGCCATGCGGATTGTCGTATCCACCCTGCCCCGACGAAAGTTATCCTACGTGCGCCGACTACTAGCAATCCTCCTCCCCGGCCTGCTGCTCCTGACCGCCTGCGGAGGTACAGCCTCCCAGCCCGAACCAAGCAGCCAGTCCGCCGGGGAGACTGCAAAGTTCGACTCCATCAAGCTGACCGACAACGGAGACAAGAAGGCCCCGGG
Source organism: Arthrobacter sp. E44 (assembly GCF_041877125.1). Lineage (NCBI taxonomy): Bacteria > Bacillati > Actinomycetota > Actinomycetes > Micrococcales > Micrococcaceae > Arthrobacter > Arthrobacter sp. E44. The sequence goes on from NZ_JBHDJA010000018.1 coordinate 73,331, forward strand.
GGTGGAGTTCGACAAGCCTCTGACCGTCACCCAGCCCACCATCAAAGTCGTTTCCGAAGGCAGCGGCGCCACCGTGAAGGCCAACCAGATCGCCAAAATCTCCGTCCTGGCCTTGAACGGCACGGATGGGTCCCAGCTGGAGGATACATTCCCCAACGAGCCTGAAAACCTGGAGCTGAACGATGAGCTCAAGACCAACAGCGCCGTCATCTATAACGCTTTCGTCGGCGCGAAGGTGGGGTCAAGCCTTGCCCTGGCCGTCCCCGGCAAGCAGAGTGCACCGTCGGCAAGTCCCAGCCCATCGGACAGCGCCAGTCCCGGCGCAAGCCCCAGCGCAGCTTCCGATCCCACTCAGCTGCTGATCATCAAGGTTCTTTCCGCCTCAGACCCCACTCCTGTCCTGGACAAGCCCCAGGGTGAAACGGTGTCGCCCCAGGCCGGGCTGCCCACGGTGACCGAAAAGGACGGCGTACCGGAAATCAATGTAGCCGGAGCACCGGCCCCCACTTCCCTTGTGTCGCAGGACCTGATCAAGGGAACCGGCGCCACGGTCAAGGAAACCGACACACTGACCGTGAACTACGTCGGCGTCAACCTCAGCGACGGCACCAAGTTCGATTCCAGTTTCGACCGCGGACAGCCGGCCACCTTCCCGCTCTCAGGCGTCATCAAGGGCTGGACCCAGGGCCTTACCGGTAAAACCGTAGGCTCCCGCGTCCTGCTGGTCATCCCCAAGGATCTGGCCTACGGTGACGCCGGCCAGGGCCAGGCGAAGGGTGACCTGGTGTTCGTAGTGGACATCCTCGGGGTCAAGTAGCAAGACTTACAGGAACGCCGCGTTCTTCGCGGCAACCATCAGCACTCACGCATAGGAGCAAGCATGTCGTTTGGACAGCGGGAATTCGACCGCCAGAAGCCCGAGATCGACTTCCCGGAAGGTGATGTTCCCACGGAACTCGTCATCACCGACCTCATCGAGGGTGACGGCCGCGAAGCCAAGGCAGGGGATACCGTCTCCACCCACTACGTCGGCGTTGCCTGGTCCACGGGCGAGGAATTCGACGCCTCATGGGGGCGCGGTGCACCGCTGGACTTCCGCGTCGGCGTCGGCCAGGTCATCCAGGGTTGGGACCAGGGCCTGCTGGGCATGAAGGTGGGCGGCCGCCGTCGCCTGGAGATCCCGTCAGAGCTGGCTTACGGCTCCCGTGGCGCCGGTGGGGCCATCGCACCCAACGAAGCCCTGATCTTCGTCGTGGACCTCGTCGGGGTCCGCTGACCCAACCCAGGGCTGCCGCCAGGGGCGCGGCTGGACGGAGGACAACCCTCCATCCAGCCGCGCTTTCTGCTTTCCCCGGGGGAGTTTAGTAACGTAACGAACGTGTCCCTAACCCGCACTGAACGACTCCTCAACCTGCTGATCGCGCTCCTCAACACCCGCTACGGGCTCCACCGCAGCGAGCTGCGCGACAAGGTTTACCACGACACCTCCGGCAATGACGTCGCATTCGGGCGCATGTTTGAGCGGGACAAGAATGACCTGCGCGCGATGGGCTTTGATGTTGAGACACTGACGGACCTGGGTTGGAGCGAGGACGATCCCGCTACCACGCGGTACCGGATCGGCAAGGAATCCAACCGGCTCCCTGATGTCGAGCTTGGGCCCGAGGAGTGGACCGTCCTCCTCCTGGCCTCCCAGCTTTGGGAGCGTGCCGCGTTGGGGACGGCAGCCCAAAGTGCACTGCGGAAGCTGCAGGCATCCGGACAGCTGGCAGAGGTGCAACTGCCTGCCGGAGTCCAGCCCCGAATCAAACCGGCAGGGCAGGCCTTCGACGACATCGTGGCAGCCATGCACGCGCGGCATCCCGTGAGCTTCACCTACCTGGCCGGCAGTACAGGCAGGGAGGAAGAACGGACTGTTGAGCCCTGGGGCCTGGGCAGCCGCTTCGGCCAGTGGTACCTGATGGGCTACGACCGGGCCCGGAAGGCCGCACGGCAGTTCCGGCTTTCCCGCCTCACCAGTGCCGTGACCGCCCTCCCGAGAGAGCAGTACGAGCCCCCCGCCGACTTCAACATCCGGGCGGAGCTGGACCGGCTGCCCGAACTGCCGCTGCGCACTGCCGTGGTGGATGTCCGGAACGGGCACCTCCTGGCCCTTCGCCGCCGGGCGGTCCCGGATGCCGGAGAGCAGGCCTCGGGCCGCCCCCGCGACGGCTACGACCGGCTCGTCCTGGAGTACCGGGACCCGGAAGTCCTGGCCGAAGAACTGGCGTCCTACGGGCCGGACGCCCTGGCAGTAGAACCCGCCGGACTCGCCGGGGCCGTACGGCGGCGGCTGCAGGGCGCGGCAGACTTCAGCGCCGAACCCGTCCCCGCATACTCCTTTACCGACACCCGTGCACGTGCTGGCCGAAAAGGAACCTCGGAGGACCAGCTCAAGCGGATGCTGCAGCTGGTGCCCTTCCTGGTCCACAACCAGGGCCTCCACATCCAGGACGTCGCCCGCCACTTCGGCGTCACCCGCGAAGAACTCGAAGCGGACCTCCGGATCCTCATTTGTTCCGGATTGCCCGAGGGCTATCCGGACGACCTGCTCGACATCCAGTGGGAGGACGACCACGTCTTCATCACCCAGGACCTCGACCTGAAAAAGCCGGTCCGGTTCACCGTCGAGGAGGCCTGCGCCCTGCTGACCGGGCTGGAGACACTCAATGGCCTGCCTGACCTGCCCGGCGGGGGCGCCCTGGAATCGGTCACCCTGAAGCTGCTGGCCGCCGCCGGGGAGGAAGGACTCCGCGCTGCCTCCATCGCCGGCCCGCAGGTAGCTCCCGCGGACGCCGAAACTCACGCCACTGTCCGCCAGGCCATCGAGTCCCGTTCGCAGCTCCATCTAACGTACTTGTCACCGCAGCGGGACGCGGTCACGGAACGCGACGTTGACCCACTGCGGCTCTATTCCCTGGACAACACGTGGTACTTCGAGGCCTGGTGCCACCTGGTGGACGGGCTGCGGAACTTCCGCCTGGACCGCGTACAGGACGTGCACCCAAACGGGGCGCCGGCTCGCAAGGCGGGACAACGGGACGGGGGTGTCCCGGCCAAGCTGTTCACCCCGAACGACGACGACACGACCGTCACAGTCCAGCTCACCCGGCAGGGGAGGGGGCTGGCGGAGGATTATTACGCGGAGCGGACAGCCGAGCTTCCGGACGGCGGCCTGGTGGCAGAGATCCGGTTTGGCAGCACGGCATGGCTGCCGATGTTCGTGGCCCAGCACGGTGGCGCGGCCCGCATCCTGGCACCCACCGAAGTGGCCGGCGCCGCGCGGGACTGGTTGGCGGCCGCCCTGGACAGCTACGCCGGATAGACTTCTCAGCATGCCTTGGTGGTCCTGGATTCTCATATGGGTGGCGCTCGTCGCCGTCGCCCTGCTTTTCTATGTCCTGCTGGGCATCCGTCTCTTCCGCCAGTTCATGGCAACCATGAAGGATCTCAGCGCCGCAGGCGCGAAACTGGGGCACCTGGGCTCCGTTGAGGTCCTGGAGGAAACCCATGATTTGTCCCGTCCCGTGGCGGGCTCGGCCGTTTTTGCCTCACCCGCTGACATGCGACATGATTACGAGGCATCCAAACTGGCGCGGCGCGAAGAACGCCGGCGCAGGCGAGTGCAGCGCAAAAAGGACCGGGGCCAGCCGCAGGCGCTCGGAGATCTCGACTTCACATAGAAGTAGGATGTAATTAGAGGAAAGGATTTCCCGTGGGAAGACTCTTTGATGGCCCCTGGCCAATCGTAATCATCATCGTTGTTGCTTTGCTTCTCTTCGCTGCCCCGAAGCTTCCGGCCATGGCCCGCAGCCTGGGCCAGTCGATGCGGATCATCAAGTCCGAGGTCAAGGAAATGAAGAACGACGGCAAAGCCGACACCAACACCGAGGCCTCCGGTCCGGTGGAAGGCACCATCGTGAACCACCCCAAGGCGAAGCCCGGTGAGCCGACAGACGGCACTGACGTTCCGCCGTCGACCCGCGCCTGACCTCCCGTGGCACTGTCGCGGGCCCGTAAAGCCAATCCCGAGGGGCGGATGTCGCTTTGGGAGCACCTCAAGGAGCTGAAGAACCGGCTGATTAAGTCGGCGATCGGCGTCGTCATCGGCGGCATTGGGGGCTGGATACTTTACGATCCGCTGCTGAAGGCCCTGGCGGAGCCGGTAAACCGGATTTCGAATGAGACCGGCGGCCTCGCAGCCATCAACTTCGGGACCATCGCGTCGCCCTTCGACTTCAAGCTGCAGATGTCGCTCCTGATCGGCGCTGTCATCTCCAGCCCCATCTGGATCTACCAGCTCTGGGCGTTCATCACTCCCGGGCTGACATCCAAGGAGCGGCGGTACACCCTGGGTTACATGGCCGCGGCCATCCCACTGTTCCTCGCCGGAATCTGGGTGGGCTGGCTCGTGGTTCCGCAAGTGGTCCACGCGCTGACCCAGTTCACCCCCGCCGGTTCCTCCAGCGTCATTGACGCCAGGACCTACATCGAATTCGTCACCCGCATGGTGCTGATGCTGGGCCTGGCCTTCCTGGTGCCCGTGGTGCTGGTGGGTGTCAACATGGCGGGCATTGTGTCCGGACGCACCATCCTCAAGGCCTGGCGCATCACGGTTTTCCTGGTCTTTGTCCTGGCTGCCATCGCCGCGCCCGGTGCTGACGCGATATCGATGTTCATGCTGGCGGGACCGCTGCTGGCACTGTTCTTCGCAGCAATCGGCATCTGCATCATGAACGACAAGCGCCGCGACCGCCGCCAGGCGCGGCAGGTGGAGGAGACCGAGGCCACCGCAGACATCGCCACCCCAAGCAGCGAACTCAAGAAGCTCTAGGCTGCCGTTAGGCTTGGGGTATGTCCTCCACCACCGGACCCTTCTCCACCGGCCCTATCGATCCTGAAGAGCTGTCTCCCGCTGAGCGCTACCGTGCCAGCGCCGAACGCAGGGCCGAGGCAGCCACCCCCCTCGGATCGTTCAGCGGGACCCTGGACTTTGAACTGGATGACTTCCAAAAGCAGGCATGCCGTTCCCTCCAGGAGGGCAGGGGAGTCCTGGTGGCCGCCCCGACCGGTGCCGGCAAGACCATCGTGGGGGAGTTTGGCATCTACCTCGCCCTGCAGCGGGGGCTGAAGGCCTTCTACACCACGCCCATCAAGGCGCTCAGCAACCAGAAGTTCAGCGAACTGAGCGAAAAGTATGGTTCGGACAACGTTGGCCTCCTGACCGGTGACACCAGCATCAATGGCGATGCCCAGGTGGTGGTCATGACCACGGAAGTCCTGCGGAACATGCTGTACGCGGATTCGGCCACGCTGGCCGATCTTGGCTACGTGGTGATGGATGAGGTGCACTACCTCGCCGACCGGTTCCGCGGGGCAGTGTGGGAAGAAGTCATCATCCACCTGCCCAGCGAGGTGCAGGTCGCCTCGCTCAGCGCCACGGTCTCCAACGCGGAGGAATTCGGCGCCTGGCTGGACACCGTCCGCGGTGACACCGACATCATCGTTTCCGAACACCGGCCGGTACCGCTGTGGCAGCATGTCATGGTGGGCCGGCAGATCATGGACCTGTTCGCCGGGGAAACCACCTTTGACGAGATCGCCCCGCCCGTTGAGGACGAGGACGAGCTACCGGCCAAGCCCGGCAAACCTGCGAACAACGCCAAGGGGCGCGGCTTCGACGTCAACCCGGACCTGCTGGCCGTGGCCCAGAACGAAACCCAGCAGAGTTTCCGCATCAGCCGCCCGGGGCCCGGGGGCCGCGGCCAACGCGGCAGGCGCGGAAACGACCGCCTGGGGCGGGGTGGAGAGCCCAGGGGAGTGCGGCCGGCCAGCCGCCCGCAGGTCATCGCGAGCCTGGACCGGATGGACCTGCTGCCTGCCATCACCTTCATCTTTTCCCGCGCCGGCTGTGAGGCAGCGGTGGCCCAGTGTGTCGGGTCCGGACTGTGGCTCACCACGGAAAGGGAGCAGCGGATCATCGCCCAGCGCGTCGATGAGGCCGGGCAGGACATCCCGCCGGAGGACCTCGACGTCCTGGGCTTTTGGACCTGGCGGGAGGGCCTGGTCCGTGGTTTTGCCGCCCACCACGCCGGGATGCTGCCCACCTTCAAGGAGGTAGTGGAGAAGCTCTTCGCCGACGGACTGGTGAAGGCTGTCTTCGCCACGGAAACCCTTGCCCTGGGCGTGAACATGCCGGCCCGTTCCGTGGTGCTGGAAAAGCTGGACAAGTTCAACGGCGAAGCCCACGTGGATATCACGGCAGGTGAATACACCCAGCTGACCGGCCGGGCGGGGCGCCGCGGGATAGACATCGAGGGCCACGCGGTGGTGCTGTGGCAGCCCGGAACGGACCCGACGGCGGTGGCAGGCCTGGCGTCCCGGCGCACCTACCCGCTCAACTCGAGCTTCCGGCCCACCTACAACATGAGCATCAACCTCCTGGCGCAGTTTGGCCGGTCCCGGGCCCGCGAAATCCTGGAGTCCTCCTTTGCCCAGTTCCAGGCCGACCGCTCCGTGGTGGGCCTGGCCAGGCAGGTACGCAGCCGCGAGGAATCCCTGGCAGGCTACGCCAAGTCCATGACCTGCCACCTGGGCGACTTCACGGAGTATGCCCGGCTGCGCAGGGAACTATCCGACGCCGAGAGTGCCACCTCCCGAACCAAGTCACGGGTCCAGAAGTCACTCAGTGGCGACTCCCTTGCCCGTCTCCTGCCGGGGGACGTGGTCAATGTTCCCGGCGGACGCGCCCCTGGGCCCGCCGTCGTACTCAGCTCCGACCACGGAAGCCGCGAACCGCGGCCTGCCGTGCTCACACTGGACAACCAGCTGCGACGGATCGGTACGGACGACCTGGAAGGTCCCATCGCCCCGGTGACCCGCATCCGGATCCCGAAGTCCTTCAATGCAAAGGTGCCCAAGTCACGGCGCGATCTTGCGTCCTCCGTCCGGAACGCGCTGCGGGAAAACCGGCCGCCCGCTCCCGGCCAGAACCGCAACCACGATTTCGGCCGTGGCGCCGCCTTTCCCAACCAGGAGAAGCGCATCGCGGCCCTGCGCCGGGCCTTGAAGGCACACCCCTGCCATGGATGCAGCGAACGGGAAGACCACGCGCGGTGGTCGGAGCGCTGGTGGAAGCTGCGGCGCGAAACGGACGGCCTGGTCCGCCAGATCCAGGGCCGCACCAACACCATCGCTAAAACCTTTGACCGGGTGTGCGACGTCCTGTCCGCCTATGGATATCTGGAGGACGCCGGCGATGGCCGCCTGAACATCAGCGCGGACGGCCAGCGGCTGCGCCGAATCTACGGCGAGAAGGACCTGCTGATCTCACAGTCGCTGCGGCTGGGCGCGTTCGATGACCTGGACGCCGCAGAAGTTGCTGCCCTGGCCAGCGTGTTGGTCTACCAGGCCAAACGCGAAGACCGGGGCCTGCGGCCGCGCATGCCCAGTGTCTCCCTGGAAACCTCTGTGGACATCGTGGTCAGGGAATGGTCCGTCCTTGAAGACGTGGAAGAGGAGAACAAGCTTCCGCTGACGGGCGAGCCTGAACTGGGCCTGGTCTGGCCTCTCTACAAGTGGGCCCGCGGCCGCCACCTGCAGGATGTCCTGAGCGGCACGGACCTTGCGGCCGGCGACTTTGTCCGCTGGGTCAAACAGGTGGTGGACCTCCTGGACCAGCTGGCAAAAATTCCCGGCCTTGATTCGCGGCTGGCACGGCTTTGCGCCGAAGCCATCAACCTCATCCGCCGCGGCGTCGTGGCGTACTCGTCCGTTCTCTAGTCCCGCTTTCACCCCTGCCGGCCGCTGCCGGCCTGCCCATACCCAGGAGTCCTTTCCGCCATGCCCAACCCTGAAGCCACGTCCCGTCCCACCCCGGTGCTGTACCGGAACGGGTCCGTCTACACCGCGGCGGACCCCTTCGCTACGGCCATGCTGGTGGACGGCGACACCGTTGCCTGGGTCGGTTCAGAGCAGGCGGCATCATCCATTGCCGACAGTTCCATGGAGGTCATCGACCTCCGCGGCGCCCTGGTGGCCCCCGGATTCATCGATTCCCACATGCACCTGACCGAAACCGGCATTGCCCTGGAATCACTGCAGCTGGGATCCGTAGCCTCTGCCCGCGCCCTGCTGGACGCAGTTGCCGCCGCCGGCGGTGACGGGCCCGTGCTCGGCCACGGTTGGGACGAGACCACCTGGGCGGACTCCACCCTGCCCACCGCCGAGGAACTGGAGCGCGCAGCGGACGGTCGTCCGGTGTACCTCTCTCGGGTGGACGTGCATTCGGCGTTGGTTTCGACGTCGCTGGCACGGTCAGCGGACCTGCGCGGCAAGGACGGGTACGACGGCGGAGCCCGGGTAACGCGGGCGGCACACGAAGCGGCACGACTGGCAACGCGCCAGCTGCCACAGGAGTCATTGAAGCGGCACCAGGAGCGTGCCCTGATGGAGGCGGCGGCCAACGGTTACGTTGCCGTGGCAGAGATGGGGGCGCCGCATATTGGCGGCGCCGATGATCTCAAGCTTGCTGCCGCTTGGAACGGTGGTGCGGACGGCGGTGCGCAGTTTCCCGAAGTATTGCCGTATTGGGGCGAGCTGGTTTCGTCCGAGGAGCAGGCCCGCGTTCTCGTTGGGCAGTTCGAAGGACGCATCCGCGGCCTTGCCGGTGACCTCAACATTGACGGTTCACTGGGTTCCCGCACTGCCGCGCTGCGGGCGGGCTACAGCGATGCGGCCCAGGAGCGCGGCGCACTGTACCTCAGCGTGGACCAGGCGGCAGCCCACCTTGCCGCGTGTTCCCTCGCCGGGATCCAGGGCGGGTTCCACGTGATCGGCGATGCCGGGCTTGACGCTGCCCTGGAAGCGCTGGACCTGGCGGCCAGGGAAGTGGGGGAGCAGCGGGTGCGTGCAGCCGGCCACCGGTTTGAGCATGTGGAGATGGCTGATGCGCCTGCCGTGGCCAAGCTGGCCCACTACTCCGTGACGGTCAGCGCCCAGCCGGCCTTCGATGCAGCCTGGGGCGGCCCAGGCGGACTTTACGAGAGGCGGGTGGGGGAGCGCAGCCGGTCCATGAATCCGTTCGCCGCCTTCTACTCCGCAGGGGTCCCCGTTTGCTTTGGCAGTGACAGTCCCGTCACCCCCCTCCGTCCGTGGGCCAGCGTGCGCGCTTGCGTGGAACATCACAACAGCGCAGAGCGAATTTCTGCACGGGCGGCGTTCCTGGGTCATACCCGCGCCGGCTGGAGGGCTGCCCGGCACGCAAACCCCATGGCTGGGCAGCTGGTTCCCGGAGCTCCTGCCAGTTTTGCCGTCTGGGAGGTGGAGGAACTGATGGTCCAGGTGGCCGACGGACGGGTGCAGTCATGGAGCACAGATCCGCGCGCCCGGACCCCCCTGCTGCCGGCCCTGGACACGGGCTCGGACCCGGTATGCCTGCAGACCGTCAAAAACGGCGCCGAACTGTTCGCCAGCCCGGCACTGCGTTCCTGACCCGGGAACCGTCCGCCCTATAATGGGGAGTTGCGCCCGGCGCCGGCAAGGCCGGTATCAGGTGCACCGACCACTTCCACCAGGAAAGGCCCTTTGTGCGCGTCCTTACGATCATTCCCACCTACAACGAACTGGAATCGCTGCCCAAGACGCTCCAGCGCCTTCGGAAGGCTGTTCCGGCGTCGGACGTGTTGGTGGTTGATGACAACAGCCCTGACGGCACCGGGCAACTTGCCGACGGCTTCGCCGCCGAGGATTCCCAGGTCCATGTCCTGCACCGCAAAGGCAAGGAAGGCCTGGGCGCGGCCTACATTGCCGGCTTCAAGTGGGGGCTGGAGGCCGGGTACGACGTCCTGGTTGAAATGGACGCAGACGGTTCCCACCAGCCCGAACAGCTTCCCCAACTGATTGAAGCGGTGGACCAGGGCGCAGACCTGGCCATGGGCTCGCGCTGGGTTCCCGGCGGCAGCGTGGTGAACTGGCCCCTGTATCGCCAGGCGATCTCGCGGGTGGGCAGCACCTATGCCCGCCTGATGCTCGGCCTGCCGATCAAGGATGTGACCGGAGGCTTCCGGGCATTCCGCAGGACGACCCTGGAGAAGCTCAACCTGGACCAGGTGGACTCGGTGGGCTATGGCTTCCAGGTGGACCTGGCCTGGCGCGTGGCGAAGCTGGGCCTGCGCATCGAGGAACGCCCCATCACCTTCGTTGAACGCGAGCTGGGTGCATCGAAAATGAGCGGCAACATCGTCGTCGAAGCCATGATCAATGTCACCAGGTGGGGTTTGGCTGCCCGATGGAACACCCTGGCAGGCAAGCTGAAGAACAAGCAGGCCTGATTCTGCTGGCGGGCTAAACCCCTGCAGGGGACGGAATACGCGAAAAAAAGGGGGCGGCCCCGCACCAAAGTGCGGGGCCGCCCCATTTTTTTGCGGCTGGCCTTAGGCCGAGCGGCGCTCTCCGCGGCGTTCGCGAAGGATGGTCAGGCGGTCCTCGAGGATCTGTTCGAGTTCAGGCAGGGAACGTCGTTCCAGCAGCATGTCCCAGTGGGTGCGCACTGCCTTGTCGTTGCTGGTGTCCGGCTTTTCGCCGTCGACCAGGAGCGCTTCCTTGCCGGTCTTGGAGACCCACACCGGAGGAATTTCCGCCTCGGAGGAGAACGTGACGAAGACCTGCTCGCCATCCGCGCAACGGTATTCAACCCGCTGGCGCGGAGCCGGCTCAACTCCGGACTCGGTCTCCATGCTCTGCGCACCAAGGCGCATGCCCCGCAGGCTGCGATCGCTCATGTTTTCTCCCTCTGGTCGGTTCGCGGATTAGATCTCCGCGCTAGCCGGTGGCGCCGTAGCACCGCCGGACTACTGTGTGCACTGTGCTGCATCATAGGATTCAACGCATTGCGAAGCTTGGTTGTTCCAGCCGGTATACTCCTGCCGGACAAATACCCAATTATACGGGTGTTAATCGGTCAGGACCAAACAGGGAGGGTTCCGCGGTTCTGCCGTGGAACCCTCCCTGTTTCCCTGTCGTGTTAGGGCTGGCTCCGGTCGGCGGGCGCTTGCTCGAAGAGCCCGGAAGCGGTGGCTTCCGCGTTGGCGCCGCCGATGGCGCTGCCGATGCCCTTCAATGCTTCCCCGACCTCGCTCGGGATGATCCAAAGTTTGTTGGCGGATCCCTCAGCCAGTTTGGGGAGCGTCTGGAGGTACTGGTAGGCCAGCAATTTCTGGTCCGGGTTACCTTTGTGGATCGCGTCGAAGACCTTCTGGATTGCCTGCGACTCGCCGTCGGCGCGGAGGATTGCGGCTTTGGCCTCGCCTTCGGCTTTGAGGATCGCAGCCTGGCGCTGGCCCTCTGCCGTCAGGATGGCGGACTGCTTGGTTCCCTCCGCGGTGAGAATGGCGGCTCGACGGTCACGTTCCGCGCGCATCTGCTTCTCCATGGAATCCTGGATGGAGTGCGGCGGGTCGATGGCCTTCAGTTCCACCCGTGAGACGCGGATGCCCCAACGGCCGGTTGCTTCGTCCAGGACGCCGCGCAACTGCCCGTTGATCTGGTCGCGGGACGTGAGGGCTTCCTCAAGGTTGAGTCCGCCCACAACATTGCGCAGCGTGGTGGTGGTGAGCTGTTCCACGGCCTGGATGTAATTGGCGATCTCATAGGTGGCAGCCCGGGGGTCCGTCACCTGGAAGTACACCACCGTATCGATGGAAACCACCAGGTTGTCTTCGGTGATGACCGGCTGCGGCGGGAAGGACACCACCTGTTCGCGCAGGTCCAGGAGCGGCAGGAGCCGGTCCACGAACGGAATCAGGATCGTCAGTCCCGGGTTCAGCGTCCGCTGGTACTTGCCAAGCCGTTCAACGACGCCGGCGCGTGCCTGCGGAATGATCCGGACGGCCCGGACCAAAACTATGATGACAAAGACGATCAGAACCACCAGCACGATGGCCAGCGCGGTTCCGCCTGCGTTATTCATACAACTCCTTGTTCCCCAATTGTCAGGTTGTATCAGGTCCGGTGGCCGCCGTAGGCGGTACCGAAACCACTGCTGTTGCGCCATCGATAGCCGCCACGACCACCTTCTGGCCCGCAGGAAGGACTCCCGCGGCGGAGCGGGCGCTCCAAATATCACCGCCGATTTTCACCAGGCCGCCGTCGGAGGTGACTGCTTCCATCACCACGGCCGGTTCGCCAATGAGCCGGTCCACGTTGGTCCGCTGTTCGGACGGGCCCTTCTTCAGGTGCGAGAGCGCCACCGGGCGGACAAAGGCAACCATGAGCAGGGACACGATGCAGAAGATGACCACCTGCAGCCAGGGATCGGCGCCGGCGAAATCGGCCACCAGTGCGGCGAGTGAACCGCCGCCGAGCATAATGAAAAACAGGTCAAGGGTGATCATCTCGATCACGGCAAACGCCAGGAAGGCTGTGAGCCAGACGGCCCACCAGTTTTCCCCAAGCCATTCGAACATCCCTGTTTCCCCCTTCGTCACGGGGGAACCGCGTCCGCGGACCCGCCAGTAACTGTCTTTTCATCCTAGTCCGCGGTCCTGCGGTGTGGGCCGGATCATGGAGGCTGCCGGGGGATAGTGGCCAAGTCGTTACGGGGCATCCCGGGTGCCGGGCCGGAAGATGAAAAGCCTGAACTTCGCCTGTGCTGCCAAAGGCTCGGGGACATCTTCGAGCCGGGCCGCAAGCCGGTCCCGGTCCAGATGATGGCCGGCAGGCCCCATGAACGCCAGGTCCGCGGCTGCCCTGCGGCTAAGCTCCAGCGCGACGTCGACGTCGAGGGTGCTTTCCGCCTCGAAATGGCCGGCCATTGCCACGGCCAGCCGTTCGTCCTTGCCTTCTTCGATTCCCAGCATCCCGGTCACCTCGGCGAGCTCCGCGAGATGTCCGCTGCGCGGTGTCACCACCACCAGCACGCCCGTGGGGCGCAGGACCCGGGCGAATTCCGCGGGGTTCCGTGGGGCAAAAACCACGGTAACCGCGTCTACCGAGTTGCTTTCCACCGGAAAGGGCTGCCAGATGTCCCACACCAGGTTGACCGTTTCAGGATTGAGCCGGGCGGCGCGCCGGAGGGCGAATTTGGAGATGTCCAGGCCGATGGCAGACGCCTGGCGCCCGGCCGCAGCCGCCGCGTCGAGGATTTCGCGCAGATAGTGCCCGGTCCCCGTTCCGGAGTCCAGCACGACGGCACCTGCCGCCGGCAGGTTGGGCACGACGGCGGCGGCAAGCGCCTGCGCCATCGGCCGGTAGTGGCCGTCCCCCAGGAAGTTGAAACGTGACGCCACCATGGCCGCACTGTCCGGCTCGAAGGGTGAGCCCTTGCCCACCAGGAGGTTGAAGTAGCCCTGGCGGGCGGCGTCGAAGCTGTGGCCGTTGGGACAGGCCAGGCGCGGATGGCGGCCACCCTTCGCTTCCTGGTGCTCGAGCGGAGCTGAGCAGACAGGACAGAGGAGAAGGACATCCGCGGAAGGCATGGGACCAATCTTAGGGCTGCCGGGCCCGCAGTCCGTGCCCGCCGCCTTGCGTACCTGGCAGCTGGAATCAGCCGGCGGAAATGCCGGCCGGACCGGCGTCGAACCCCAAACCATCCTGTGCCCTGCCGATGCCGGCCTCCGCCCAGTGCGCCGCGTACTCGGCGTTGCTGCTCAGGGACCGTAGCTGGGCCCGGTCTATGTACAGGATGCCGTTAAGGTGGTCCGTTTCATGCTGAACGATGCGCGCCTGCCAACCGAAAAACTCCCGGTGCTCCGGCACGCCGTCGGGCCTCAGATACTCCAGGAGCACAGCCTCCGGGCGGGCCACTACGGCCTGGAGCCCGTTCAGGGAAAGACACCCCTCATAGAACGACGCGAGTCCTTCCCCCCGGGGCGTGTACCGGGGATTGAGGATGGCCAGGAACTCCAATGGGCTCCGATTCCTCAGGGCTGCAGCTTCCGGATCAACGTTGAACTGGTCCTCCAGGACGGCAAGCCGCAGGGGAATGCCCAGCTGCGGGGCGGCAAGGCCCACACCCGGGGCCTCGTGCATGACCTGGCGCATGATCCCGATCAAGCGGTGCAACTGGTCCGCTGGCAATTGCCCGTCGAACTCGGCGGCGCGTTGGCGCAGTGCCGGGTGGCCCGCCTGGACGATGGGCGGAAGGGAGGGGGCGGACAGGATCCGCTCCACTGTCTCACGGATCTCGTCGGCACCGGCAGTTGTTTGGGGAACAGTCTGGGTCATGGGGACAGCCTACTGGCCGGACCACGGGGACCTGTCGGTTAGGGTCTACTGCATGGCTGACAATTCCCTCCCGGCGGCATCCCCGCTGGAGCACGTACTGGAATTCATTCGGGTCCTTGAGGCCGGCGGCGGCGCGGCGGAGATCAGGCCGTTCCTGTCGGAATCGTTCGTCCTGACCGAGGCACCGCATCTGCTGGCCCCTGAAGGCTCCACCCGGGCACTGGCTGGAGTCCTTGCCGGCGCGGACCAAAGCCGCCAGGTGGTGAAGGACCAGAAGTTCATTGTGCGGAGGACCACCTGTGAAGGCGGCCGGGTGGCGGTGGAGGCCGACTGGTCGGCCACGGTACTGATGGACCTGCGGTACTGGGACCGCGGCGAGACCATCCGCGCCCGGACGGCCTCCGTCTTTGAGGTGAGCGGTGGCGTGATTGTGAGCCAGGACAGCTACGACTGCTATTTCCGGTAACCCCCGCCTGCTTGTGCCCGCCGGGAGCCTAGTGCATTGTGAAGCGCCTGGCGGCCCACCGGTTCACTGCCGGAATTGCCGCGGCCGCGCCAATGGCGGCGGTGCGGATTCCCAGGAGCTGTGACGGCAGCGGCCTGCCGAGCATCATGTTGACTTCCGCCTGTCGGCGGGCCAGGACCGCTGCCTTCTGCCGTCGCTTTTCGAACTCCCTGAGCTGGCTGCCAGTCGGCCTGCCTGCCAAGGCCGCGCAGACCACCGGCAGCAGCTCCCTGGCGTCCAGCCAGCCCAGGTTCATGCCCTGGCCTCCAATAGGGCTGATCTCGTGCGCCGCATCTCCCAGCAGCACCGCCCGTCCCGTGACGGTGCGGCGGGCAATGGTGGACCGAACGCTGAAGGCGCTCAGCATGGAATTCGAGGACGTATCAGGAAGGAAACCGGTCCGCCGTCGCACCAACTGGGCCAGGTCGTGCGGGCCTGCAGCCGGTCCGGCGGGCTGTCCCAGCCGGACCACCCAGCGGCGCACGCCGCCGGGCAACGGGAAGGATTCAACGATTCCCTCCGGTTCGAGGAACAGGACGGCTTTGTTCCCGTAGTGCGTGCCGTCGTCGAAATCCCCCATGAGGTAGTGGTCCGGGTACGTTCTACCGGCCACCGGCACCTGCAACGCGCTGCGCAGCCGGGACCGGGCACCGTCAGCCACCACGAGTAACGCTGCCGTGGCGCTGCGGCGCGTGGCACCTGCGCCGGACTCGACCTCAACGGTGACCCTGCCGCCGTCGTCCCTGACCCTGGTGACGTTGGCGCCCCTGATGATCGCGCCGGAGTCCAGCTCAGTGACGCGCTCTTCGAGAAGTTGCTCCGTGCGGAACTGCGGGAGCGCCAGCACAAAAGGGAAATCCTTGGATACGGCGCCGAACTCCATGGTCCCCACGGTCTTCCCGCCGCTGACCGCCAGGCCGGTCCTGATGGGGACTCCCTCCTGCACCATGGGGGCAGCCACCCCAACCCCGGCAAGTGCCTCCAGTGCCGGGGGGTGGATGCCGATGGCGCGGGTATGCCGGTTCCGGGTCTGCCTCTGTTCAAAAACCTTGACCGAGACACCTTCCTGCAGCAACGCAGCAGCCATGTACATGCCCACGGGACCTCCGCCTGCGATCAGAACCTCGGCATCCATGGTCAGCCCTTGCGGTAGGTCAGGACCTGGTGAAAGGCAAATGAGTGCTCCACTGACCAGCCCGGGGGAGCGGCGGCAGCCAACTCGGCGGGCCGGTAGCTCCGGCGGATGGAGGTAAGGCCGTCCTGGCGGATGAAGGAGCGGCGGAAGGGGAGTGCGGCAACGCTGAAGAGGGCAAAGGCGGTGGGGCTTCGAACGAGGTCGTTGTGCAGCGCTTTCCCTGACGCCAGGATTTCGGAGTCGGCCAACAGATGCCGCAGCTCTTCGGCTCCGAGGTGGTGCAGCATGTGGTTCGATATCACGACATCGAATGCCGCACCTTCCCTGACGAGGTCTGCACTGTGGGCCTGGCGGAACTCAACGCCCGGTATGGGCGGCCGGCGCCGGGCAAAGCTGGCCGCGCGGGGATCGGGATCGATGCCGGTGATCTGCATAGGTATGCCGTCCCGGGCTGCCCAGCGGGCCAGCATCACCGCAAGGTCGCCGCCGCCGCATCCGACATCGAGGACAGTCAGCGGCGCCTGGCCCTGCCGTTCCAAGCTGCGCAATTCCGTGGTGTAGAGCCGGCGCCAGCCCGACAGGGCCCTGTTAATGATGCCGAACTGCCGGTAGGTGTTATCGAGGAGCCGGGGGTCGCAGTCGGGGTGGTCCATTTGCTCGACATCGCCGATGGCGCGCCGGGTAAGCAGGATGTCCATTGTTGTGGAAGCCCGCTCAGGCAAGCGTGACCTCCGTTGCCCGGTTGTCCTGGAGCAGGGCTTGTTCCCCGGCAGCGTCCATCCGGGCAGGGTTTGCCAACCCGCCGGTCAGCTGCCGCAGCTTTGTGAACAGGCCCGTTTCCACGGTCAGGCCCGGGCCAAAGGCCATGGAACAGATCCGTTCTTCCCCTTCCTGGAGGGGCTGTTCCAGGATGTGTTTGAGGACGAACAGCACGGTGGCGCTGCTCATGTTTCCGAAATTTCGCAGGGTCTCCCGGGCGGGCACCAGTTGCGTGTGGCTGAGGCCGAGCCGGGACTGCACCTTATCCAGGATGCTGCGTCCGCCGGGGTGGATGGCCCAGTGGGGGATGGCGGTGTAGGGGAGTGCCGCCAGCTCCGGTTCCCTGGCCAGAAGCGGTTGCAGCGCATCCACGATGTGGTCGTCAATGATGTGCGGCACGTAGTTGCCAAGCACCATCTCGAAGCCGTTGTCGCCGATGTTCCAGGCCATGGAGTCCTCGCCGACCGGCGTCAGGACAGTCTCGAAGTGGTCCAGCTTCAGCAGTGCGGTGTCCTCGGCGCCTGGCCGGGCCGTGACGACGGCGGCTGCCGCACCATCAGCGAACAGGGCGGAGCCCATGATGGTGTCCGGGTTGTTGGAGGTGCGCACGTGCAGGGAGCACAATTCAGCGCAGACAACCAGGACGACAGCATGGGGATCCGCCTCACAGAACAGCTTTGCGGCGCGGAGCGCGGGGAAAGCCGCGTAACAGCCCATGAAACCCAGGTGGTAGCGCTGGACAGCAGGGCTGAGGCCAAGTTCGCGGACAACCTTATAGTCGGGTCCGGGGTTGAAGAAGCCGGTGCAGGAAACGGTTACAAGGTGAGTTATGTCAAGTAAATCGATCTCAGGGGCGGCTTCCAGGGCAGCGCGGGAAGCCTCCACGAACAGTTTTGTGGCTTCGCGGGCAAAAATGTCGTTGCGGACCTTGGTGCTGGGGTTCAGCAGCAAGCCGGTTTCCTGGTCATAGAACTGGGGGTTTTCGGAGCGGCCCGTGGTGGTCAGTTCCTCGACGGCGGTGAACCTCGTCTCGATGGCTGCACCGTCAAAGCAGGTGTTGACCAACCGCGAACCCAAACGGGACAAGCCTGGCTGGGCCGCAAACACATCGCGGGCTTCGGACTGGATCAGCTTTGTCGTCGGAACTGCAGTTTCAAGTGAACGCACGTAGACCGTCATTGATTCATTCTTGACGGGTGCCCTGATAAAGACAATGGCTCTGCGTCCTGACCAGCGCTTTCATGCTCTTTCAGGCCGGTTTTGTGGCCAGGGATGCATGCTGGGCAACCCCGCCCGGAGTCCTTACCGAAACGCCGATAATCTACATTATGTCAAGTAGTACTCTGCGTATTGCATCAGATGAATCAATCGCCCCGATCCCCCGGATCCGCACCAAGTCCTTTCACTTCCCTAAGATTCCGCGGAATTTGCGGTCTGAACAGCGTTAACGCGCCGCTGGCCAGGCGCTGCCCGACGGGCGCAATATCGATCCTTGAAGCGGTTGCGACAAGCGTCTGACCTGCGGTTTTGTGCTGATGATGCATTTAATGAATCATTGATTCAAGATTTGAGCACAAACTTCGAGGGAACTGTGGGGCGAGAATGGCGGTGGACGCGTTCGGGCGTGTGCTGCAGCTGAGTGCTGTTCAGCTGCTGCATCCCGAGGAACAGACTCTTGAGGACATGCTGACCGGGTGGCGCAACCAGCAGCTTTCCAGGAACCTCCAGTTCGACACGATCGACAAGGGCATCGCGAGTGTCCGCCGGTTCGTGAACCATGTGAACGAGTTTCCGTGGAACTGGGCACCGGAACACGTCGAGGAGTATTTCGGTGACCTCCGCTCAATCCACCAGCTGAAGCACTCCACGGTCCGCGGCTACCAGTCCACGCTCCGCCGGTTCACGTCCTACGTGTCAAACCCCGACTACGGCTGGGACCAGGTCTGCGAACAGCGCTTCGGCACGCACCCGTCCCAGGTCTTCTTTGACTGGAACACCGCCTCCCACACACAGGAGTACGAAGGACGTCCCTCCAAGCGGCCCTTCACCAAGACGGAACTCCAGATGCTGTTCGATCACGCCGACGACCAGGTCGAACTCATCGCCGCCTCAGGCAAGAAAGGCTGGCAGGCCGCCTACCGGGACGCCGTCATGCTGAAAATCGCCTACTCGTACGGGCTCAGATTCAACGAGCTCCGGCACCTGCAATCCATCGACTTTGCGGCCAACCCGAAGGCGCGAAGGTTCGGCAAGGCAGGCGTCTGCAAGGTCCGGTTCGGCAAATCCCGCAAGGGCTCCCCGCACAAACCCCGCAGCGTCCTGACGGTCTTCGACTGGACCGCCGGCGTTCTCGAGGACTGGCTCGCCAACGGACGGGGCATGCTCGACACCCTGGACCTGTTCCCCAGCGAACGCGGCGGCCTGATCTGCGAATCCACCCTGCTGCGCCGGCTCCGGCGCTACCTCAACGAGCTGGGCCTGCCAATGGATGGCCTGGACCTGCATTCGCTCCGGCGCTCCTATGCAACGCACCTGTTGGAGGACGGATGGGATCCTAGATTCGTGCAACATCAGATGGGCCACGAACACGCCTCCACCACCGGGATTTACCAGTTCGTCAGCGACGACTTCCGCAACACGACCCTTCGGGCGGCGCTGGACCGCACCATGGATGAAGTCCTGGGCGTGCAGATGCGAGGTGAATGGTGAGACGCGACGTCGAATACAAGTGGCGGCTCTCGGAGCTCATGGCAGCACGGGGCCTGCACAACACCACCGACCTCATCCCCCTTCTGGCCGAGCGCGGCATCACCTTGTCCCGCCCACAGGTCTACCGTCTCGTCAACCAGAAACCCGAACGCGTCGCACTGCAGGTCATCGCCGCGATCTGCGACATCTTCTCCTGCGGACCCGAGGACCTCATCACCGTCACAGCCGCCGACGTCCGCGCCCGCAAAACCGGAACCAGCGCCCCCAACGTCGTCGACCTGAACCGCACCGTCAGACCACGGCGCGCACGCATCATCGACAATGATCACTGACAAACCCGCAGGCCTCAGCCCCCGCAGCACCAGCCGCGGCCGGCCCCGCACCACGGGGACTGCTACCTGCGCACGCTGCGGCCGGGCCGCCGGTAAAACCCGCGCCACCTGGCCCGAAGGCCGAATCTGCGGCCCATGCTTCACCACCGCCACCCGCACCCACGGGACCTGCCCGGAGTGCGGCCAGCACAGACTTCTACCCGGGCCACCGGACATCAGCGGAGGGCCACGCTGCGCGCCCTGCGCCGGCATCCTCCACGACTTCCACTGCACCCGTTGCAATACGGAGGGCGAGTTCTACCGGCGCGGCATATGCGCCCGCTGCGCCCTCCGGGAGGACCTCAACGAACTACTGCTCATGCACCCCGCCGACCCGGACACCGCCGGCAAAATCGTCCATGCGCTTTGCAAAGCGGACCGGCCCGAAAGCATCATCACGTGGAAACGCTCCCCCAAAGTCCAAGCACTCCTGGCCTCTCTGTCATGCGGGGAAACTCCCTTGACGCACGAAGGACTCGATGCCGCGGCCAAGTCAGCGAACCGCGAAGCCAATCACCTGCGCGCCCTGTTCATTCATCATGGACTCCTCCCCTACCAAGACCCGTATCTGGCCCGGTTCGAAACCTGGATTGACGACAAGCTCCGCCACTTGCCCGAGGAGGTCGCCAAACCCGTCGCACAGTTTGCCACCTGGCATCACCTCCGGCGCATCCGGTCCATCACAACACCGGAGAAGAGCGCCCAAGCCCCGGTCCACTCGGCCAAGCAAGAGATCACCGAAACCGTCCAGTTTCTGGACTGGCTCTGGGAAACCCACCAGCGGACAGCGGCGAACTGCACCCAACAAGACATCGAAACCTGGCTCGCAACCGGTTCCACGACCAGAAAAGCCATCCGCACCTTCATCGTCTTCATCAAGAACACCGGCACAAACCACAGGGTGGACATGGGCCACTACACAGCCAAAACCCGCCCCGCGATCACCCAGGACCAGCGCGTGGCCTGGCTCCGGGAACTGCTTACCGGCACCAGCGAGTCCCTGCCCTACCGAGTCGCCGGCATCCTGCTGCTTCTCTACGCCCAGCCGCTCGTTCGGGTCGCCAAACTCCGGACCGACGCTATCGAAACCAATGAAAGCACCGGCAACATGCGGATCACCTTCGGCCCGCACCCAGTGCCCATTTCCGAACCCTTCGCCGACTTGCTTCGAGAGCACCTTAAAGGGGACTGTGGAATTAACGGTGTATCCGGCTCGACACGCCAGGCGGTCTGCTTGGCAGGAATGAGCTGGATATGCCGGTGACACTGGATGCCGTGAAGACTGCGGACACCACTGGGAAACC
>NZ_JBHDJA010000019.1:0-87086 GCF_041877125.1 Arthrobacter sp. E44
TCGATCAAGGCTCGTAGCTCCTGACTTGATGAATGCGTAGAGAACATCCATCACAGCAGGGCTACGAGCCCTTCAGCTTTCAAGACACGAACCTGTTTCACCATCAACCACGAAGAGCCGCTAAACCCGGGAGCAAAAAAGCCCAGATAGAAAAAGCCTGCTCCCACAACCAGCGCCATTACTCCAAAAACGCGCACAAAAAACATCGAAGCCAGCAAGGACTTGGAGTAATCCACACCAAAGGGGTGGTAATTCTTAATGCCCTCCACTAACCCGCTGGCAGCCCCGTTGATGTTGGCGATCACGCACAGGCCCAACAGGAATAGGACGACGCCCATGCTGCCAGACGTCCAGCGGACGTATTCAACAAGTTTGAAGGCCACGGCAATCATGTTCACGATGAAAACCAGGAAAAACACGAGGTATAGGCTTTTCAGTGGTTGGGGCAGGGCCCCAATGAACTCCCGCATCGCTCCCCCGTTACCTTCGCGCCGGTTTCTCCAAAGAATAGGGGAATTAGCGTCGAGGAAGAAGCATTATGTTGCGCGGCTGTCGCCCAGCCCACCCGAACCCCGCCAGAGGCACGCGTCCACGTCGAACGGCAGCAGCTGATCCTGCTGCGCCATTAGGGACGCACCGTGCGCCGTGACCCGCCGCATGAAGTGGCGCCGGCACAGCGTCTCGTATCCCACCACCGGAAGGTGCCCGGCCTCCGGGGCGGCGGCCTCGACCACCATGTCCACGTCGCCAACCACCACCTGCGCGCCCTCGGTGACCATGACGCCGTCCACCGTCCTGGCATTGTGTGTGGCCCTGCGGCCACACCAGCACAGCGCCTCCACTTGAAGCACCTGCACCCGGTCGGCGAGCTCTATCAGGCGCTGCGAACCCGGGAACAACCGGGTTCGGAAGTCGGCGGTGATGCCGAAAGCGAAGACGTCCACATCGATCTCGTCCACCACCTTGGCCAACTGCTCCACCTGCTCGGGAGTATAGAACTGGGCTTCGTCGCAGATCAGGTAGTCAACCCGCTGGCCTTGCGTGCGCCGGACCATGACTTCCTCCCAGAAGTCCGTGCTGTCCAGCACCTCCACGGCATCCGTCTCCAGGCCGAGGCGGCTTGAGATCCGGGACTCGCCGGCGCGGTCGTTGCGGCTGAACCGTACGCCGCCGCGCCCGCGGGCCCGGTGGTTGTAGTCCATCTGCAGGGCCAGGGTGGATTTGCCGCAATCCATGGTGCCGGAGAAGAAGATCAGCTCAGCCACGACGGTTCCTTCCCTGGGCGGTAAAGCAGAGCAGCGGAACCTCCCGCTCGGCCTTCGTCAGCGAGCCGTGCTGGCCCACCACTTCCATAGCCGTGGGTCGCATGCGCCGGCCGTCGTAAAGCGCGACGGCGTCACGCGCCGCGATCATGACGTCACCGATCCTGCCTTCAACAGCAGGCCGCACGTCGCCAAAGAGCCCACCGGCAACGGCCTCCTCCTTGGTGAAGGCCCACACCCGGTCACCGAACCGGGCTTTCCACGCGGCCAGGAGCCGGTCGCGGGCACCGGCGGCGGACTCCACGTACCCCTCGTCGAGGTACAGGTGCACCATGCGCGGTTCACCGGCCGTGTGGCGGACTCCGTCCACCAAATCCGGATCCTTGGAGAAATCAATACGCTGCGACTCGGGGACGTCCAGCATCCCGTGGTCCGCAGTCAGCAGGATGGTGGTGCCGGCTGGCAGGGAGGAGCTAAGCCGCTTGACGGTGGCGTCGAGCTCTTCCAGCTGGTGTTCCCACTGTTCGGACTTGCAGCCGTAGCGGTGCCCTGCCTTGTCGAGTTCATTGACGTAGAAATACATCAGGGACCGGCCGGAGCCGGCCATGGCCTCTGCCGCTGCGGCGGTACGCGCGTGGGAGGTTGTCCCGGAGATGAACCTGCCGCCCCGAAGCGCTGCCCGTGTCATGGGCGAACTGTCGAACTGGGCAAGGCTGACCGTGCTGACATCCACCTCTTCGGCGATCCGTTCAAAGACCGTGGGGAAAGGCTGCCACGTCGACGGATCGACACCCGGATCCCAGTTTCCCAGCAGGTTGACCACCTTGTCCTGGTCCGGGTCCAGCACGTCATAGCCCACCATGCCGTGCTGGCCGGCCGGAAGACCGGTCCCAAAGCTCGACAATGCCGCGGCGGTGGTGGAGGGAAAGGCGGAGTCCAGCCACACCGGAACCTCGCCCTGTCCCGCCTGCACCACCGAGCGCAGGAAGGGTGTGTGCGCGGCCTTTTGCTTCAGGAGGTTCCGGCCCAGGCCATCCGCGAGCACAACGCAGATTTTGGCGGCGGAGGGGAGGCCGAGGGTGTTGGCGAAGCTGTCCACGCCAAGGCTGGCTGCCGCGCTGGTGAGCACTTCGGCGATGGAGCGGTGCCCATAGGCGGGAGCGGGCGGAAGGTCGGGGGCTTGTACTGAGTGGTTGGGGTCTTCCGGCATCTCAGCGCTGCTGGTGCCCGCGGCTGAGCCGGTTGCCAAACACTCCGGAGCGCGTCCGGGGGCCCATGGACTGCACATGCGGGACCGGCGCGGCGGAGCCGGTATTGACTGCCCGCAGGGCCCGGGCAAACAGCTTGGCGTCCTGCACGGCCTGAAGGCCATCCGCCTCGGCGCTGATGCGGAGCACGATGTCTTCCTGCGCGATGGTTCCTGTGTAGCCGTGGTCCGCTTCGCACTGCGGATCGCCGCAGCTGGCCGGCCCCATGTCCAGCCGTTGGCCGCCGGACCACGCGATGGACAGGGTCAGTTCGCGGACGGGGTCCGACGGCTTGTAGTTCTGCGGCTGGGCGTACATGTAGCTCAGGACCACGGACCGGATTTGGGCCACGGGAACGGACTCGGTGGAGATCTGGGCGACGATCTGCTCCCCCGCCTCGTCCAGTTGCTGGTCGTCCACGTGGGTGATCACCAGCATGTCCGCAGTGAGGACCAGCACGGTGATGTGGCGGCGGACCTCGGCCCGGTCGAAGTGGGTCTCCAGGTGCACCAGGTGGGCCACGCAGTCCCGGCCGTCCAGTGCGTCGTCGACGACGTCCGAGACAAGGCGCGGGTAGAACCCTGCCTTCTGCAGTGCGTCTTCCAGGCTCTGGCCCTGCACTCCGTGGTTGTGTGAGCTGTGGTGGCGGACGGCCTGGTTTTCATTGCCGGGCGTTTCGGGCGCCGACGCGGGAGGCTGGAAGCTCATGCCCCCATTTTCACAGATCGCCCGGTCACTTGCTAACCGCGTCAGCCCAGCATGGCCCGTCGCGCGCTGTCCGTGCGCTGCGCGGCGTTGCCGATCCGCACGTCGGCGGCGAGAATGGTCACCCCGGTGGTGCCGCACAAAACCGGGTTAAACTCCACCAGCGCGATCTCCGGATGGTTGTCCTTCATCCAGGCCAGCCGCCCGGCAAGGTCCTCCAGGGCAGCGACATCAACGGGCGGCAGGCCCTGGTAGCCGAAGAGCTTTCGGGACGCCCGGGGGGAACGGATGAAGTCGTGCACGTCGGCGGCGGAGAGCGGCGGGACGCGGTGCGCCCAGTCGTCGAGCAGGTTGACGGCGTCACCGGCAAGGCCGAACGAGATGACGGGGCCCAGCAGCGGATCCTCGATGGCACGGAAGGTGCACGCCTGCCCCACCGGCGCCATCGCCTGCACTTCGAGCGCAGGGTCTCCGTAGGCTGCGAGCGCCCGCCGCATCTGCACCACGTTTTGGCGCAGCGACTGTTCATCCTCGATGCCCAGGCGCACCCCGCCAAGATCCAGGCGGTGGCGGAGGGCCGGGGCGGTGGTCTTCAGCACCACCGGCCAGCCCAGTGCGTCAGCGGCCGCCACGGCCTCATCAGGGGTGCTGAAGGGCAGGGAGGGCAGGACCGAGATGCCGTAGTGCCCCAGCAGGGAAGCAGTCGCCGCCGGTTCCAGCTGCTTGAGCTGGTCACCGGTGACGTCCCGCAGCAGTTCGTCGAGCTCAGCCTCGGCCTGCCGCGGGTCGCAGCCTGCGGGTTCCACAAACTGCCCCTGGTCGCGGGCGGCCCACTCCGCGTACCGCACCACGGCGGCGAGCGCGGCGACGGCGGCTCCGGGGTTGGAATAGCAGGGGACGGTGCAGCCGTCCGCCCCCAACAGGCCTTCCACATTGATGGCCGGGTCCAGGATGCCGGTGAAAGCGGCCACCACCGGTTTGCGGGCGCTGGCCGAACATTCGGCCAGGACCTGCGCCACGGCATCGGGTGTCAGTCCGCGGGCCGGCAGCAGGGCAGCGACGGCGGCATGCACGGCATCGGAGGCCAGGGCATCGAGGAGGGCCTTCCGCAGTGCGGGAAGTGCCACCGACTGGCCGGCGTCGAGGTCCAGTCCGGAGACCACCTGCGCCACCCCCAGCCCGTGGGCCACAGCACTGTCCGCCACCACATTGCCCAGCGCCTGGGAGTTGCTGAAGATGGCAACATCCGGTCCCGCGGGAAGCGGCCGGCCGGAGACCACCTGCGCCACGTCCACCAGCTGCTCCACGGTTTCCACCCGGATCACGCCCGATTGCCGGAGCATGGCATCCAGCGCCCCGGCCGGTGCCTGGGTGGTCCGGACGGCATGGCCGGGCGGCAGCCGCAGGCCCATGGTGTCCGACTTCGCCACGATCACGGGCTTGGTGCGGGCCAGCCGGCGGGCGATGCGGGAGAACTTGCGGGGGTTGCCGATCGACTCAAGGTACAGGCCCACGGCGGAGGTATCGGCGTCGTCCTCCCAGTACTGCATCATGTCATTGCCCGAAACGTCCGCCCGGTTGCCTGCCGAGAGCAGGCTGGACACTCCCACCCGGCGCCGGCTGGAGGCGGCGTAAAGCGAGACGCCGATGGCCGCGGACTGGCTGAACAGGCCCAGGCCGCCGCGCAGCGGCATGGTGGGGGCCATGGAGGCGTTCAACGCCACGTCGGGGTGGGTGTTGGCGATGCCGAGCGACGCCGGCCCGATCACCCGCATGCCGTTCGCCCTGGCCTGGCGCACCAGGGCGCGCTGCCGCAGCAGGCCGCGTTCGCCGTCGTCCGCGAAGCCTGCCGAGGCGATCACGACGCCCTTAACGCCCGCAGCGGCGCACTCCGCCACAACCCCGGCCACCTCCTCGTAGGGGACGGCGATGATGGCCAGCTGGACGGGTTCGGGGACCTCTGAGAGCTTGCCGTAGGACATCATGCCCGCGAGCTCCAGCGCTTCCGGGTTGATGGCGTAGACGGAGCCGTGGAAGCCGCCCTCGATGATGTGTTCCAGCAG
Organism: Arthrobacter sp. E44; assembly: GCF_041877125.1. Lineage (NCBI taxonomy): Bacteria > Bacillati > Actinomycetota > Actinomycetes > Micrococcales > Micrococcaceae > Arthrobacter > Arthrobacter sp. E44. The sequence goes on from NZ_JBHDJA010000019.1 coordinate 5,278, forward strand.
CTGGTACCCCACGGTCCCCCACCTGCGGCTGGCACCGATTACAGCAACGGACGACGGCGCCAGCAGCTCCCGGACGCTTCTCGCCTCTGCGCGGTGCTCGCGGGATTCCATGACGGCCCGCGATTTTTCGGTGGGGTCGATGTTGAACTCGAGGCTCACGACGCCGTCGTCGAAGTGGCGCTTGACGTCGTAGCCGGCGTCGGAGAAGACCATCAGCATCTTCCGGTTTTCCGGCAGCACCTCTGCGGTGAACTTCCGGATCCCGTTTTCGTGCGCAGCTGCGGCCAGGTGTTCGAGCAGGATGGAGCCGATGCCCCTTCCCTGGTGGGCGTCGGCGATGTTGAAGGCGACCTCGGCCTCAGTGGGGTTGGGGAGGCGGTCGTAGCGTCCGATGCCGATGATTTCCCCGTGGATGGTGATGACGAACGCCACGCGGTCCTTGTAGTCCACCTCGGTGAAGCGCTTGAGCTCCTTGGCGGACAGCCTGGCCTTGAAGGCGAAGAAGCGCATGTAGATTGAATTCTGCGACTGCCCGGTATGGAAGGCCTGGACAGCATCCTCGTCCGACGGGTGGATGGGCCGCAAATGCGCTGTTCCGCCGTCCCGCAGGACGACATCGGCTTCCCAATGTTCCGGATATTCGCCGTCCCCGGGCTGATCCACCATAGGCTTAGCCTAGCCAAAAACTCCCGCAGCACACCCCAACGGCTGCGCAGTAACCCCAGAAGGATTCACCACACCCCATGGCCCGCCGCCAAAGTCCAGCCCCGATCGCAGACGAGAACTACACGGAAAACATCGTCGATATCGATGTCACCTCCGAGATGCAGGGCTCGTTCCTGGAGTACGCGTACTCAGTGATCTACTCGCGCGCGCTCCCGGACGCCCGTGACGGGCTCAAGCCAGTGCAGCGGCGGATCCTCTACATGATGAGCGACATGGGCCTGCGCCCCGACCGCGGCCACGTCAAGAGCGCCCGGGTGGTGGGCGAGGTCATGGGAAAGCTGCACCCGCACGGCGACGCCGCCATTTACGACGCCATGGTGCGCATGGCGCAGGACTTCTCGCTGCGCCTCCCCCTGATTGACGGGCACGGCAACTTCGGCTCGCTCGACGACGGCCCCGCAGCACCGCGGTACACGGAAGCGAGGCTGGCGGCGGCCGCCCTCACGCTCACCAACCACCTCGACGAAGACGTGGTGGACTTCGTCCCGAACTACGACAACCAGCTCACCCAGCCGGACGTCCTGCCTGCCGCTTTCCCCAACCTGCTGGTCAACGGCGCCACCGGCATCGCCGTCGGCATGGCCACCAACATGGCCCCGCACAACCTGGTGGAAGTCATCTCCGCCGCCCGGCACCTGATCGCCAACCCGGACGCCACCCTGGATGACCTCATGCGGTTCGTTCCGGGCCCGGACCTGCCCAGCGGCGGCCGGATCGTCGGCCTGGACGGCATCCGCGACGCCTACGCCACCGGCCGTGGATCCTTCAAGACCCGCGCCAAGGTGGAGATCGAACAACTTTCCGCGCGCCGCACCGGCCTGGTGGTCACGGAACTGCCGTACATGGTGGGCCCGGAAAAGGTGATCGAAAAGATCAAGGACGCGGTCAACGCCAAGAAGCTGACCGGCATCAGCGACATCGTGGACCTGACCGACCGCAAGCACGGGCTCCGGCTGGTCATCGAGCTCAAGAACGGCTTCAACCCCAACGCCGTGCTGCAGCAGCTTTACCGGTACACGCCGATGGAGGACTCCTTCGGCATCAACAACGTCACCCTGGTGGACGGCCAGCCGCAGACTCTGGGCTTGGTGGACCTCTTGTCCGTCTACGTCAACCACCGCATCAACGTGGTCCGCCGCCGGACCGTGTTCCGCCTGGGGAAGAAGAAGGACCGGCTGCACCTGGTGGAGGGCCTCCTCATCGCCATCGTGGACATCGACGAGGTCATCCAGATCATCCGGTCCTCGGACGAGGCTGCTGCGGCCCGTGAACGGCTGATGTCCATCTACGACCTCACCGAGGTCCAGGCCAACTACATCCTGGAACTGCGCCTGCGCCAGCTCACCAAGTACTCCCGGATCGAGCTGGAAAAGGAACAGGACGAACTGCGCCGCGAGATCGCCGAGCTGCAGGCAATCCTGGACTCCGAGGAACTGCTGCGCACGGTGGTCTCCGACGAACTCGGCGCCATCGCCGAGGAGCACGGTACGCCCCGCAGGACCGTCCTGCTGGAATCCGAGGCCGTCTCCCCCACCGTGGCCGCCGAACTTGCCGGGGCCAACGGGAAGAAGGGCAAGCCCACTCCACTGTCCCTGGAGATTGCGGACGACCCCTGCTGGGCCATCCTCACAGCCTCCGGGCAGGTGGCCCGCACCAGCAACCAGGAACCGCTGGCCGAGGCCGGTCCCCGCAGCAAGCACGACGTCTACACCTCGGTGGTGAAGACGTCGGCCCGGGGCGAGATTGCGGCCGTCACCTCGCTGGGCCGCATGCTCCGGCTGCAGGTCATGGACATGCCCGTGCTCGCGCCCATGGCCGGGCTGCCCAACCTCGCCGGCGGCGTTCCGGCCAAGGAGTTCCTCACCCTGGTGAAGGGCGAGTCCCTGGTGGCGTTCGTGCGCCTGGACGAGGTCCTGGCCATCGGCACCGCCCAGGGCGTGGTGAAACGCGTCCAGCCGGACTATCCGCTGAACCGCGAGGACTGGGAAGTCATCACCCTCAAGGACAAGGACTTCGTGGTGGGCGTGGCTCCGGCCAGCGCAGACGACGTCGACCTGGTGTTCCTCACCCGGGAGGCCCAGCTGCTGAAGTTCCCCGCATCCGCCGTCCGTCCCCAGGGGCGTACCGCCGGCGGCGTGGCGGGAATCAAACTGGCCGCGGGTGACCAGGTGATCTTCTTCGGTGCCGTGCAGCCCAAGGACGAGGCCGCCGTCGTGGTAACCATCGCCGGGACCAACGGCGCCCTCCCTGGCACGGCTCCAGGCACGGCGAAGGTCACCGCCTTCTCCGAATACCCGGCCAAGGGACGCGCCACCGCCGGGGTTCGGTCACACCGTTTCCTGAAAGGCGAGGACATGCTGCTGCTCGCCTGGGCAGGACACGGCCCGGCGAAGGCGTCATCCGCCGCCGGCGTGGCAAGGTCCCTGCCCCAGGAGCACGGCCGCCGTGACGGATCGGGCGTCCCGCTCTCCCAGGCCGTGGAAGCGGTGGGCCCGGCCATGGCCTGGCCGGACGGAGCATCCGAGGACGACTAGTGCGGGCGGGACTGAGGCGCGGCCGCCTCCAACAGTGCAGCTGCGCTCAACCCGCCACGTCCCTGCGCCGAAAGCCCGCGACGGCGAGCGCCAACAGCACCGCAATGGTGAGGGCGGACACCAGCACGCTGTCCCACGCGGGCCCCTGCCGCAACGGGTCCTGGCCAACGTACTGGTAGAACGGTGAGGCCTTTTGGATCCGGCGGAAGGCTTCCACCAGCGGTGCAAGCGCGTTGACGATGTAGGCAAGAACCGCCAGCACCGCGGGGATTCCGCGGCTGAGGCCGGTCCGCCCTGTGGACGCCGACAAGGCGAGGGCCAGGGATCCGAAAACCACGCCCAGCAGTGCCAGGTGCAGCATGGCGGCAGCCACCTTGTCCGGCGGCAGGACAAGGTCCGCCATGTTGCCCTCAATCACCAGCGACAGCCCCATGACGGCGGCCAGCAGGAAGGTGCCCAGCACCATGGCGAAGAACTTGTCCACCACCACCCTGCCCCGGCCCACCGGGTTGGCAAGCAGCAGGTCCATGGTGTCCCGGTCCTCTTCCCCGCCAATCGACCCGGCCCCGGCGCTGATGGCGTAGATCAGCACGGCGATCGGCCCCATGAAGGACAGCAGCTCCACCTGGATATAGCCCGTGGGAGTGGACATGTCGGCGCTGGATGTGGCGAACAGCGACCGGAACGCCTCCGGCATTTGGTCGATGAAGTCACTCATGGACGGCTGCGACTTCACGGACGGCCAGATGGCTGCGTACGTGGCCACAATCAGCGCCAGGGAGACGGCCCATGCCAGCAGCACCCTCCCCTGGTCCCGGAGCGTCTTCAGCAGGACGTTAACCAGCATGGCCCACCGCCGTTCCGGACACGCTTTCCGTCTCGGCGGCGGACGTATGGCCGGGTTGCTGGTCAATCCCGTAGTAGCTCAGGAACATCTCCTCCAGCGGGGCTTCGGAACATTCGAAGTCCTCCACTTCCCTGGCGCTGACCAGCTTGAGCAGTGCATCCAGGGCAGCCTGCGGGGCGTTGCAGCTCAACGTGCGGCCGTCAACCTGCAGATCCCGCACCCCGGGAACACCGGCAAACTCCGCCGCAGAGACCCCGTCGGTGAAACGGGCCCTCACCCGGTGCAGGGAGCGGGCGGCAAGGTCCTGCAACCGTTCCACCGCCACCAGTTTTCCACCGCGCACCACTCCGATTCGGTCCGCCACACGCTCCGCCTCGCCCAGGACGTGGGAGGAGAACAAGGCTGAACCGCCGTCGGCAGTGTGCTCACGCAGGATGGAATGGAAAACCTGCTGCACCAGCGGATCGATTCCGCTCGTTGGTTCGTCCAGCACCAGCAGCCGTGGCCGCGACATCACGGCCAGGACCACGGCGAGCTTCTGGCGGTTCCCGCGCGACAACGTGCGGGCCGGCCGGTCCAGGTCCAGGTCCAGCCGGACCGCGACCTCCGCTGCCCGTTTCCGGTCATCGCGGTGCCGCAGGTGGGAGCAGTAGGCGACGTGCTGGTTGCCGGTGAGGCGGTCGTACAGCGCCGGCTCGCCGGGCACGTAGCCCACCAGGCGGTGGACGTCCCGCGACTGCCGCCAGGCATCCAGTCCCAGTACGGCCGCTGTTCCCGCAGAAGGCCGCAGCATCCCCACCAGGAGCCGGATGGTGGTGGTTTTGCCTGCCCCGTTCGGGCCCAGGTAGCCAAACACCTCGCCTGGCCCGATGGTGAGGCTGACGTCGTCGAGCGCTGCGTTCCGGCCAAACCGCTTGGTCAGGCCGGCCAGCCGCACCATGCTTTCCCCGTCCGTGCTTTGCGCGCCCATGCTCGTTTCCGGGCTCATGCTGCGACGCTAGCCGGGCCGCTGCGTCCATCCCAGAGTCTTTTGGCCCGCACCGCTTAGACTGCTCCCATGCCTATCGTTCCCGATGCCAAGGACTGGACCTGGGTCCTGTCCCGCCCCTGCCCGGAATGCTCCTTCAACGCCTCCTCAGCCACACCGGCAACGGTCCCGGGCAGCATCGAAAGCATGATTCCGCGATGGCTGGCCGTCCTGCGCCGGCCGGACGCGACCCAGCGCCCCAACGACGACACCTGGTCCGCGGTTGAGTACGCCTGCCACGTGCGGGACGTCTTCACCCTGTTCGTCCAGCGGCTGAACCTGATGCTCACGGCGGATGATGCCCGCTTCGCGGACTGGGACCAGGACCGGACAGCGGTCGAAAAGGACTACGCCAACGCCGACCCGTCGGAAGTGGGCCCGGAACTGGCGGCAGAAGGACACGAGGCGGCCGAGTCGTTCGCCGGCGTCCCCGAAGAGGACTGGGGACGCAAGGGGCTGCGCAGCAACGGCTCGGAGTTCACCGTCCTGACGCTCTCCCAATACTTCCTGCACGACGTCTTCCATCACCTGCACGACGTCAACGGCTAGGGATACAGGCTTCCCGGCCCCTTTCCGGCTTTAACGGGAGGGGCGTCAGCGCAAACGCGCCAGCGGTGCCCGCGCCTGTCCCGAGAATTCCGACAGGTCAAGGCGCCCGTCACCGGCCTGGATGTCCGCCGGGTTGTGGGTGACCAGCACCACCGTGCGGTCCCGCAGCCCGGAACGCAGGTCCGCGAGCATGGCGGCGGCGGACTCCGCGTCCAGGTGGGCGGTGGGCTCATCCAGCAGGATCACCTCCGCACCGGTCAGCAGGGTCCGGGCCACAGCCAGGCGCTGGCGCTCGCCGCCGCTCAGGAAAGCACCCCCCGGGCCGATCCGCGTGTCCAGCCCCGCCGGCAGCCGGCCAACCAGCCCGGCCAGTCCGACGGCGGCCAGGACGGCGTCCAGCTCTTCGTCACGTCCCGCAGAGGCGCCGCCGGTGGACGGCCTGCCCAGCAGCAGGTTGCCGCGGATGGTGGAGTCGAACAGGTGTGCATCCTGCGGGCACCACGCCGCCCGGCCGGTCACCCTCACCTGGCCGGAAGCGGGCGGCAGGAAACCCAGCAGCACCGAGAGCAGCGTGGATTTGCCGGAGCCTGAGGGTCCGGTGACCGCCAGCCAGCGCCCGGGTGCTGCCTCCGCATCCACGCCCGAGAAGACCGGGGAGCCACCCGGCCAGGCCGCAGCCAGGTCCACCAGTTCGATGCCTGGCGCACCGCCGGCCCTGGCGGGAACGGGCTGCAACCCGTCGGACGCGTCGCCGCCTTCTTCAAGCGCCCCCGACTCCCCCACCCGGCGCATGACGGCACGGAGCGCCGGGAACTGGCGCACCGCCGTCGTCATTGCTGCGAAGGGTTCCACCAGCGCCAGCAGCAGGAGGACCACCACGGCCGCGATGGCCGGGGCAACCCTGGCTGCAAGGACTTCGGGCCCGGCCAGCCAGGCTGCAGCCAACGCGGCAGCACCGCAGGCGGCCGTGGCGACGGCGTGTCCCAGCCCGTCGGCCCAGGCGGACCGTTGGGAGGCGCGGGTGGCGTCCCGGTCCTCGGCCAGCAATGCGTCAAGGACGCGGGGCGCCACACCGTTGGCGTGCAGTTCGGCCCGTGCGTCCAGGGCTGCCGTGACGCGGCGCAGGACGCCGGAGCGCAGGGCCTGCTCGGCACTGGCGGACTTCCGGTCACCCCACAGGGCGGCTGCGGGCGCCAGCAGCAGGCCACTGACCGCTGCCCCAACCACTGCGGGAAGGGCGGCCGGCACCAAGGTTCCGGTGGCGGCCACGGCAAGGACGGACACCGCAAGCGCCGTGACCGGCGGCAGGACCACGCGCGGCAGGAGGTCGCGGACGGTGTCGACGTCGTCGATCACCGTACCCAGCACGTTGCCGCCCTGCAGGAGCCGGCGCAGCGACAGCGCCCTGCGGCTCAGGGACTCCCACAGCCGTCCGCGCAGGCGGGTCAGGGCGGCGAACACGGCATCGTGCAGCAGCAGCCGCTCCCAATAGCGGAACACGGCGCGGCCGATGCCAAAGAACCGGACGCCGACAATGGCCGTCAGGAGGTAGAGGATGGGCGGCTGCTCGCTGGCGCGGATGATGAGCCAGCCAGACAGGCCGGAAAGCGCGACGGCGAAGACGGCCGCCAGGGTGCCGACGAAGGCCGCCGCCGCGAACTTGCCCCGGACCGGTGCCAGGAGTGCGGCCAGGAGGCGCGCGGCCCGGGGATCGGCGCCAGGAGCGGCACTGCGGGCGGGGCGGACGGGCCTGGCGCGCCTGGCGTCCGTTCCGCCGTCGGCACCGGTGTCTGTGGCGGGCGTGCCATTCGACCTTGTGCTGCCGGCGGTGCCGGCGTCATCTGCCAGGAGCGCGGAAATGCCGGCACGCGGTACCTCCGGTGTCGTGCCGGCAGGGCCGACCGGCACCAGGACGTCTGCCAACTGCCGGGTGCGCTGGTTGTGGGCCACCAGGATCACGGTGACCTCGCCGCGGAGCCGCCGGATGGCGTTCTCGACGATGACGGCCGAGGCGTCGTCCAGGTGCGCCGTGGGCTCGTCCAGCAGCAGGAGGGTGGCACCCGCGTCGATCCGGGCCAGGCCTCGGGCCAGTGCCACGCGCCGCAGCTCACCCGGGCTCAGCTCCGCCTGGTGCTTCCCGGCGAGGTGGCCGGCTCCTGCGCGTTCCAGGCAGCCGCGGGCGGCGCTTTCGGCCGTGAACCGGTCCGGGCCGTGGCCGGCGTCCGGTGAGAGGTACAGCAGCACCTCGTCCAGGACCTTTCCGGCGACCATGACCGGATGCTGCGGCACCCAGGCCACGGCGCCACGGTCCAGGCCGTTGATGTACCCGGTAATGCTGGTTCCTGCCGCATCCGGTTCGCCGCCGTTGCCGATGGTGCCGGCCAGTACACCCAGGACGGTGCTCTTGCCGGCGCCGCTGGGGCCGTCCAGGGCGGTGATCCTGTCCTGGGGTGCGGTGAAGGAGAGGGGTCCTACGGCGGCTCCGGACCGCCCGGGATAGGTCACCGTGAGGGCGGTGACCTCCAGCGGGGCGCCCGGCCTGCCGGCCTTGGCGGCCGGCAACGGCGCCGGTTCAGGCGCATCCGTCACGGCGGCTGTTTCCGCGAGCGCCACCCGGCCGTCGTCGCTGGCGTGGTGGGCGGTGCCCAGTTCCCGCAGCGGAAGGTAGCAGTCCGGGGCCAGGAGGAGTGCCAGCAGGCCCGCCTCCAGCGGCATGCCGCCGTGGACCAGCCGGACGCCAATGAAGACCGCCACCACGGCCACCGAGATGGTGGCGATGAGTTCCAGGGCCAGGGCGGACAGGAACGCGGTCCGGAGGGTGCCCATGGTGCGCGAGCGGTATTCCTCGGAGATCTCCTCCAGGGCCTTGCGCTGCGCGGTGGCCCTGCCCAGTCCCACCAGGACCGGCAGGCCCTTGGCGAGCTCCAGCATGTGGCCGGACAGCCGCGCCAGCGAGGCCTGGGCCTGCCGCACGTTGTCTTCGGTGTAGCGGCCGATCAGCACCATGAACACCGGGATCAACGGGACCGTCAGCACGATGACCAGCGCGCTGACCCAGTCTGCGAAGAGGATCCGGGCCCCGAGCAACAGCGGAACGGCGGCGCAGTTGACCAGCGCCGGGAGGAACTGGGTGTAGTAGCTGTCCAGCGCATCCAGGCCGCGGGTGGCCAGGACGGCCAGGCCGCCGTCGCCGGGACCGGTTCCCCGCACCCCGCTTCGCAAGGCCCGCTCCAACAGTTCGGCGCGAAGCTCCTCCTTGACCCCCAGGGCTGCGCGGCGGGCGGCGACGGCCTGCCCCCAGACGGTCAGGGAGCGGAGGACGACGCCGACGGCACCTGGAGTGAGCTGCTGTGCCCAGGCCTCGTTCCCCTCGGCGAGGCCGGCCAGGACGGAGGCCACCGCCTGGCCGATGAGGATCAGGGACAGGGCCTTGAGCGCGGCCAGCAGTCCCAGCCAGTAGATGGCGGACCGGGTGGCCGGGCCTGTGGGGAAGGTTGGCCGCACGTCAGCCCTTGGTGGTGAAGGCTTTGGCGGCGATGGCAGGGAGGAAGCTGTGGGCTTCGGGAATGTGCGCAGCGCTGACGCGGCGGCGGAACACCCAGTAGGTCCAGGCCTGGTAGGCGATCACCAGGGGAAGCCCAAAGGCCGCCACAATGCTCATCAGCCCCAGGGTGTAGTCCGAGGATGAAGCGTTGGAGATGGTGAGGTCAAAGGCGCTGTCCAGCGTGGAGGGCAGCACCACCGGGAACACGGCCCCGAAGATGGATGCGGTGCCCAGGATCAGGAAGGCGCCAAGGGCCAGGAAGGCCCTGCCTTCGGAGCCGTTCCGGGCCAGCAGCCAGGCGGTGGCGGCAGCGCCAACGGCCAGCACGACGGCGGCCCAGGTCCACGGCTTGCCGTCCAGGAACTGGATGGCCGAGGCCCATGCGGCGATGGGCAGGAGCAGGACCGGCAGCAGCCGCACGAACCACTGGCGGGCACGGTGGCGGACGTCGCCGTCGGTCTTGAGGGCCAGGAAGGCCAGGGCGTGGAGGAGTGAGAAGCCCACGACGGCAAGGCCGCCCAGCAGGGCGTAGCCGCTGAACCAGGCCATGGGGCCGCCTTCCCGGTCGCCGTTGGCATTCAGCGGAAGCCCGGTGGTGGTGAGGGCCAGGGCGGCGCCCACGCCGAACGCCGCGAAGAAGGAGCCCAGCGCGATGGCCCAGTCCCAGCGGTTCCGCCAGCTGTCCGTGTCCACTTTGCCCCGGTATTCGAATGCGACCGCCCGGAAGATCAGGGCCAGCAGGACCACCAGGAGGGGGAGGTAGAGCGCGGAGAACAGCGAGGCGTACCAGAGGGGAAAGGCGGCGAAGGTGGCGCCGCCGGCGGTCAGCAGCCACACCTCGTTGCCGTCCCACACAGGCCCGATGGTGTTCAGCAGTACCCGGCGCTCGGTGTTGTTGCGGGCGAAGAGCTTCATCAGCATCCCGACCCCCAGGTCGAAGCCTTCCAGGAAGAGGTAGCCGGTCCACAGCACCGCGATGGCGATGAACCATATGGTGGGAAGCAGTTCCATTGTTTGTTTCCTCTGCTAGTAGGCGAAGGCCAGGACGTCGTCGGCAGGTTTGGGCCCGGTGTTGCCGCCGGAACCGGGTGTTTCGTCCTCGTTCTCGTCCGCCGGTGCGTGGCCGAGTTCCGGCATCGCGGACACCACACCCCCGCGGATGTACTTGACCAGCAGCTTGACTTCCACCACCAGCAGGACGGCGTACACGGCGGTCAGTGCCACCAGCGAGGCAATGAGTTCCCCTGCGGAGACACCCGGGGATACGGCGGCGGCGGTGAACATGAACACCTGGTCGATTCCGCTGGGGTCCGGGTTGGGCGCCACGACGAAGGGCTGGCGGCCCATCTCGGTGAAGATCCAGCCGGCGGCATTGGCGCCGAAGGGGGCCAGGATGCCGAAGACTGCCAGACGCATGAGCCACCGGGATTCCGGCACGGTCCCCTTGCGGGTGAGCCAGAGGGCCACCAGTGCTGCCAGGGCGGCGAGGCCGCCAAAGCCGATCATCATCCGGAAGCCCCAGTAGGTGACTTCCATGACAGGGACGTACTGGATTTCCTGGCCTGCGCGCTCGCCGTAGATCGGGTTGTCCGGCAGGTGGGTTCCGTAATTGGCCTGGTACTCCGGCAGCAGGGTGTTGACGCCCTTGACCTCGGTGGTGAAGTCGCCCTTGGCTAGGAAGGACAGGATGCCCGGAACCTCGATTACGGCCACCACGTCGTCGCAGTTCCTGGAGCCGACGTTCCCGACGCTCAGGACGGAGAAGCCGGTACCGTCGTGGCAGGCGGCCTCCGCCGCGGCCATCTTCATGGGCTGCTGCTGGAACATCAGCTTGCCCTGGAGGTCGCCGGTGACGGCGGTGCCGGCGAACGAGATCATGGCGACCACGGCACCGATGCGCAGGGAACGGATCCAGACGTTGTGATCGGCGCGGTCGCGGCCGGGAATGCGGACGTCTTCACCGGGGATCACCCGGCCGTCTGCACCCACGGTGTCAACGCCGTCGTGCCGCCGCCGCCACAGGTGGTACCAGGCGATGCCCAGGAGGAAGCCGCCTGCCACGGCGAGGGCGCCGAACAGGGTGTGCGGAACGGCCACAAGCGCGGTGTTGTTGGTGAAGACGGCCCAGGCGTCGGTCATGACGGGCCGGCCGTTGATCATTTCCACCCCTACCGGGTGCTGCATCCAGCTGTTCGCCACGATGATGAAGTAGGCGGAGAGTGCTGATCCGATGACGGCCACCCAGAGGCAGGCCAGGTGGATGGCCGGCTTGAGCTGCTTCCAGCCGAAGATCCACAGGCCGAGGAATGTGGACTCCACGAAGAAGGCCAGGAGCGCTTCCAGGGCCAGGGGCGCCCCGAACACATCCCCCACGAAGCGGCTGTACTCGCTCCAGGCCATACCGAACTGGAACTCCTGCACGATGCCCGTGGCCACGCCCATGATGAAGTTGATGAGGAACAGCTTTCCCCAGAACTTGGTCATGCGCAGGTATTCGGGCTTGCCGGTGCGGTACCAGGCTGTCTGGATGACGGCCACCACGAGGCCCAGGCCGATGGTCAGCGGCACCATCATGAAGTGGTAGACGGTGGTGATTCCGAATTGCCAGCGTGCGATTTCCAAGGCGTCCATGGCGGTCCCTACTGTTAGCCGATGTAGTTTTCTACGCTTCGTAGAACTTCAACTTCTACAAAGTGTAGAACATCCTTGACGGCGGATGAAAACCCTCCCGCCCTCACCTAGCATCCCGCGGCGGGCCACGCCGCGCCAGATGTTCTACTCCATGTAGAACGTTGGCCGGTTTCGGGGTAAATTAGTTCTGTAGTTGAACAACAGTGGGACGTAACCGTGCACCGAAAGTGCGCGGCGCGGGGAAATAAAGGAAAAGTGAAATGGCTAGTCTTGGTGAACTGGAACGGGCGGTCATGGACCTGCTCTGGGCGGGCCAGGAAGCGGCTACGGCCAATACCCTGAGGGACCAGTTGGCGCGCACGTCGGCGGCACAGGGCGGGCCGGGCCATGAAGGCAAGGAACTGGCCGTCACAACGGTACTGACCGTACTTTCACGCCTGGAGAAGAAGGGGCTGGTGGAACGCGAACGCGGCACCCGTCCCCACCGCTACCAGGCGGTGTCCAGCCGCGCAGACCACACCGCGGAACTCATGCATGAGGTCCTCGGGTCAGCACCGGACCGCGAGGCCGTCCTGGCCCGCTTCATCGGGTCGGTGTCCGAAGGTGAAGCCGAGACGCTGCGCAAACTGCTGGGCCGCGTCTAGCACACCATGTTCTGGGCCTCATACCTGCTGGCGGTCCTTGCGATAATCCTGGCGTGGCCGGTGCCGATCCTCCTGTCCCGGGCCCAGTGGCCGGCCAGGTCGCCGTTCACGGCCATGCTGCTGTGGCAGGCGATCGCGCTTGCAGGTGGGTTGTCAATGATCGGCGCCATGCTGGTCTACGGCCTGGAACCTATTGGAGACAACCTGATTGCAGGCCTCCGCGGCCTCGCCGGCATGGTATTTTTCAACGCGCCCACCACCGCGCTGGGGTTCTGGCACATCTTTGCCCTGTCCGCTGCTGCCCTGCTCACCGTCCATCTGGTGTTCACCCTGCTGCTGACGTACTACAAAATCCAGCGCCAGCGGCGGCGGCACCGGGAAATGCTGGCCCTGCTGGCGTCACCCTCCGGCCAGGATGCCGGAACCCTGGTCATCAGCCACGACTCACCCGTGGCGTACTGCCTTCCGGGCGGCGCGCGTTCGGTGACGGTGCTGTCGGACGGCCTGATGGCGGCGCTCGAACCGGCAGAGCTTCGGGCGGTGCTGATTCACGAGAACGCCCACCTCAACCAGCGGCACCACCTCCTGCTCTGGGCCTTCGCCGCGTGGCGGCAGGCCCTTCCGTGGCTGCCCACCACCCGGCTTGCCCAGGAGTCCGTGAACTCCCTCATCGAGATGCTGGCCGATGACGTGGCCCTGCGGACCGAGAGCAAAGCCACCCTCATCAAGGCCATCGCCATCGTGGCCAGCGGTTCAGCCGCGGAGGCCGGCGCCGGTGTCCGGCCCTCCTCGCCAACGCTGGCCCTGTCCGGGCTTGAGGCAGCATCAGGCGGAGCCGGCTCGGACGCTGTCCGTACCGCAGCTTCCCGCGTCAGCCGCCTGCTGACGCCCCAGCCTCCGCTTCCTTCCGCCGTCCGCAGCGCCGTCATGGCAGGCAGCGTCCTGCTGCTCGCGCTGCCCACCGCACTCCTGCTGGTTCCCGGACTGCTCGGCTGACCAGCCGCCGTCGTGCCCTGTCCAACGAGCCTGCCGTGCCCTCCCGCGCCTTCCCAGCCAGGTGCCAGCCGCCTGCCCCCAATTGCGAGGCCGTACGCCGCTGTCAGGCGTCGATGCGCTCCCGGTCCAGGCTGGAGGCGCCGGCGATGATGAAGTCCTTGCGCGGCGACACGTCCGAACCCATCAGCAGGTCGAAGATTTCCTCCGCCTGCTGCGCGTTCTCGATCCCCACCTTGCGCAGCGTGCGGTGCCGCGGGTCCATGGTGGTTTCGGCCAGCTGCTCGGCGTCCATCTCCCCCAGGCCCTTGTACCGCTGGATCGGTTCCTTGTACCGCTTGCCTTCCTTGGCCAGGCGGGCCAGCAGCACGTGCAGTTCAGCTTCTGAGTAGGTGTAGATCATCTCGTTGGCCTTCTGACCGGCGTTGATGACCTCCACGCGGTGCAGCGGAGGCACCGCAGCGAATACCCTTCCCTCAAGGATCATGGGACGCATGTAGCGGAAGAACAGGGTCAGCAGCAGTGTCCGGATATGGGCTCCGTCCACGTCGGCGTCCGTCATGAGGATGACCTTGCCGTACCGGGCCGCGCTGATGTCGAAGCTGCGGCCGGAGCCTGCGCCCACCACCTGGATGAGGGCCGCGCATTCGGCGTTGGAGAGCATGTCCCCCACCGACGCCTTTTGGACGTTCAGGATCTTGCCCCGGATGGGCAGCAACGCCTGGAAGTCGGAGGATCGCGCCAGCTTGGCAGTGCCAAGTGCGGAGTCACCTTCCACGATGAACAGTTCGGAACGTCCGACGTCGTCCGTCCGGCAGTCGGCGAGCTTGGTGGGCATCGAGGAGGTTTCCAGCGCGTTCTTGCGCCGTTGGGTCTCCTTGTGCACCCGGGCCGAGATGCGGGACTTCATCTCGCTGACGATCTTTTCCAGCAGCAGGGCGGACTGGGCCTTGTCATTCTTGCTGGACGACGACAGCTTGGCGGAGATCTCCTTCTCCACCACCCGGGCCACGATGGCCCGGACGGCGCTGGTGCCGAGGATCTCCTTGGTCTGGCCCTCGAACTGCGGTTCCGCCAGCCGCACGGTCAGCACCGCCGTCAGGCCCGCGAAGATGTCGTCCTTTTCGATCTTGTCGTTGCCGGCCTTGAGCTTGCGGGCGTTTGCCTCCACCGCTTTGCGGAAGGTCTTGACCAGCGCCTGCTCGAAGCCGGACTGGTGGGTGCCGCCCTTCGGGGTGGCGATGATGTTCACGAAGCTGCGCACGGTGCTGTCGTAGCCGATGCCCCAGCGCAGCGCCACGTCCACTTCGCAGTCACGCTCTACCTCTGCCAGCTGGCTGTGCCCGCGTTCGTCCAGGACCGGGACCGTCTCCTTGAACTTCCCCGACCCGTGCAGGCGCCACACGTCGGTGACGGCAGGATCGGCGGCGAGGAACTCGACGAACTCGGAGATGCCGCCGTCGTGGTGGAAGACCTCCTCATGGGGGCCGGCCTCACCAGGCGTCCCGGCGACCCTGCGCTCGTCCCGCACCGTGAGCTTGAGTCCGGGCACCAGGAAGGAGGTCTGGCGGGCGCGGGCCACGAGGTCCTCGTAGGAGAACTTGGCATCGGGGGTGAAGATCTGCCGGTCCGCCCAGTAACGGATGCGGGTTCCGGTGACGCCGCGCTTGGCCTTGCCCACGATGTCCAGCACCGAGTCGTCGACGAACGGTGTGAAGGGCGCTGCGGGGTCCAGGCGGGATCCGGCGTCCTTGAACCGCCCGGGTTCGCCCCGGCGGAAGGACATCCGGTAGGTCTTGCCGCCGCGGTCCACTTCCACGTCAAGGCGTGAGGACAGGGCGTTGACCACCGAGGCGCCAACGCCGTGGAGTCCGCCCGAGGCGGTGTAGGAGCCGCCGCCGAACTTGCCGCCCGCGTGCAGCTTGGTGAAGACCACCTCGACGCCGGTGAGCCCCGTCTTGGGCTCCTTGTCGATGGGGATGCCACGGCCGTCGTCGTGGATCTCCACGGAGTTGTCCGCGTGGAGGATGATGCGGATGTCGTGCCCGAACCCGGCCAGGGCCTCGTCCACGGAGTTGTCGATGATTTCCCAGAGGCAGTGCATGAGGCCGCGCGAGTCGGTTGAGCCGATGTACATGCCCGGGCGCTTGCGGACGGCTTCGAGGCCCTCCAGGACGGAAAGGTGCCGGGCGGTGTAATCAGAGCTAGGTGCCACTGGTGATGAACTCCTTCAGGGACGTGTGCGCGGCGCTGGAACCGCATCTTCTAGGGTAATCGGCTGCGGCGGCTGGAGCCGTCTGCCACACCCGCCCGCGGCTGTGCGGCACGCCACCAGCCCCAGTGATGGGCGGAACTTGCCCATTCTTGATTGAACCTTGCGGCTACGCGCACAGCGAACTTGCCCCATCCTTGCGATGGTTTGGATACGAATGCTGGTTATATAGATGTACTGATCTACTAAGGAGGCCGACATGACAACAGCAGTGGCAGACCGCACGCTCAACGCACTCGACCGGTGCGACCGTTGCGGAGCCCAGGCATATGTGCGGGTTGTACTCGAGTCCTCCGGCGGTGAGCTGCTGTTCTGCGGCCACCACGCCCGTGCAGTCGAGGCGACGCTCAAGCCGTTGAGCTCCGACTGGCACGATGAGACGGGAAAGCTTCACGAGAAAGCTGCCGTGGAAATCGACTAGATGAGGCATCGGTAACAACGAACCCTGCGGGGCCCTTCCACTACGGAAGGGCCCCGCAGGCGTTTAACCACATGCCACCGCGAAGTTCGCGGCGCGAAAAAGCAGCGAAAAACAGGGGCCGTGCCGGAGCCACCCGAAGGTGGGTTCGGCACGGCCCCTGCAGGGTCCCGTAAGTGGAGTCCGGTGGACCTAGTCCAGGTAGTCCCGCAGGACCTGCGACCTGGAGGGGTGGCGGAGCTTGGACATGGTCTTTGATTCGATTTGCCGGATCCGCTCGCGGGTGACGCCGTAGACCTTGCCGATTTCGTCTAAAGTCTTCGGCTGTCCGTCGGTCAGGCCGAACCGCATGGCAACCACGCCGGCCTCGCGTTCGGAGAGGGTGTCCAGCACGGAGTGCAGCTGCTCCTGGAGGAGGGTGAAGCTCACGGCGTCGGCCGGAACAACGGCCTCGGAGTCCTCGATCAGGTCACCAAACTCCGAGTCGCCGTCCTCGCCCAGGGGCGTGTGCAGCGAAATGGGTTCGCGGCCGTACTTCTGGACCTCGACCACCTTTTCGGGTGTCATGTCCAGCTCCAGTGCCAGTTCCTCGGGCGTGGGCTCTCGGCCCAGGTCCTGCAGCATCTGGCGCTGGACGCGGGCCAGCTTGTTGATGACTTCAACCATGTGCACCGGGATGCGGATGGTGCGGGCCTGGTCGGCCATGGCGCGGGTGATGGCCTGGCGGATCCACCAGGTGGCGTAGGTGGAGAACTTGAAGCCCTTGGTGTAGTCGAACTTCTCCACTGCGCGGATCAGGCCCAGGTTGCCTTCCTGGATCAGGTCCAGGAACAGCATGCCGCGGCCGGTGTAGCGCTTGGCCAGGGAGACCACTAGGCGGAGGTTGGCCTCCAGCAGGTGGTTCTTGGCGCGCTTGCCGTCGTGGATGATGAATTCGAGTTCACGCTTGTACTTCGGATCCATGGAGCCGTCGTCCGCGGCGATCTTTTCCTCGGCGAACAGCCCGGCCTCGATCCGCAGCGCAAGGTCGACTTCCTGCTCGGCGTTGAGCAGTGCGACCTTACCAATCTGCTTCAGGTAGTCCTTGACGGGGTCAGCCGTGGCGCCGGCAGACATGACCTGCTGCACGGGGGCATCGTCATCATCTGCGTCGGAGTAGACAAAGCCCTTGCCGCTGCCCACTGCGCCCTTGACGGGATCGGCGTCGGTATCGGCATCCTCTACTGCGTCCGGCCCTTCGAGGACGTCGAGGTCTTCCTCAGCGTCCTCAACCTCGTCCGCGTCAACGGCGGACTTTCCTGCAGCCTCTGCTGCAGCCTTGGCGCCAGGCTTGGGCCCACGCTTCTTGGGCTCGCGCTTGCCGTCCGCTGGAGCCGCGCCGGCCGAAGCCTTGTTGGCTGCCCGCGTAGCTGCCCGCTTGGCATTGGTCGCGGCCTGCTTCTCCTCAGGGGACAAGACATCCTGGGCGGCGGAATCCTTCTTCGTGGAAGACGGGGTCACAGAAAACCTTTCTAGCGGTGGTCTGTGGAATCACCATACGGGCAACACCACTATGACCCTGTCAAGTCCGTGATGAAAACCAAGCGCCACCACGGCCGGCAGAGTCACTTAAGACAACTCCCGGAGCGGCTGTAATGTTCCCTTGCGGGCCCATTCCAAGCACTCGATGCACGGACCCAACCGGGTCTCGGCATCTATTGTCTCATGATTTGCCTGGATCCGGCCTCCCCCGCTTCGATCCGGTCCGGCCACCTGCTGAAGGTCTTGCCCATGCCGGGCGGCGCATCCCGCTCCTTACTCCGGCCGGGCGCCCCTCACAGCTCCCACTTTCACCCGGCAGTGTCCTCCCCGAACTTCTGCCAGGCGGCCTCCTTTCTCGCCGCCCAGCCACAGAGCGTGCCCCTGCCAACGAGGTCCAGCAGGAGTTCCGCAAGCCGGTAATCCGGGTCAAGTTCGAGGGCCTGTCCCAGGTGTTCAGCAGCATAGGAACCCCGGCCGCGGCACCATGCCACCCAGCCACGCATGGTCAACGCCGCCGCGGCAGCCTGCCCACCCAGCACAGCCAGATTTCCCAGGATCCGGTCCAGCGCGTCCAGGCCTTCCCAGTCGGGGACGTTCGGCGCCACGCCCATAAGCACCTCGCCGTACCCGGCAGGAACGGGACCGGGGCCGACCGGGGTGCCACTCCCGGCAGGAACGGAGCGTAAAGGGGCCCCGTTCCCCGTCCGGCGCGGCGGCCCCAGGGCAGGCGCCCTTCCTCCCGCCTCTTCCGCCGCTGCCGCCCCCGGTTTGCCCGCCGCCGAGGCCCGGTGTGGGTTCGGCGGCAGCACCGGCAGGGACACGACGGCCTCATCGGCACCGCCCCCGCCATTTCCGTCAGCAAATACCTTGAACTGTTCAGCCCCGGCTTCCGCAGCGTTCCTGCCCGCCGCAGCCATCACCATCACGGCGTCCCGCCACGTGGGAACCAGCAGCGTGGCCCGAAGAAAGGCATCCCGCTCGATATCAGGCAGCCAGGCAACCGGTGGGGTCCGGTCCAGCAGCATCTGCCAGAAGCCGAGCACGGCAGAGAACTGCGCGCGGCTTCGGGACAGCCCGCCCAACTCCTCCTCCCAGCCGACCTGTGCTTCACGGACCGCTGCCAGGTGCATGGCAGGCACCGGCGCTTCCGGCACGCTGCCTGACCTTGGCGCCGGCCCCACGCTGCTGCCGCGGTAGACCATCTCGGCGTTCAGCATGCTGTCCCTGATCTCCTGCACGGGCCGCCCCGGCAGCGGACAACACGAACCGTCGCTGCACAGGGCATCCCGCCAATAGACATCGCCCACGAACCAGGCAGCACGCACCGGCATCCCGGCCTGCTCGAGGGAACACTGAACGGTGGAAATCAGGAGGTCGTAGGCACTCGGCGGGACCATTCCTGCGTCGCTGGTGAAGACGGCCAGCAGCGCGCCGTCGGCATCCTGGTCCGACTCAAGGTAACGGCGGACGGCGTCGGCGAACCCGAAAGGAGCGGCCTGCCCTGCAGGTGTCGGAAGGTCAAGCCGCAGTGTGGCGCCAAGGGTAGTGCCGTGCAGCGTCATGGCCACCAGGCTGGAAGCCGGCCAGTACCCCAGGCTGTGTGGAATGAAGCCAAGAATGTCTTCCGGCCCGCGGACTGTTAATCGTTCTGGAGCTGTCATGGCTCCAGCTTTCTCCGACCACAGCACGGGCTGGCAGGGCTCAGTTCAGCTATGTGGGCAAACAGTCCGGTGGAGGAACAGTGGCAGAGGAAGGAACAGGCATGCCTCAGTCGTCGCTGCGCACTGGCTGGCGGCGGCGCGCCAGGCTTTCCCGGCGCTGCCGGGCCAGGGCACTGCGCAGCGGCGGCACCACAATCCCCTGGGCGGCCATCTGCCGGCGCACCTTCCGCCGCGAGGCCACGATGGCGGCGGCGCCCAGGGCCAGGAGCAGGAACTGGACGCTCAGGGCCAGCCGGAAGGGATCCAAACCGTACAGCACCCCCTGCGAGAATCCGGTGGCGTAGAGGAGGTCCAGCACCAGGCCGATAAGGAAGATGGACACCAGGGCAGCAATGAAGCCGCCAACGTTCACGATCCCGGTGGCGGTGCCGATCCGGTGTGCCGGATTAAACGTCCGGGCGAAATCGAAGCCGATCATCGAACCGGGGCCGCCGATGGCAAGCACCACCACCAGTCCCGCCAGCAGCCACAGCGGAGCCCGCCCGGGCAGGATCAGTACCGCAGCCCAGGCCACTGCGGTGGCGCCGGCAATCAGCAGCACCATGGTGGAGCGGCGCAGTGGGTGGCGCGAGACGAAACGTCCGATGAAGGGGCCCGCCGCCATGGCCGCGGCGACATAGAGCGCCATCAGGGCGGCAACAGTGCCTGCGTCCAGGCCCTGCCCGGAAATCAGGAACGGGTAGCCCCAGGTCATGGCAAAAACGGTGCCGCTGAACTGGATGGTGAAATGGCTCCACATCCCCAGCCGCGTGCCGGGCTGCCGCCAGGCCCGGGCCAGCGATGCCCCCGTTGCCCGGAGCCCCTGGCGGGCCTGCGGCCGCTCGGTGCCAGGGGGAGCGTCCTGGAGCAGCAGGACCACCAGTACGACGGCGAGCGCGGACATCCCTGCCAGCATCAGGAAAGCGGGGGTCCAGCCGGACAGGTGCAGGACCATGGCGAAGGGCAGGACACTGAACAGCTGTCCCAGCTGGCCGGACATACCGGTGAGCTGGGTCACGAGCGGGACGCGGGCGGGGGCGAACCACAGCGGGATCAGCCGGATGACGGAGATGAACGTCATTGCATCGCCGGCACCCACCAGGACACGGCCCAGGACTCCCCCGGGAATACTGTCCGCAAACGCCAGCTGCAGCTGTCCCAGCCCCATCAGGACCGCACCGCCGGCAATCATCACCCGCGAACCAAGCCGGTCCACCAACAGGCCCACGGGAATCTGGAGCCCGGCGTAGACCAGCAGCTGCAGGACAGTGAAAAAGGAGATGGCGGACGCCGTGGCGTGGAAGCGCTCCGTGGCTTCAAGGCCCACCACGCCGAACGAGGTCCGCTGCGCCACGGCCACCAGGTACCCGAAAATTCCAATGGTCCAGATAAGCCAGGCGCGGGGTGCAGTCACCACTACATTATGCCCGGCGGGACGCCGCTTTCCCGGAAGTTGTGACCAGCGCTACTGCCCCGGGTTCTCCCTGGCCAGGTAGGCCTCCACGGCGGCGCCGAGGTCGTCGGCGTCGGGCAGCTCGTCGTTCTCGTTGGCCAAAAGCGACCGGCGCACGATGCCGTCCGATTTTTCGTCGTACCGGGTTTCGAGGCGGGACACCACCTGCTGGACTTCCTCCGACGCTTCGATCTGCTCGGCGATCTGGCGGCTCACTTCGCGGCCCGATTCGCGGAGCCGGTCAGTGGGCAGCATCAGGGACGTGGCGGCGCCCAGGTACTCCAGACCGGCGACGGCGGCAGTGGGGTACTCGGCCTCGGCAAGGTAGTGGGGCACGTGGATGACGTAACCGGCGACGTTGCGTCCGGCTTCCACCAGCCGCAGCTCCAGGATGTGGCCGACGGCGGCGGGAACTTCAACGGTGGGCTTCCACACTGAGATGCCCTCGATGAGTTCGGGCCGGTTCCCGTGCACCGTCACCCCCACGGGGCGGGTATGTGGCACGGGCATGGGGATGGAGTGGATCCAGGTGACGAGGTTGACGTCCAGCTTCTCCACGATGTTTACGACGGCGCGGGCGAAGCGTTCCCACTGCAGGTCGGGCTCGAAGCCGGCCAGGAGCAGGAACGGCTTTCCCAGTCCGTCCACCAGCCGGTAAAGGGCCAGCCGGGGCTCCTGGTAGTCCTGGATGTGGTCCTCGACGAAGCTCAGGTGCGGGCGCCGTGACCTGTAGTCGATCAGCTGGTCGGCATCGAAGACCGCAACGGGCTGGGCGTCGAGGGAGTCCAGCAGCTCGGCATTGATCTGCTTCACCACGTGGCCGGCATCGGCAAATCCGGTGAATCCCATCACCAGGTTCAGCCCCTGGAGTTCCGGGCTGTGGAACAGCTCGATGTTGCTGGCATAAAGCGCGTCGGGGTCCAGCAGGGAGCCGGAAATCCGTTCAAGCACGGCATGTTCCTTTCAGGGGTGCGGGTGGACATAATTCATAACGCTGCAGTGACACCCGGCATTCCATCGGCCGGTGTGGCGCACCTCTCAGGAAATTCTCCCGCGGTGCCGGGGAAGGGCTACGATCGGAACTGGCCTGCCAGGCGGGCTTGCACGCACCCGTGAACCGTCCAGAACGGCCGGATCCGGGCCACCATGGCAGAGCGCCCAACATGCATCCCTGCCCGAACGTTTCGAGAATTGAGGACTCATCCCTGTGGTCAAGAATACTGAAGTCAACCTTAGTACCGTCGCGCGGGACCTTAAGAAGAACCCCAGTGATGCAGTGGTCATCGGGGTGGGCCAGGGAACCGACGGCCCCGTCCTGTTGGAGAATCCCCTGACGGCGAAGTCCGCGGAGGCCCTCGGGGACTCACTCAAGGCGCTGGGTGTCACCGGCGCCGCGGACCAGCTGGTCCGCCTGCCGGGCCTGCCCGAAACCGGGGCAGGCATCCTGGTCCTGGCCGGCGTCGGCAAGGTTCCCGCCACCGGACCGCTCACGGGCGAGTCGCTCCGCCGGGCAGCAGGATCGGCCGTCCGGCAGCTGGCCGGCCTGCCCACGGTCACTTTGGCATTCCCGACGGCGACGGTGCAGGACGTCACGGCCGTCGCCGAGGGCGCCGCGCTGGGCGCCTACTCCTTCACCGAGTTCCGGTCTTCCTCCGACGGACTTAAGGACCCGGTGCGCAATGCCGTCATCTTCACCGAACTGGCCGGCACCCCGGAGCTGGAGGCGGCGCTGAAGCGGGCCGGCCTGGTGGCCAAGGCTGTTAACGCCACCCGGTCCCTGGTCAACACCCCGCCGAGCCACCTATACCCCGAATCGTTCGCCGAGGCCGCCAAGGACCTGGCCAAGGGACTGCCCGTCAAAGTCACGGTCTGGGACGAGAAGCGCCTCGAGAAGGAAGGTTTCGGCGGCATTATGGGCGTGGGCAAGGGATCCACGCGCCAGCCGCGGCTGGTCAAGGTCGAATACTCCCCCGCCAAGGCCACTGCCAAGGTCGCCCTCGTGGGCAAGGGGATCACGTTCGACACCGGCGGAATCTCCCTTAAGCCGGCCCTCAACATGGGCGACATGAAGAGCGACATGGCCGGTGCCGCCGTCGTACTTAACACTGTCCTGGCCATCGCCGGCCTGGGCCTGCCCGTTAAAGCGACCGCCTGGCTCTGCATCGCAGAAAACATGCCCGGCGGCGGCGCCTCACGTCCTGCCGACGTCCTGACCATGTTCGGTGGCAAGACGGTGGAGGTCCTCAATACCGACGCCGAGGGCCGCCTGGTCATGGCGGACGGCATTGTCGCCGCGAGCCGCGAATACCCGGACGCCATCATCGACGTCGCAACCCTCACCGGCGCGCAGCTGATCGCCCTCGGCAACCGCACCGCCGGCGTCATGGGCTCGGACAGCGTCACGGGCGCGCTCAAGGCGGCGGCGGACCGTGCAGGCGAGCTGGTCTGGCCCATGCCCCTGCCGGAGGAACTGCGACCCACCCTGGACTCCCAGGTGGCCGACCTGGCCAACATCGGCGAACGCCACGGCGGAATGATGACCGCCGCCGTGTTCCTGCGCGAGTTCGTGGGTAAGGACAAGGCAGGCGAACAGATCCCCTGGGCGCACATCGATATTGCAGGACCTTCCTTTAATAATGGCAGCCCGTACGGCTACACGCACAAGCAGGGCACCGGCTGCACCGTCCGTACCCTGGTTGCCTACGTGGAGGACATCCTGGCCGCCTCCTAGGTGCCCCTGGGCAGTTACAGCCACTGCCACGCGGCCCTGCGGCGCAGGTGATTCCTGTGCCACAGGGCCGCGTGACACTGGACACAAGCGCTCCACAAACGCAGTGCCAAGGTGGAGCATGGATAGGTGGTTCGCTAAGGTGAACCACGGTAGTCACAAATGCAAGAGAGTTGCCCTGCTGACATAATCACGGCAGTGCAAGTTCCAAGACCAGATGATGCGCGCTGATCGCGTCATCGTTCACGCGAGGGAGCGTTTAAGTGGCCGATCAGGCAACTGCGCAAGAATTCGACATCCTGGTACTCGGTGGCGGCAGCGGCGGATACGCTGCAGCGCTGCGTGCGGTACAGCTCGGCCTCACCGTCGGCCTCGTGGAGAAGGCCAAGCTGGGCGGCACCTGCCTCCACAACGGCTGCATCCCCACCAAGGCCCTGCTGCACTCCGCAGAGCTGGCCGACCACGCCCGTGACTCCGCCAAGTACGGCGTGAACGTCACCCTCGACGGCATCGATATCAACGCCGTCAACGCGTACAAGGACGGCATCATCGCCGGCAAGTACAAGGGCCTGCAGGGCCTGATCAAGTCCAAGAAGGCCATCACCGTCATCGAGGGTGAAGGCAAGCTGCAGGGCACCGACACCATCGTGGTGAACGGCACCGCCTACAAGGGCAAGAACATCGTCCTGGCCACCGGCTCCTACTCGCGCACCCTTCCCGGCCTGGAAATCGGCGGCAAGGTCATCACCTCCGACCAGGCCCTCACCATGGACTTCATTCCGAAGAGCGCCATCATCCTGGGCGGCGGCGTCATCGGCGTCGAGTTCGCCTCGGTGTGGAAGTCGTTCGGCGTGGACGTGACCATCGTCGAAGGCCTGCCCTCCCTCGTTCCCAACGAGGACGCCACGATCGTCAAGAACTTCGAGCGTGCCTTCAAGAAGCGCGGCATCAAGTTCTCCACCGGCGTCTTCTTCCAGGGCGTCGAGCAGAATGACGACGGCGTCAAAGTCACCCTGGTGGACGGCAAGACCTTCGAAGCGGACCTGCTGCTGGTCGCCGTCGGCCGTGGCCCCGTCACGGCCAACCTGGGCTACGAGGAAGCCGGCGTCACCATCGACCGCGGCTTCGTCATCACCAACGAGCGACTGCACACCGGCGTGGGCAACATCTATGCCGTCGGTGACATCGTCCCCGGCGTGCAGCTGGCCCACCGCGGCTACCAGCAGGGCATCTTCGTGGCCGAGGAGATCGCCGGCCTGAAGCCCGTGGTGGTCGAGGACATCAACATCCCCAAGGTCACCTACTCCGAACCCGAGATCGCCACCGTCGGCTACACCGAGAAGGCTGCGAAGGAAAAGTTCGGCGAGGACCAGGTGCAGACCCAGGAATACAACCTGGCCGGCAACGGCAAGAGCTCCATCCTTGGCACCTCGGGCCTGATCAAGCTGGTCCGCCAGAAGGACGGCCCCGTGGTGGGCGTCCACATGATCGGTGCCCGCATGGGCGAGCAGGTGGGCGAGGCCCAGCTGATCGTGAACTGGGAAGCCTACCCGGAGGATGTGGCACAGCTGGTGCACGCCCACCCCACCCAGAACGAAGCCCTCGGCGAAGCCCACCTGGCGCTGGCCGGCAAGCCGCTCCACGGCTGATTTTCGCCAGCATTACCAGGCCCGGTGCACCCGGTCGCGCAGACCGGGTGCACTAGGCTTCCAACAAGGCAGCAACCATTCGCACTAAAGATCAATAAGGAGAACGGGGACGACATGTCTGAATCCGTTAACTTGCCCGCCCTCGGTGAGAGTGTCACCGAAGGAACCGTCACCCGCTGGCTCAAGCAGGTAGGTGACCGGGTAGAGGTGGACGAGCCGCTGCTCGAAGTCTCCACCGACAAAGTAGACACTGAAATCCCCTCTCCTGTAGCTGGCGTGATTGAAGAAATCCTGGTCGCTGAAGATGAGACCGCCGAGGTAGGTGCGCCGCTGGTGCGCATCGGTGACGGCTCCGGCGGCGGTTCCGCACCCGCTGAAGCTCCCGCGGCTGCCCCCGCCGAAGAGGCACCTGCAGCTGCTCCCGCACAGGAAGCACCCGCCGAAGCAGCCCCCGCGCAGGAGGCACCCGCCCAGGAAGCACCCGCTGCAGGCGGCGGCGAAAGCCACGAGGTCACCCTCCCCGCACTCGGCGAAAGCGTCACCGAAGGCACCGTGACCCGCTGGCTGAAGGCCATTGGCGATTCCGTCGACGTTGACGAGCCGCTGCTCGAAGTCTCCACCGACAAGGTGGACACCGAGATCCCCTCCCCCGTTGCCGGCACCCTGCAGGAAATCCGTGTCAACGAGGACGAAACGGCCGAGGTGGGCTCCGTACTCGCCGTCATCGGCTCGGGCGCTCCCGCTGCCGCGGCTCCGGAGGCTGCACCCGCCGCTCCCCAGCAGGAAGCCCCCAAGCCCGCACCGGCAGAGTCCGCTCCCGCGCAGACCGCTCCCGCCCAGGCTGTTCCTGCCCAGCAGGCCCCCGAGCAGGCTGCACCGCAGGCTGCCCCGGCTCCCGCCGCCCAGGCTCCCGCTGCTCCGCCAGCCCAGGAAGCAGCTCCGGCCGGCGGATCCGAGTCCGGCTACGTCACCCCCTTGGTCCGCAAGCTTGCCAACCAGCACGGCGTGGACATCTCCAGCCTCTCCGGCACCGGTGTTGGCGGCCGCATCCGCAAGCAGGATGTCATCGCCGCCGCCGAGGCCAAGGCTGCCCCCGCTCCCGCCGCTGCTCCGGCAGCAGCCCCCGCCGCGTCCGCCCCGGCTGCAGCCGGTGCAGCCTCGTCGCTGCGCGGCACCACCCAGAAGGCTCCCCGCATCCGCCAGGTCATCGCCCGGCGCATGCGCGAGTCGCTGGAAATCTCCACCCAGCTGACCCAGGTCCACGAAGTGGACATGACCAAGGTCGCCAAGCTTCGTGCCCGCGCCAAGAACTCGTTCCAGGCCCAGAACGGCACCAAGCTGACCTTCCTGCCCTTCATCGCCAAGGCAGTTGCCGAGGCCCTCAAGCAGCACCCCAAGCTCAACGCTGCCTACGACGAGGAAAAGCAGGAGATCACCTACCACAACGCCGAGCACCTGGCGATCGCCGTCGACACGGACAAGGGCCTCCTGGTTCCGGTCATCGCGGACGCCGGAAACCTGAACCTCGCCGGCCTGGCCGGCAAGATCGCCGACGTTGCTTCCCGCACCCGCGACGGCAAGATCGGTCCGGATGAACTGTCCGGCGGCACGTTCAGCATCACCAACATCGGTTCGGTTGGAGCGCTGTTCGATACCCCGATCATCAACCAGCCGCAGGTCGGCATCCTGGGCACCGGCGCCATCGTCAAGCGCCCCGTGGTGGTTGCTGACGAAAACGGCGATGACTCGATCGCCATCCGCTCCATGATGTACCTGTCCCTGACGTACGACCACCGCCTGGTGGACGGCGCCGATGCAGGCCGGTTCCTCCAGACCCTGAAGGCACGCCTGGAGGAAGGCGCGTTCGAAGCGGACCTGGGACTGTAACCAACAAAGGGTCCAACGACGGCGGCGCCGGCGCGGGTGGGAAACCTCCCGCAGCCGGGGCCGTCGTCGTGGTTTAACCCAAACTCCCGCCAGCCCGCCGCGGTCCGGGAACCGCGTGGCTTTGCTACAGGCGGTAGAAATGACTGGCTAAGCTGGAGCCATGAACATTCTCTTCAACATCCTGGTCTTCCTGCACGTCGTCGGGGCCGCCATGATCGTGGGCTACTGGATTGCCACGATGCGGACCCCCACCGTGCATCCGCGCCAGCGTGACGGCGCCTTCCTGCAGCTGCTCACCGGCATCGCCATGATGGGCATCCTCCCGTTCCTGCCGGACTCCAATCCGAACTACGCCAAGCTGGGCATCAAGTTCGTCATCGCCATCGTGGTGGCAGTCCTGGCGGTCATCGGCTCACGCAAGGTCAAGAACGGGCAGCCCGTCTCCACCGGACTCGCGCACGGCGTCGGTGGCCTGGCGCTGCTTAACATCGCCATTGCCACCATCTGGCAGTAAGCCCATGACGGGGAGCCGGTCATAATCCTCTGAGAGCGGACAACCCGTGCACCGGGGGTGGCTGGTCCCTAGGATGGGAAACGGTGGGGCCGGCAGCGGCTGCCGGCCCCGGATCGAACCGACGTTGAGGAGAGACATGGCTACAACACGCAACGCCCACACTGTATGGACCGGAAGCCTGACCGAGGGCTCGGGCAACACCACCCTGGACAGCTCGGGCCTGGGCACCTTCGATGTCACGTGGAAGGCCCGCACCGAAGCTGCCGGCGGCAAGACCAGCCCGGAAGAGCTCATCGCCGCAGCCCATTCAGCCTGCTTCTCCATGGCCTTCAGCCACGAACTGAGCCAGGCCGGCTTCACGCCCGAGGAGGTCAACACCAAGTCGGAGGTTGGTTTCCAGCCGGGCACCGGCATCACCGGCAGCCACCTCACCCTCAACGCCCGCATCCCCGGCATCTCGCAGGACGAGTTCCAGCGCATTGCCGAGGCCGCCAAGAAGGGCTGCCCCGTATCCCAGGCCCTGGCCGGCATCGAGATCACCCTCGACGCCACGCTGCAGTCCTAGCAGTCCCGGGCCCACCGGCCCTGCATAACGCGAAGGCCCTGTCCTTCCGGGAAACCGGAAGGACAGGGCCTTTTTGTTGTTCCTAGCGTCCCTGCGGGCGGGCCGGCAGCGGCGCAGGCAACAGCTTGCGGTAGCCGGAGCGGGCCGGCGGCCGGTCCGTGGGCAGCTCCTGGATCATCTCCTTGAGCGCCCCGATGCCGTTTTCCAGCTGGGGATCGCGACCGGCCGCGTAGGCGTGCGGCGGGTAGGTCACTTCGATGTCGGGGTCAACGCCGTAGTTCTCCACGCTCCAGCCAACGCCGCCGCTGAACCAGTTGGCATAGCGGGGCTGGGTGACTCCGGTGCCGTCCGCCAGCGCAAACCGGTTGTCGATGCCCACCACACCGCCCCAGGTGCGCGTGCCGATGACCGGCCCGATGCCCCTGAGCTTTGACACCTGGGTGATGATGTCGCCGTCGGATCCGGCAAACTCGTCAGCCAGGATGATCACCGGCCCCCTCGGCGCGTGGTGCGGGTACGTGCGCGGCTTCTCCCCGCGCGGCATGCTCCACCCGGTCACCTTGCGGCCGATCAGTTCCGCGACGAGCTGCGAGGTGTGACCGCCACGGTTGCGGCGTACGTCCACGATGAGGCCGTCCAATGCTGTTTCCGTGTCGAGGTCACGGTGCAGTTGCGCCCAGCCGTTGGCCATCATGTCCGGGATGTGCAGGTAGCCAAAGGTTCCGTTGGAGGCTTCACGGACGGTCCGCCGGTTGCCGGCGACCCATTCCTGGTAGCGGAGGCGCTCTTCATCCTTGACAGGCACGACGGCGACCCGGCGTTGGGTGCCTTCGGCAGCACCGTGCCCGGAACCGTTGAGGAGGGTCAGCTCCACCGCGCGGCCTGCCGCTCCCACCAGCTGCATGGCCGGGGTGGTGCTTTCGGACAGCGGGACACCGTCAATCGCCAGCAGGATGTCCCCCGCTTTGGCGCCTACACCGGGCCTGGTCAACGGGGAGGTAGCCAGCGGATCGGAGGACTCGCCGGCCAGGATCCGGGTGATTTCCCAGCCCTTGGCCGTGTGCGCGAGGTCGGCACCGAGGCGGCCCTGTCCACGGCTGCCGCGTTCGGTGACGGCGGCCGGACGAACGTAGGCGTGGGACGTCCCCAGTTCGCCGTGCAGTTCCCACAGCAGGTCCACCAGGTCGTCATGCGAACCCAGCCGTTCCACGATGGGGCGGTAACGGGCGTGGATGGAATCCCAGTCCTGCCCGGCCATGTCTTCGGTCCAGAAGAAGTCGCGCTGCAGCCGCCAGGCTTCGTCGAATGCCTGGCCCCAGACGCTGAGCGGGTCCAGCAGGACGCGGATCCGGCCCAGGTCAACCTTGACCAGCTTGCCCGATTCCTCGTCCGCCTTGGCGTCCGAAGGCACCACGGTCACCTGCTTGTCGGAAACCAGCACCACCTTGCTGCGGTCACCGGTCAGCCGGTAGCTGTCCACTGCATCGACCAGCGTGGTCTGCTTCCGCCGGACGATGTCGTAGCGGACCAGGCCTGGGCGGGCGTCCTTGTCCTCCTGGCTGGCCTTTCCGTCGCCGGTCACACCTGCCAGGACGGAATCGAGCCAGAGGAGTGCGCCGTCGACGGCCGCCAGCGAGCTGTAGTTGCCCTGCGGAACCGGAACTCCGATGACGCGGTGCGCCAGGCCCTCCGCATCCACTCGGACGCCAGGAGTGTCCTTCTCCCCTGCCTCGCCCTCGTCCGTGCCCTCCGCGTCCGCTTCCGGCTCCCCGCCGGCGGGGTCAACCGATGGACCGAAGGGCGACGGCGTGTCAGCGGCGAGTGCCACCAGGTACGGCTTGATGGGGCTGGGGAAGGAGAGGTCGAACGAATGCCCGTCGTACACGGGGTCGAAGCTGCGGTTGGACAGGAAGGCGAGGAACTTGCCGTCTGGAGTGAAGGCCGGTGAGGCATCGCGGAAGCGGCCGTCGGTGACGTCCACGGGGTCGGCGTCGAGCCGCTCCACAGTGGCCAGCCGAAGCCGGCTGCGCGAGCCAAAGGACGTGACGGGCTCGGACCACGCCAGCCAGCGGGAGTCCGCAGACCATGCCAATTCGGAAATACTGCCTTCACCGATGCTGGCCACCGGGCTGAGGTGGCCGCTGCGGGTGTCCAGGACGTGCACGTCGCCGAAGGAGGTCCCAAGGGCAATCCACCGGCCATCCGGGCTGGGTTCGAGGGAACTGGCGCGCGAGGGCGTGGGAACAGTGATGCCTGCCTCTACTGCGGGCGGCAGGGCCTCCGCGGCGGTGGCCGTATCCTGTGGCGCAACGTCGGCCTGCTGCTCGTCGTCTGCCGGAGCGTGTGCTGCACTTCCCGCCAGCACCGCAGCCCCGGCTGCAGGAACGGGCTGGGGCAGGCTGACCGTTTCCAGCCCCTGGATGTCCTGCTTTTCCGCGTCCGGGGAATCGGGGGCTACGGCTGGAGCGCCGGACTTGCCGCTCCCTGCCGCCACCTGGGCAGCGGTGTGCGGCACAGGCGCTGCGATGTCCTTGATGTGGATGGCTTCAACACCGCCGTGATCGGCGATGTAGGCGATCCGGCCGTCGCCGAGGGGCCTGGGCAAGCGGCCCCGCACTCCGGGCGTTGCCTCGACGATCCGGGACGGCCCATCCTTGTGCCGCAGCCAGGAAATGGTCCCGTGCGATTCCACCGCGCTGGCGGCCCCTGTTGTGTCCGGGGCAACGGCGCCCAGGTGCTTGACGGCGTCGAGAAGGGCAGGACGCCTGGTCTGCGAGGCCGAGCCGAGGGTGATATCCAGCTTTTCCGCCTCCGAGCCGAGGTCCGGGAGTACCCAGAGTTCACCGGCGGACTCGAAGATGACGCGTTTGCCGTCGGTGGCGGCGTGCCGGACGTAGAAGTCCTGGTGGTCGGTGTGCCGGCGCAGGTCTTTTCCGTCGGGAAGCACCGAGTACAGATTGCCGTAGCCTTCGTGATCGGACAGGAAGGCGATCCGGCCGTCCACCCAGAGGGGGTCGGTGAGGTTGCCGTCAAGGTCGGGAAGGAGGCGCTCGAACTCACCGTTGCCGTCGCGGTCGATCCACAGCTTCCCGGCCGTGCCGCCGCGGTACCGCTTCCACCACGCCGGTTCCCGGGACAGCACGCTCGCCAGCACCACGGGGCGTTCATCGCCTACTTCGGGTCCATACGCCACTGACTCCACCGGGCCATAGGGAAGTTCCTGCGCCCAGCCGCCTTCAAGCGGAACGCTGTAGGCGTGGGTGTGCCGGCTTTCAGCCTGGCGGAAGGCGCTGGTGACCACCACGGCGCCCCCGGCGGTGAATCCCTTGACCTTTGTAGTGCTGTGGCCAAAGTACGTGAGCTGCCTGTACCCGCCGCCGTCGACCTCTGCTGACACCACCTCCGGAGCCGTTCCCTGCACCACGGTCCACACCAGCCGCTTGCCGTCGGGGGTGAATCGCGGGTTGCGGGCAGGCAGCTGGAGCGACGAGACGCGCCAGGCACGGCCGCCGTCCAGGGGCGCAATCCACACGTCGTCCTCGGCCACGAAAGTGACCAGATCGCCGTGCAAATGCGGGAAACGGAAGTAGCTCGAAGAGGTCATCGTTCGATCATAGTCAACCCCTCCCCTGCCCCGCGGGAGGTACACAACCCGCGCTGGCGTGGTGTGATGGACCATGCACATTGTCATGGCCGGCGCCTCCGGGCTCATCGGCACCTCCATGTCCGCAGCCTTTCGCGATGCAGGCCACTCCGTGGTGACCCTGGTCCGGCGGCCACCTGCCGGCGCAAGCGAAGTCCGCTGGGATCCAGCGGCGGGCGTCCTCGACCCCTCGTCACTGGCCGGCGCCGACGCCGTGGTCAACCTTTCCGGCGCCGGCATCGGCGACAGGCCCTGGACGCGGAAGCGGGTGGAGGAGCTGTTCAGCTCCCGGTTGGGCCCCACCAGGACCTTGGTGCAGGCCATGGCGCGCATGGATACGCCGCCGAAAACCTTCATCAGCCAGTCGGCGTCTGGTTACTATGGCGACGCCGGCAATACGGTCCTGCGCGAGGACGCACCTGCACGTTCCGGCACCTTGGCGCAGATCTGCGTCGAGTGGGAGCAGGCGGCGTTGTCGGCGCCGGCAGGTGTGCGCGTGGTGCTGGCACGCACGGGGGTGGTCTTCAGCCGTTCGGGCGGAGCGCTTGGCAAGCTGCTGCCACTGCTGCGGCTGGGCGTTGGCGGGCCCTTTGGCAACGGACGCCAGTTCTGGCCTTGGGTCACCCTTCCGGATGTTTCGGCTGCCTTCCTCTTCCTCCTCGACTCCACGGTCTCCGGTCCGGTCAACGTGACCGCACCTGAGCAGGCTGACGTCAACACGATTGTCGCGGCCCTGGCCCGCGCCCTGCACCGGCCTGCCGTGTTGCGCGTTCCGGCGCCTGTGCTGCGCACAGTGATGCCGGGCCTGGGCGAGGAGCTCCTGCTGTTCAGCCAGCGGATGGAGCCGGCAGCGCTGTCATCCGCCGGTTTCCGGTGGCAGCACGGGAGCCTGGAGGAGGCGGCACGCTGGGTGACGGCCAAGGACGGCCGGGCCTAGCTGAACTGACCCCGGTTGGAGGGTGGCGGCCTTCCGCCGGAAGATGCGCCGTCCGGCAGGAATCACTGCCCGGCAAGAATCACTGCCCGGCAAGGATCTCGCTGACGCGCCACTGGCCGTCCACGGAGACCAGGACCAACCGAAGGGGCTGCGGCCGGCTGGGTTCCCCGGTGGCAAGCACACTGTTCTCCGCGTTGACCGTGCTGTAGCCGGAGGTGGCGGACACCAGCCGGACGACGGCATGGTCCCGGGTGGCACCGCCTTCCGTTGCCACCTCGGCGAGTGTGGTGGTGAAGCCGGCCAGGCGGTGCCCGGTGGGGCGGAGCTGCGAGGCGATGCGCTCATCGGCTGCAGCTGCCGCGGAGTCTGGCGCGTTCACGTCCGCCAGCAGCTCAAGCCGGCCGCTGCTGAATGCGTGGTCCCGCAGCGCCGCCAGGCCCTCCACAGCAACGGCGGGATCAGCCGCAAGGGCCTCCTGCCTGGCGCGATCAACCGGCGCGGCGGCTCCTGTTCCTCCGTCCGAAGCGGTTTCGGTCGGGCGCGCAGCTGCCGGCAGCGAACCCGTTGCGGCAGTTTCTGACCACGGCGGCTGTCCGACGGCTGACAGCCACCACAGTCCGGCAGCCGCTGCGGCGATAGCCGGCAGGAGGGCACGTACCAGAGTCCTGGCCCGGGTCCTCCGCCCGGTTACGTGCCCGTCGGCGTGTTTCCCGTGGGGGACGGCGACGGGTCTTCCAGCATGTTTCCCCTGCGGCACAAGCGCGGCTTTCTTAT
Source organism: Arthrobacter sp. E44 (assembly GCF_041877125.1). Lineage (NCBI taxonomy): Bacteria > Bacillati > Actinomycetota > Actinomycetes > Micrococcales > Micrococcaceae > Arthrobacter > Arthrobacter sp. E44. Next base: position 38,834 of record NZ_JBHDJA010000019.1, read on the forward strand.
CGACAGGCGGCAGTTGCTGGCCCATGGGCTGGCGTTTGGACCGGCCCGCGGGCGGCATGCCGGATGACAGGGTAAAGGACAAGGCGCTCCAAGGGGACGTCGCGATGCGGCGGCGCAAAGCCTGCAGTTTGGTCCGGATACCGCCGCCCTTTGTACCAGGGGCAATGCGCCGCCGCGTCAGCAGCTCAGGCAGGACTGTGGGGTGTACGGCATCGGAGAGGTCCACCGGCTCCGGATCTGCACTGCGGTACACAGCCGTAGCCAGTGCCACTGCATTGGGGCGCAGCCGCCGGTCCTCGTTCAGTCCTGCTTCCAGGGCTGCCGCGAGCTCCTTGGGGACGCCGGGAACCAGGAGGGACAGCGGCGGGCGGTCAGCAGTACGGCCGGGTGCAGCACCTGTCAGGCAGAACCAGCCAAGCGCGGCAGCGGAGTAGACGTCGCGTTCAGGCTGCAGTCCGGCGCGGACGGCATCGACCGGGGACGGATCAAGGAAGCCGGCCGTCCCTGCAGTCTCCGGACTGGCAGGATCCCCGAGCATCCGGGCAAAGCCCAGGTCCGACAGCATGGGTTTGCCCTGCCCGGTAAACAGTACGTTCCCTGGGGAGACATCGGAGTGGGTAAACCCCTTGCCGTGAAGGTAGCCCAGGGCCTGTGCGATGGGCGTCAGGACGGTGACGGTCTCGCCCACGGTGAGCCTGCCACGGGCCGCGACCAGCCGCGCCAGGGAGCCTCCGGCAGCGTAGTCCATGGTCAGCGCCGTGCCGCCGCCCGCATCGCCAATGCGCACGGCGTCATGGGCGCTGATCAGGTGCTGGTGGTCCAGGACCGAAAGGATCCGGATCTCCCGCCGCATTTCCTCCTCGGTGATGGCAGCGCTGCCCCTCGTCCTGCTGCCGGCGGTCCGGAAGTACTTGAGCGCTACATCCCTGCCGGTCCGCCGTTCCCTGGCCAGCCACACGTCTGCGCTGCCGCCCCGTCCCAGGAGCCGGCCGACGTCGTAACCGGGGACCTCAGGTGCCTGTGCATCGTCCATGGTCCATGTCTAGCCGAATCCCGGCCCGGCTGCAGAAGTTATCCACAGCCTCGATTGCAGCAGTCACAATGGGGACGGCGGTGAGCTTGGACACTAAACCGGGCCAGCCCGGCTGCGGGGTCTAAGCTGGATGCCATGACTCTTGAGTTTTCACAGCTGGGTCTTGCCCCCAACTTTGTTGATTACATGGAAGGCTGGGATGCCCAGCGCGAACTCCATGACAAAGTTGTCGCCGGAGTTGCCCCCAGCACAGTCCTGCTTTTGGAGCACGCCGCCGTCTACACGGCCGGCAAGCTGACAGAGGACCATGAGCGCCCGTTTGACGGCACACCGGTGGTTCCGGTGGACCGCGGCGGCAAGCTCACCTGGCATGGGCCGGGACAATTGATCGCTTACCCCATCCTGAAGCTGAAGAACCGCTCCGGCATCCGGGATTATGTGGAGCGCCTGGAAGAAATCATGATCACCGTCCTGGCGGATTACGGCATCAAGGCAGAGCGCATCAAGGGGCGGGCCGGCGTGTGGATTAAGGCAGATGCCAAGGGCCCGGACCGCAAGATCGCGGCCATCGGCATCCGCGTGCTCAACGGCGTCACCATGCACGGCGTGGCGATCAACTGCAGCAACGACCTGGCACCCTACGGTCAGATCATTGCCTGCGGCATCACCGACGCCGGGGTGACCACCATGTCCCTGGAAACGGGGCGGGAGATCACGCCCGCGGACATCGTGGACCGGTTCGTAGCGGAATTCCGCAAACATGAAGAAGCATTGGTTTCGAGCCCTGAAGGAGCTCTACTGTGACATTGGCACCTGAAGGCCGGAAGATGCTGCGGATCGAGCAGCGCAATGCTGCGGTCCCGGTGGAGCGCAAACCGGAATGGATCAAGGCCAAGGTCCAAATGGGCCCGGAGTTCGTCGGGCTGAAGAACCTGGTGAAAAAGGAAGGCCTGCACACCGTCTGCGAGGAAGCCGGCTGCCCCAACATCTTCGAATGCTGGGAAGACAAGGAAGCCACCTTCCTGATCGGCGGCTCCGAATGCACCCGCCGCTGCGACTTCTGCCAGATCGACACCGGCAAACCCTCACCCCTGGACCGGTTCGAACCCACCAAGGTGGCCCGCTCCGTCCAGTCCATGCAGCTCCGCTACGCCACCGTCACCGGCGTCGCCCGCGACGACCTCGAAGACGAAGGCGTGTGGCTCTACGCCGAAACCGTCCGCAAGATCCACGAACTGAACCCCGGCACCGGCGTCGAACTGCTCATCCCGGACTTCTCGGGCAACCCCGAGCACATCAAAGCGATCTGCGACTCCAAACCCGAAGTCTTCGCCCACAACGTCGAAACCGTGCCCCGGATCTTCAAGCGCATCCGGCCCGCGTTCCGCTACGACCGCTCCCTGGACGTCATCACCCAGGGCCGGGCCCATGGGATGGTCACCAAATCCAACCTCATCCTGGGCATGGGCGAAACCCGCGAGGAAATCTCCGAAGCCCTCCGCGACCTCCACGCAGCAGGGTGCGACCTGATCACCATCACCCAGTACCTGCGCCCCTCCGAACGGCACCTGCCCGTGGACCGCTGGGTCAAACCCCAGGAATTCGTCGACCTCCAGCACGAAGCCGAAGAAATCGGCTTCCTCGGCGTCATGTCCGGCCCCCTGGTCCGCTCCTCCTACCGCGCCGGCCGCCTCTGGGCCACCGCCATGCGCAAAAAAGGCCGCGACATCCCCGCCGAACTCGCCCACATCGCCGACGGCATCCAGGACTCCGGCACCACCCGCCAGGAAGCCGCCACCCTCCTGGCCGCCCACTCCTGACCTCGGTTTCTTGAACTGGCCAAGGGCCGGACGCTGGAAGATTCCAGCGTCCGGCCCTTGCGTTTAAGTCACGTAGAATTGAGGCACTATGGCGAAATCCCCTGACTCCAGCAACTCCTCCTCCGCGGGCTCAAGCGCGGTGAAGCGCAGCATGTTCACGCGCAAGCCGAAGGAAGCAAAGGCCAAGAAGCCCAGCAGGCTCAAGCAGATCGGCGAGGTCTTCACCATGACCCGCCGCCACGACCCCATGGTTCCGTGGCTGATGCTCCTGGTCTTCCTGGGCGTTGTGGCTGTGAGCTTCCTGGTGGGCTTCTGGCTGGACAACTGGATCACCGGCCTGATCATCGGCATTCCGCTCGGCCTGCTGGCCGCAACCTTCATCCTGTCCCGGCGCGCCGAACGTGCCGCGTTCGCGCAGATCGAGAACCAGCCCGGCGCCTCCGGCGCTGCCCTGGGAACGCTCCGGAGGGGCTGGATCACCGAGGAACAGCCGGTCGCTGTCAACCCGCGCACGCAGGATGCCGTGTTTCGTGCGGTTGGCCGTCCCGGCGTCGTCCTTGTCAGCGAAGGCCCCACCCACCGGGTGAAGCCGCTGCTCGATGCTGAGCGCAAGCGCTTGGCGCGTATCCTCCCCAACGTTCCCGTGCACACGATCCAAACCGGGCGCGGCGAGGGGCAAGTGCCGCTGAGCCAGGTGGCCAAGCAGATGGGCAAGATGAAGAACGAACTGACCAAACTGGAAGTCAGCACCGTGTCCAAGCGCATCGCGTCCATGGGCAACAGGCTTCCCATTCCCAAGGGCATCGATCCCTACAAGGCCCGTCCCAACCGCGGGCGCTAGCCACGAGGACGCCCCGGTACCGGCACAGCCGGCCGCCGGGGCGTTTTTTCTTGCGCCCGGGCCTCATCCGAAATCAAGCTACGACAGGACTTAGACCATGCGCCTCAGGACATCCGTGATCCGCATCTTCCGCATCCTCGCCATCGCCGAGGCTTGCAGCTGGGCCGCGCTTCTGGTGGGAATGTACTTCAAGTGGATTGCCGGCACCACGGAGCTTGGTGTCGAAATCGCCGGGCCTGTCCACGGTGCGCTGTTCATCGGCTACGGGGTCGCCGCGCTCACGCTGTGGCGCCTGCAGCGCTGGCCGTTCCTGGTGGCTGCCCTGGCTGGCCTTTCCGCGGTCTTCCCGTTTGCCACCATCCTTTTTGAACGCTGGTCCGGCCGGCGCGGCCACCTAACAGCTTCACCAGTGGAAACGGCCGACGCTGGCCTTGAGCCCAGCCGGGCGTAGCCGAAAAGGACCCCGTAACTTGGAGTCGGTTAAGACAGGAAAGGATCCGGTGAAGGGCAGCCAGGGCCGCCGTCGGGTGGTGGCAGTCCTCTCCCTGCTCGGGGCCACGCTCTTCTGGGCGGGCAACTACGTGGTGGGCGCCGGCGCGGTCCAAAGCATCGACCCCCTGAGCTTGGTGTTCCTGCGGTGGGCCATTGCGCTGGTGCCGCTGCTGGTAATTGCCCAGGTGGTGGAGCGGCCGTCCTGGCGGTCCGTGCTGGCCGCGTGGCCCTGGCTGCTCGCGTTGAGCGTCTGCGGCCTGCTCGGCTACAACCTCCTCCTGTACTTGGCCCTGGAGCATACGGACGCGTTCAACGCATCGCTGATTAACGCGTTCAATCCGGCGCTGATCACGCTGGCCGCCGCGGTCTTCCTGCGCGAACGGCTCACCCCGCTGGCGGTGGCGGGCGTCCTGATGGCTCTGGCGGGCGTCCTGGTGGTCATCAGCGGAGGGAACGTAGGGCGCTTGATGGACACCGGTTTCGGCACCGGTGAGGTACTCATGGTGGGCGCCATCATTGTTTGGACGGCTTATACCATCACCGGCCGCTTGGCACCGAAGATTCCGCCCATTACCGCGACTGCGGTCCAGGCAGCGGTGGTCGTGGGCATTCTGGGCCCGGTCCGCTTCGCCACGGGCGGCCTGGCGCTTCCCTCGACGGGCAACGCGCTGGCATCACTGCTCTTTATCGCCATCTTCCCGTCAGTGCTGTCCTACCTGCTGTGGAACCGGGCCCTGACGGTCCTGCCTGCGGCCGGTGCGGGCGTCTTCCTCAACCTCATCACCGTCTTCACCGCGATCCTGACAACCCTCGGCGGACAGGTCCACACGATCGCCCAACTGGTGGGCGGCGCCGTCGTCATCGCCGGCGTAGTGGTGACCAACGCTCCGGCCTTCCGGCGGCAGGGACGGGCCAGGGAACGGCCGGAGGCGTAAGCGGGACCGGCTAGCGCCGGATCAGGAGCGTGTTCATGGCTTTGTCGTGCAGGCCGCGCTGGTCCGGGTCGAAGATCACGGCAGGGATCACCAGGCACAGAAGCACTGACCTGACCAGGGCCGCGAGTGGGCCAGGGGCACCGCCGCCGGGTTTGATCACAGCAATGCCCATTACGCGGTGGCCGATGCTGTAACCGAGGGTCCCCACCAGCAGGATCTGTTCAATGGCGAACACCGCCAGGGTGGCCCACGAGTCGCCGCCAAAGGCGAAGTTGCTGATGAGCAGTGCGATGCCCCAGTCGATGCAGAGGGCCACGATGCGCCGACCTGCCCGGGCGATGGACCCGGGACCGGACTCCGGGAGACCCAGCCGCTCCCCCGGATATTTCGAGATGCCGGAGGTGTCCGGTCCGCTGAGCCAGGAGCCAATATCTTTGCGATCTACCACCGTCCAAGTTTACCGATCAGGGAAGTATCGACGCGCCCACACTGTGGATGGGAGTCGACCAAAATGTGGACGGACGATAGCGTGGTCATAGCAGGGCATTCTGTAACCTGCCCGAAACAATGCGGACACGGACGGGAAATGCCGTATCCATAGGCTGTTAGCAGTTTCAAGCAATCCCCCGGCAGGTACGCGCAGCAGGGAAAACCCCGCGTTCTCCCTGCTTTTGGATTGCGCTGGATCATATGGCTTGCATGCCAGATATTTACATATGCGTTAGGAGCATAGATGTTCAAGACTGCGGACGAAGTCCTCAAGTTCATCAAGGACGAAGATGTAAAGTTCGTCGATATTCGCTTCACCGACCTCCCGGGCGTCCAGCAGCACTTCAACGTCCCCGCCAAGAGCGTCGACGCGGACTTCTTCGTCAACGGTCAGCTCTTCGACGGTTCCTCCATTCGCGGCTTCCAGGGCATCGCCGAATCTGACATGCAGCTGATCCCGGACGTCACCACCGCGTTCCTGGACACCTTCCGCATGGAGAAGACCCTCGCGCTGAACTTCTCGATCGTCAACCCGCGCACCGGAGACCCCTACCACCGCGACCCCCGCGGCGTGGCTGAGAAGGCTGAGGCCTACCTGGCCTCCACCGGCATCGCCGACACCGCGTTCTTCGCTCCCGAAGCCGAGTTCTTCGTGTTCGACAACGTCCAGTACCAGTCCTCGCCCCAGGGCAGCTTCTACAAGATCGACTCCGAGGAAGCCCACTGGAACACGGGCCGCGAGGAAGAGGGCGGCAACCTGGGCTACAAGACCCCCGTCAAGGGCGGCTACTTCCCGGTCTCCCCCACTGACAAGCAGGCTGACCTGCGCGACGCCATGTGTGTTGCCCTGGACGAAGCCGGCCTCGAGGTCGAGCGCAGCCACCACGAAGTTGGATCCGCCGGCCAGGCCGAGATCAACTACAAGTTCACCACCCTGACCCACGCTGCGGATGACCTGCAGAAGTTCAAGTACGTCATCAAGAACACCGCTGACGCCTGGGGCAAGTCCGTCACCTTCATGCCCAAGCCGGTCTTCGGCGACAACGGCTCCGGCATGCACTGCCACCAGTCGCTGTGGAACGGTGGCGAGCCGCTGTTCTACGACGAGAAGGGCTACGCCGGCCTATCCGACACCGCCCGCTGGTACATCGGTGGCCTGCTCAAGCACGCTTCCGCCGTCCTGGCCTTCACCAACCCGACGGTGAACTCCTACCGCCGCCTGGTCAAGGGCTTCGAAGCTCCGGTCAACATGGTCTACTCGCAGGGCAACCGCTCCGCCGGTATCCGTATCCCCATCACGGGTTCCAACCCGAAGGCCAAGCGCATCGAATTCCGCGCGCCGGACCCCTCCTCCAACCCGTACCTGGCGTTCGCTGCCCAGCTGATGGCCGGAATCGACGGCATCCGCAACCGCATCGAGCCGCCCGCTCCGATCGACAAGGACCTCTACGAGCTGCCCGCCGAGGAAGCCAAGGACATCCCCAAGGCTCCGGGTTCGCTTGAGGAAGCACTCGAGGCACTGCGCGAGGACAACGAGTTCCTGCAGGCCGGCGGCGTCTTCACCCAGGACCTGATCGACACCTGGATCGAGTACAAGTACGAGAACGAGATCCGCCCGCTGTCCCTGCGCCCGAACCCCTACGAGTTCGAGCTCTACTACGGCGTCTAGTCTGCGGCCTGCCCCGCAGGACTGCTGAGACCGCGAAGGCGGCCACCGGTGCATCCGGTGGCCGCCTTCGTTGTGTCCGGCCGCCGTCGCGGCGAACAGAGGCGTTAAGGTGGGGGCCCGCCTCCAGACGTGCTGAGACCGGGAGCCGGACCCCCTGACGAATGCCCCCCGAGACGAAGACTTATCCAGCCTTCCCCCCAACAAGGTTGGAGAACACCGCCAATCCACATAATCGGGCAAACGCTTGCTGAGCGCAATGCCGGCACGGCGGGTTACGTCAAACGCGTTACTGCTGCGGGGTGGCGGGGAAGCTGTGGAACATGGTTCGCTGCGGTCCCGCCGTGCCGCCCAGGTACCGTCCTGCGTCGAGAAAGCCGGACCGGCGGTAAGCGGAAAGTCCCGCAGGGTTTTCCTCGTTGACGGAGAGTACGACGCCGGTCTCGCGGCTTTGGTCCCGAACGGTGAGTTTGCGGGCTGCCTCCACGGCCGCTGCCGCTGCCAGGGTCCCCAGCCCCTTGCCCTGGTGCCGCCGGTCGATGAGAAAGCCACGCAGCAGCCAGGCCGACTCGTCGTCAGGCCAGCCGGCAAGCCCCGCGGCCCCCGCCTGCAGCGTCAAGAGGCCGACAGCGGCACCCCCGGCCTCCACGACGTAGGGCCGGCGTGATTCTTCTGCCAGTCCTGCCAGGGCCATTCGCAGCGGGTCGCCCACGAAGCGGTCCTGGCCGGGCAGCAAGGACATGTCCGCGATGGCGCCGAGCTGGATGGCGCGGGCATCGGCGTCCAGGTCCCGCAGCGGGATGAGCCAGACCCAGTCAACGCCCATAGAAGACACGCTCGAAAACAGCCCGCGCCCGCCGGCTCACCCGCAGGTAATCCTCCTCCAGCGCGGCTGCATGCCCGGGCTCATACCCGCACCAGCGTGCCACGGCCTCCAGGTCACGGCGGGAGGAAGGAAGAAGGTCGGAGGCCTTTCCGCTCCAGATGACATTGGCGGACCGGATGCGGCTGGCAAGCCGCCAGGCATCCCCCAGCAGCCCGGCGTCGGCAGCATCCAGCAGGCCGAGGTCCGCAGCGGCGGCAAGGGCCTCCAGGGTGGACGTGGTCCGGAGCTCCGGATGCTTTCCGGCGTGCTGGAGCTGGATCAGCTGGACCAGCCACTCGACGTCGCTGAGGCCGCCGCGTCCCAGTTTGAGGTGCCGTGCGGGGTCGGCACCGCGCGGCAGCCGCTCAGACTCCACCCTTGCCTTGATGCGCCTGATCTCGCGTACGTCCTGCTCCGACACCGATTCCGGGTACCGGATTGGGTCGATGAGGGAGAGGAAGTCGGCGGCCAGGGTGTCGTCGCCTGCCATCGGCCGTGCGCGCAGCAGGGCCTGGGCTTCCCAGATGAGGGACCAGCGGCGGTAGTACTCCGCGAAGGAGTCCAGGGAGCGCACCATGGCCCCGTTCTTGCCCTCGGGCCGTAGGTCGGCGTCCATCTGGAGGACGCGTTCAGCCATGATAGCCGGCTTCAGCGGCTGGGTGAGCAGGCTGGACACCTTCGCCACGATGCGCGCGGCCTGTTCCTGGGCTTCGGCGTCGGAGAAGCCGGGAAGGGCACGGTGGACGTACATGACGTCGGCGTCCGATCCGTACCCGATCTCTCGGCCGCCCTGGCGGCCCATGGCCACCACCAGGACCGTGGTCTTGAGCGGCCCGCCGGCGGAGACGATGCCTTCCGCCACCCGCAGGGCTCCCAGGACAGCCGCCCGGTCCGTGTCCGCCAAAGCCCTGCCTACCTGGTCCTGGTCCAGGAGGCCAGCCGAATCAGCGATGGCGATGCGCAGGATTTCCCGCCGGCGGATCAGCCGGATGAGGCGCATGGCGCTTTCCGGGTCCGAGTGCCGGGACATCTTGGCGGTGATTTCCTGCCACTGCGCTTCGAAGCCCAGCGGCAGCAGGTCCTTGTCCTGTCCCAGCCATGCCACGGACTCCGGCGAGACCTCCAGGAGGTCTGCGATCAGCCGGGAATTTGAGAGCATGTGGCACAGGCGCTCTGCGGCGGCATTGGAATCGCGAAGCAGGCCGAGGTACCAGTGCGTGGTGCCCAGCGCCTCGCTGATGCGGCGGAAGGCAAGCAGCCCCGCATCGGGGTCCACGCCTTCGGCCAGCCAGTCGAGCAGGATGGGCAGGAGCTGGCGCTGCAGGGCGGCGCGGCGGCTCACGCCCGCTGTGAGCGCCTCGATATGCCGCATCGCTCCCTGCGGATCGCGGTATCCCAGGGCGGCAAGCCGGCCCTGCGCCGCCTCGGGGGTCAGCCTGGCGTCCTCAGTGCTGAGCTTGGCCGCCGAGTTCAGCAGTGGCCGGTAAAAGATGCGCTCGTGCAGTTCGCGCACCGAGCGCTTGGTGCGCTGCCACGCGGAAAGCAATGAGTCCGGGGTGGGCCGTTCGTTGGAGAACGGCCCCAGCACGGCCTTGGCCAGGGAGCGCAGCGCCGGCTCGGCCACCGGCATGAGGTGGGTGCGGCGCAGCTGGAACAGCTGGATGCGGTGTTCCAGCAGGCGCAGGTAGCGGTAGGCGTTGTCGAAGGCTGCGGCGTCGGAACGGCCGATGTAACCTCCGGCCGACAGCGCGGCGATCGCGGAGGTGGTGTCCCGCCGTCGTAATGACTCGTCTGCCTTGCCGTGCACCAGCTGGAGCAGCTGCACGGTGAATTCGACGTCGCGCAGGCCGCCGCGGCCCAGCTTGATCTGGCGCTGCTCCTCAGCGGCGGGAATGTGCTCGGTCACCCTGCGGCGCATCGCCTGGACGGACTCAACAAATCCCTCCCGGCCCGCGGAATTCCAGATCAGCGGCGCCACGGCATCCTCGTAGGCCCGGCCCAAAGCGGCATCGCCGGCGATGGCACGGGCCTTGAGCAGCGCCTGGAACTCCCAGCTTTCCGCCCATCTGGCGTAGTACGTTTCGTGGGATGCGAGGGTGCGCACCAGCGGCCCGGATTTTCCCTCGGGCCGAAGGTTGGCGTCCACCTCCCACAGGCCGGGTTCCCTGGCAACAGAGGAGATGGCGCGGGAGATGCCGCTGGCCAGGGCGGTGCCGATGGTGTTGGCGTGTGCGTCCTCCAGGCTGCCCGGGTCCACCACGTAGATGACGTCGACGTCGGAGATGTAGTTCAGTTCCCGGGCTCCGCACTTGCCCATCCCGATCACAGCCAGGCCGACATCGGCGACCTCGGCACGGCTGTGCTGCTCCGCCGCTTCGGCCCGGGAGACGGCCAGGGCGGCCTCGATGGCGGCCGCAGCCAGGTCCGCCAGCTCACCGCCCACCGACGGCAGGAAGTCCAGCGGGTCCGCGGCGCACAGGTCCTTGACGGCGAGGTCCACCAGGCCCCGGCGGTAGGCCGTGCGCAGGGCCGCGTAGGCCTCCACCCCTGTGGTGGCGGCAACGGGCCTGCCGGCGCGGGGATCTGCCCCGACGGACTGCAGGAGCGTGGCGCGCAGCCGGTCCGGGTCGGCCGGCAGCGGCTCTGGACTGGCCCGGACCCGGAAGGCCTCCAGGTGCTCCGGGTGCCGGATGAGGAACTCCCCCAGCGCCTCCGAGGCGCCGAGGACCCGGTACATGGGCTCGCTGGCCTCCGGCTCGGCGGCGGCCAGGTCGCGCAGCTGCGGATGCTTCTCGATCAGCCGGACCAGGGACTGCAGGGCAGTATCCGGGCTGGCCGCCAGCTGCAGCCCGGCAAAGAGCCTGTCCTGGTCCAGTCCCTCGAGTTCGCGCGCGGCCAGGAAGCGCTCGCCCTTTTCCAGGTCGCTGAATCCGGCCGCGATGAGGCGGCGCGCCAGGCTCACGCCCGGCACCTAGAGAATGCCGAGGTTGCGCTGCAGCTCGTAGGGCGTCACCTGCAGCCGGTAGTCCTGCCATTCGGCGCGCTTGTTGCGCAGGAAGTGCTCGTAAACCTGTTCACCCAGGATCTGCGGCATCAGCTCCGAGTCCTCCATGGAGCGGATGGCGTCGTGCAGGCTTGCCGGCAGCGGATCGTGGCCCATGGCGCGGCGTTCGGCCGAGCTCAGCGACCAGACGTCGTCCTCGGCAGCGGCCGGCAGGTCGTAACCTTCCTCGATCCCCTTGAGGCCGGCGCCCAGCAGGACGGCGTAGGCCAGGTAAGGGTTGGCGGCCGAATCGATGCCGCGGTACTCGATCCGGGCCGACTGGCCCTTGCCGGGCTTGTACAGCGGCACGCGGACCAGCGCGGAACGGTTGTTGTGGCCCCAGCTCAGGTAGCTGGGCGCCTCGCCGCCGCCCCACAGCCGCTTGTACGAGTTCACGAACTGGTTGGTGACGGCGGTGAACTCCGGGGCGTGCTTGAGAATGCCCGCGATGAACTGCCGCGCGGTCTTGGAGAGCTGGAACTCGGCGCCGGCCTCGAAGAAGGCGTTGCTGTCACCCTCGAACAGGGAGAAGTGCGTGTGCATGCCGGAACCGGGGTGGTCCGTGAACGGCTTGGGCATGAAGGTGGCGTAGGTGCCCTGCTGCAGCGCCACTTCCTTGATGACGGTGCGGAACGTCATGATGTTATCCGCGGTCTGGAGCGCATCGGCGTAGCGGAGGTCGATCTCGTTCTGGCCGGGGCCGGCCTCGTGGTGGCTGAACTCCACCGAGATGCCCACTGATTCCAGCATGGTCACGGCGGTGCGGCGGAAGTCCTGGGCCACGCCGCCCGGGACGTGGTCGAAGTACCCGCCTTCGTCAACCGGCACCGGAGCGCCGTTGGGGCCCGGCTCGTGCGACTTAAGCAGGTAGAACTCGATTTCCGGGTGGGTGTAGCAGGTGAAGCCCATGTCCGCGGCCTTGGCCAGGGTGCGCTTGAGCACGTTGCGCGGGTCCGCCGCGGAGGGTTCGCCGTCAGGGGTGAGGATGTCGCAGAACATCCGCGATGTCTGTTCGGTCTCGCCGCGCCACGGGAGGATCTGGAAAGTGGCGGGATCGGGCTGGGCCAGCATGTCCGATTCAAACACCCGGGCCAGGCCCTCGATGGAGGAGCCGTCGAAGCCCAACCCTTCCTCGAAGGCGCCTTCGACTTCTGCCGGCGCCAGCGCCACGGACTTCAGCGACCCCACGACGTCGGTGAACCACAGGCGTACGAACCGTACGTCGCGCTCTTCGATTGTGCGCAGGACAAACTCTTGCTGGCGGTCCATGATGGCCTCTTCTCCGGTCAACGTCCATGCTCCGGGCCCATGCAAGGGGAAAGCCGGCAGCAGTTCATCAACACTGTACTAATCATTCTGCGCCGATGCCGAAGCCTGCGCCGTGCGTAACACAGCATTAACCTTGCGACGCCTTGATCCTGCCTTTAGTCCACCCCGGGTCCCGCTCCCGGCACCACTGCTGCCGGCAGCCGCCCCGCCCATGACACACATCACTGCTGGCGGGCCGGGGGGCGCGGTAGCTAGGACGGCCGGTATCGCATTACGCTCATCCCATGGCCTCCAACAGCTCCGACTCCAGCGCGTCCGCAGAAGTACCCGCCCCCTACGGCAGCGGCCCCGGCCTGCCCGCCCCGGCCGAACGGAAGCCGGCGAAGGTCCGCGTCCACCACCTCCAGCAGGCCAAGCGCGACGGCACCAGGTTCGCCATGCTTACTGCGTACGAGCAGTACACCGCCGAGATTTTTGATTCCGCAGGCATCGAAGTGCTCCTGGTGGGAGACTCGGCCTCCAACAATGTCTTTGGCAACGAGACCAGCCTTCCGGTGACTGTGGATGAGCTGCTGCCCCTGTGCCGCGCGGTGGCACGGTCCGCCAAACGCGCGCTGGTGGTGGCGGACCTGCCCTTTGGCAGCTACGAGGTCAGCGCCGAACAGGCCGTGGCAAGTGGCGTGCGGTTCCTGAAGGAAGGCCTGGCGCACGCGGTCAAGATGGAGGGCGGGAAGTACTACGCACCGACGGTCCGGGCCATGGTGCAGGCGGGCATTCCCGTCATGGCGCACATCGGCTTCACCCCCCAAAGCGAGCACGCCCTGGGCGGGTACCGCGTGCAGGGCCGCGGCGACGACGCCCAGCGGCTCATTGAGGATGCCCGCGCCCTCGCTGACGCCGGAGCGTTCTGCGTGCTGATGGAAATGGTGCCGGCAGAGACGGCCGCAGCGGTCGATGCGGCCGTGGACGTCCCCACGGTGGGGATCGGCGCAGGCAACGCAACCACCGGGCAGGTCCTGGTCTGGCAGGACATGGCCGGGCTTCGGGGCGGCCGGATGGCCAAGTTCGTGAAACAATACGCGGACCTGCGCAACACACTGCTCGACGCCGCCACCGCCTATGGCGACGACGTCCGGTCAGGCGAGTTCCCCGGCCCGGAACATTCCTTCTAGGCCGGCACTCACCCGTTCAGTCGTCGTCGCCCTTTTCCCAGGCCTCGTTGCGTGCCTTCACCTTCTCCAGCGCGTGTTCGGCTTCTGCCCGGGTCTTGTACGGCCCAATGAGCTGGCTCCAGTCCGACAGCCGGTCCTCTTCCACCTCGTGGGTTTTGATGTTGAACCAGTACTCAGTCATCGTTGCTCCTTGTTCCGGCGACAGGGGAAGCGCGAGGTGATCCACGTAACACAAACACTTACGCGTGCCTCCGCCGCTTGTCGGTTGTTAGGCGTTCTGCAGTGCCTTATATGATCAATCTATGCCTTCCCTTGCCTCGACTGCACCCATTGGCACCCTCACCCCGGGTACCTTGAGTCCGCAGCGTCCCGTCCCGGCGTCCATCCCCCGTCCGGAGTACGTCGGCAAGCCCGCGCCGGCCAAGTTCACCGGCTCCGAGGTCAAGTCGGCCGAGACCATCGAAAAGATCCGGATCGCCGGGAAGATCGCAGCGCAGGCCATCGTGGAAGTGGGCAAGCACATCCAGCCGGGTGTCACCACGGATGAGCTGGACAAAGTGGGCCACGAATTCCTGCTGGACCACCATGCCTACCCGTCCACCCTCGGCTACCGGGGCTTTCCCAAATCCCTGTGCTCCTCGCTGAACGAGGTCATTTGCCACGGCATTCCGGACAGCACGGTGGTCCAGGACGGCGACATCCTCAACATCGACATCACCGCGTTCATCAACGGCGTCCACGGCGACACCAACTACACCTTCCTGGTGGGTGACGTGGATGAGGAATCGCGGCTTCTGGTGGAGCGCACCCAGGAATCGCTGAACCGCGCCATCAAGGCGGTGGCGCCGGGCCGGGAGATCAACGTCATCGGCCGGACCATCCAGTCCTACGCCAAGCGCTTCGGCTACGGCGTGGTGCGTGACTTCACCGGACACGGAGTGGGCGAGGCCTTCCACACCGGGCTGATCATCCCCCACTATGACGCCGCCCCCGCCTACAACACGGTGATCGAAACCGGCATGGTGTTCACCATCGAACCGATGCTCACCCTGGGCACCGTGGAGTGGGACATGTGGAGTGACGACTGGACCGTTGTCACCCGGGACCGCAAGCGCACCGCCCAGTTCGAGCACACCCTGCTGGTCACCGAGACCGGTGCCGAGGTCCTCACCCTGCCGTAACCTGTCCCATGCCCCAGGGCATGGCTGCCGGTGCAGACCGGACAACTGTTTTGGGCCCAGCCGGCCCCTTTTCCTGCCCGCCCCTGTCAAGAACGGAATCCCATTGGCCAACAAGGACGAGAAGTCGCACAAGAACGCACCGCTGATCGGCATCGACATCGGTGGTACGGGCATCAAGGGCGGCATTGTCGACCTGAAGAAGGGCAAGCTCCTGGGCGAACGCTTCCGCGTGCCCACTCCCCAGCCTGCCACCCCGGAGGCGGTCGCGGAGGCCGTGGCCCTGGTGGTGGCCGAACTCTCGGCACGCCCTGAGGCCCCGGAGGCGGGCTCCCCCGTCGGTGTGACCTTCCCCGGGATCATCCAGCACGGCGTGGTCCACTCCGCTGCCAACGTGGACAAGAGCTGGCTGGATACGGACATCGACGCCCTCCTCACCGCCCGGCTGGGCCGCCCCGTGGAGGTCATCAACGACGCCGACGCAGCCGGCCTGGCCGAAGCCCGTTACGGTGCGGGCGCCGGGGTGTCCGGCACCGTCCTGGTGATCACCCTTGGCACCGGCATCGGTTCCGCGTTCATCTTCGACGGAAAACTCGTGCCCAACGCGGAGCTGGGCCACCTGGAAGTTGACGGCTTCGACGCCGAATCCAAGGCGTCCGCCGTGGCACGTGAACGGGACGGGCTGTCGTGGGACGAGTACAGCGTCCTGCTGCAGCGCTACTTCTCGCACGTGGAGTTCCTGTTCTCGCCGGAACTGTTCATCGTGGGCGGCGGCATCTCCAAGCGTGCCGACGAGTACCTTCCCAACCTCAAGCTGCGCACGCCGATTGTTCCGGCCGTCCTGCGCAACGAGGCAGGGATCGTGGGGGCTGCGCTGGAAATCGCGCTGCAGCACAAACTGGCGAAATAGGAGTGGTGCCGGTGGCGGCTGCGGCTTCCCCTCCGCTGCCGCCACCGGAGTCTAGAGGGGGCTCTTCTCGGAGCTCTTGGCGCCGGCCGCGCCCTTGGCGTCTTCCTCGGCCTCGTGGCGCAGCAGGGCAATAGCCGTTTCAAAATCCTCGAGGGACTCGAACGCCTGGTAGACGCTGGCGAAGCGCAGGTAGGCCACCTTGTCCAGCTTCTGCAGCGGTCCGAGGATCACCAGCCCAACCTCGTGCGCGTCGATCTCGGCGGCACCGGAGGCGCGGATTTGCTCTTCCACTTCCTGCGCCAGCATGGCGAGGTCGTCCTCGCTGACGGGGCGGCCCTGGCAGGCCTTGCGGACACCGTTGATCACCTTGCTGCGGCTGAAGGGTTCGCCCACGCCGGACCGCTTGATGACAGACAGGCTGGTGGTTTCCACGGTGGTGAACCGGCGGCCGCATTCGGGGCACTGGCGGCGCCGGCGGATGGCCGAGCCGTCATCGGCCATGCGGCTGTCCACAACACGGGAATCGGGGTTGCGGCAGAACGGGCAGTACATGGCGTTCCCCCTTTTCGGTTGTGGTGTGCAACGTCAGTGAAAGCCAACAGCACCGCCGGGGGGCGATGCCGTGGCAACTTTCAGTTTACGGGCAGATGTGGGGTAATAACAATCCTGTAATTACTACATGTAGTGGTGTCAGCCGAGGCCGGGAAAACGGGCCGTGACGGCGTCACCGTGGGCAGGCAGGTCCTCGGCCCGGGACAGGCTCACGATGTGCCCGCTGACCTCGGCGAGGGCTTCCCGGCTGTAGTTGATTACCTGGATGGCGCGCAGGAAAGTGGTGACGTTCAGCCCGGAAGAGAAGGCTGCGGTACCGCTGGTGGGCAGCACGTGGTTGGAGCCCGCACAGTAGTCACCCAGGCTGACAGGGCTGTAATCGCCCACGAAAATAGCCCCGGCATTGCGGATCCGCGCAGCCACGGCAGCCGCGTCCCGGGTCATGATTTCCAGGTGCTCCGCGGCGTAGGCGTCACAGGCGGCGATCCCCTGCTCCAGGCCGTCCACCAGCACGACGCCGGACTGCGGGCCGGACAGCGCCTCCTGCACCCTGGCCGAATGCTTGGTGGCGGCGGTCTGGAGCGCCAGTTCCGCCCGCACCGCCGCAGCCAACTCCTCGGAATCGGTAATGAGGACCGATGCCGCATTGGGGTCATGCTCGGCCTGGCTGAGCAGGTCCGCGGCAACCAGCGCCGGCTGGGCCGAGTCATCGGCCAGGATGGCGATTTCCGTGGTTCCCGCCTCGGAATCGATGCCCACGACGCCCTTGACGAGTCGCTTCGCGGTGGCCACGAAGATGTTGCCGGGCCCGGTCACCACATCCACGGGTTCCAGAGCCGGACCGGCTTCAGTGGCTTCGACGCCGTAAGCGAAGGCGGCGATGGCTTGGGCACCGCCGATGGCATAGACCTCGGTAATGCCCAGCAGCGCCGCCGCCGCCAGGATGGTGGGGTGCGGAAGTCCCCCGAACTCCTTCTGCGGGGGCGAGGCCAGGGCAATGGATTCCACGCCCGCCGCCAGTGCGGGCACGACGTTCATGATCACCGAGGATGGGTATACGGCAAGGCCACCGGGAACGTACAGTCCCACGCGGGCCACGGGCACCCAGTTCTGGCTCACCACGGCGCCGTCGCCCAGTTCAACGTCCACATTGCGTGGACGCTGCCCGTCGGCGAACTTCCGCGCCCGGCTGATGGATTCCTCCAGCGCAGCCCTGACGGCCGGGTCCAGCTGGTCGAGGGCCTCGACGATGGCCTTGCGGGGTACCAGCGGGTGGTGCTGCGCCACGCCGTCGAACCTCTCGGCAAGCTCGGCCAGGGCAGCAAAACCGCGCTGCCGGACGTCGGAGATGATCTGCAGGACCTTGTCCTCGGCGTCCGCCACGGTCTGGCCCTTGGCGCGGGGAACAGCCGCGCGCAGGGCTGCGAGGGTGAGGTTGCGGCCCCGAAGATCGATGGTGCGGAAGTCGACGGCGGCTGTCACGGGGGCGGGAAAGTCCGGGGAAGTGGTCACCCGTCTATTTTACGGGGCTGATGGTGCCGCCGGTTCCGGGACCGCCGGTTTGGGGCTTCCTGCCCGCCGCGCCCACCAGTTCCAGGACGAAGACCGACACGGCCGTGGCGGCCGGCCACAGCAGCAGCACCGGCCACGCCCGCAGCGAGAAGGCAATGCTCGCGTTGGCGGAGGCATCCACTGCCGGGCCCCACAGCCGGGCTGCCAGGATGCCTGTCCCCCAGCCGACCAGGCTGCCCGCCGCCGCTCCGACCAGGCCGGCCAACAGCGCCGCCTGCGGGTCACGGCGCTTGCCATCTGCCAGGAACACGGCCAGCAGGCAGCCTGCCAGCACCAGGATGCCGGCGAGGGTGAGGTCGCGCGGCAGCCAAACCAGGGGTGCGGTGCCGGAGGCCAGCGCAGGATCCCGCGTAATCAGGTTCAACCCGCCCGGGGCCAGGAGCCACCAGAGGAGGCCGGCCGGAATTCCGGCCGCCGCCGGGACCAGGAGCAGGGACCATGGCAGCGGCCGCCCGGCAGGGCCGGCGAAGTTTGTCATGCAACACACCTTAACAAAGGTTCCTGCAACGCCATCCTGCATGCTGAAGGCGCCGCCGGTTTTCCCGCCATGACCGCTGGCCAATACGCTTGGAGGAAGAGTTAAGCCCCCTAGTCCAGGAGTTTCGGTGACAGAGAAAAGCGAGCCGTTCGAGCAGACCTTCAGGGAGATGTTCCGCCGGCACGCTGCGGGCGTCGCGATCATCACGGTGAACTGCCAGGACGAGCCCTACGGTTTTACTGCCACCTCCGTGGCATCGCTGTCCGCCAAGCCGCCGCGCTTCACCTTCAACATGGCCCGCAGTTCCAGGTCCTGGCCAGCGGTGGCCAACACGCAGTATCTGGGCGTGCACATGCTCGGGCTGGAGAACCAGGAGCTGGCGGCACGCTTCGCCCGCCCGGGCAACCGGTTCGAAGGCAACCACTGGGAGGCCGGCCCGCACGGGGTGCCCATCCTGAAGGATGTCGCCGGGTGGCTGATCGGCGAGGTGCAGATGCGGCTGCCATTCGAGAACAACGCCGTGGTGGTGGTCCAGGTGGTGGACGGCCAGGTAGGCGGCGAAGGGTCCCCCCTGCTGTACCACGGCGGCGCCTATGGGCAGCCGGTGCCGCTCGATTACGAAATCTAGCCCCGGCTGGACCGACCCACAACAAAAGACGCGGACGACGGCGGGAGGTGCCTCCCGCCGTCGTCCGCGTCTTTTTTAGGGGTCCAGGTCTTTCAGGCTTCGAGTGTTTCAGGCGTCCAGGCAGGCCGGGCCCAGCAGGACCTTCAGGTCGCCGAACAGCGACGGGCTGGGGTTGACCCGGAGGTGGACGGGCAGGCCCATGATTTCCGTGCGCGTGTCGCCTTGCAGGTGCAGCCTGACCTCCGAGTTGCCCCGGTGGGTGCGCAGCACGTCGCCCAACTCGGTGACCACGGCTTCCGTGGCCTTGTGGGTGGGCATGGTGATCACCAGGGGCCCGTGCAGCCCCTCACTGAGGTCCGGCACGGACAGCTCCATGCAGTTCAAGGTGATGGCGCCGTCGTCGCGTTTTTGCAGCCGGCCCTTGACCACCACAATCAGGTCCTCGGCAAGCACGGATGCGATCGGTCCGTAGACCTGGCCAAAGAACATGACCTCGATTGAACCGCCCAGGTCCTCCACCTCGGCCCGCGCGTAAGCGTTGCCGCTGGCTTTGGCGATACGCCGGCTCAGGGAGGTGATCATGCCTGCGATGGTGATGATGGCGCCGTCCTGCGGTCCGTCCTCACCCAGGATGGTGGTGATGCTCATTTCGGCATGCTGGCTGAGGAGCCCCTCGAGGCCCTGCAGCGGGTGGTCCGACACATACAGGCCCAGCATGTCCCGTTCGAAGGAGAGCTTGTCCTTTTTCTCCCACTCGGGCAGGTCCGGGATCTCGATGCTCAGCGAAGCCTCCGATTCGGCCTCCTCGAAACCGGCGAAGAGGTCGAACTGGCCGATGGCCTCGTTGCGCTTCAGGGTGATGACGGAATCGATGGCTTCTTCATGGATCATCGCCAGCGCGCGGCGGTGGTGGCCCAGCGAGTCGAAGGCCCCGGACTTGATCAGGGATTCGATGGTCCTTTTGTTGCAGACCACCGCCGGGACCTTCATCAGGTAGTCCTTGAAGGAGGTGTAGGCGCCTTCGCTCTCGCGTGCGCTGACCATGGCCTCGACGGCGTTCGCACCCACGTTGCGGATGGCGCCCATGCCGAAGCGGATGTCGTTGCCCACCGGGGTGAAGTTCAGGGCGGACTCGTTGACGTCCGGCGGGAGCACCGTGATGCCCATGCGGCGGCACTCGTTCAGGTAGATGGCGGACTTGTCCTTGTCATCGCCCACGGACGTGAGCAGCGCCGCCATGTACTCGGGCGCATAGTGCGCCTTCAGGTATGCCGTCCAGTAGGAGATCACGCCGTACGCTGCCGAGTGGGCCTTGTTGAAGGCGTAGTCGGAGAACGGGAGCAGGATGTCCCACAGGGTCTTGACGGCCTCCATGGAGTAGCCGTTGTCCTGCATGCCCTGGGAGAAGCCGGCGAACTGCTTGTCCAGTTCCGACTTCTTCTTCTTGCCCATGGCGCGCCGGAGGATGTCTGCCTGGCCCAGCGAGTAGCCGGCCAGTTTCTGCGCCACGGCCATCACCTGCTCCTGGTACACGATCAGGCCGTACGTTCCGCCGAGGATCTCCTTGAGCGGTTCCTCCAGCTCAGGGTGGATGGGGATGACTTCCTGGATCCCGTTTTTGCGCAGCGCGTAGTCGGTGTGGGCATTGGCTCCCATGGGGCCCGGCCGGTAGAGCGCCAGGACGGCGGAAATGTCTTCGAAGTTGTCAGGCTTCATCAGCTTCAGCAGCGACCGCATGGGCCCGCCGTCGAGCTGGAACACGCCCAAGGTGTCGCCGCGGGCCAGGAGCTCGTACGACGCCGCGTCATCGAGTTCCAGGTTCTCGAGGTCCAGGTCGATCCCCCGGTTCATCTTGATGTTCTCGAGGGCGTCGGAAATGATCGTCAGGTTCCGCAGGCCCAGGAAGTCCATCTTGATCAGGCCAAGGCCCTCGGACGTCGGGTAGTCGAACTGGGTGATCACCTGGCCGTCCTGGAAACGGCGCATGATGGGGATGACGTCGATGATGGGGTCCGAGGACATGATCACGCCGGCGGCGTGCACGCCCCACTGGCGCTTCAGGCCTTCAATGCCCAACGCCGTCTCAAAGACTTTGGCAGCCTCGGGGTCGGTGGCAATCAGTTGCCGGAAGTCCCCCGCTTCGCTGTAGCGCTTGGCCTCCGGGTTCTGGATGTCCGCCAGCGGAATGTCCTTGGCCATGACGGCCGGCGGCAGTGCCTTGGTGAGCTGCTCGCCCATGCTGAAGGGGTAGCCCAGCACGCGGGAGGAGTCCTTGAGGGCCTGCTTGGTCTTGATGGTGCCGTACGTGACGATCATCGCCACACGCTCGTCACCGTATTTGCGGGTCACGTAGTCGATGACCTCGGAGCGGCGCCGGTCATCGAAGTCGACGTCGAAGTCGGGCATGGAGACGCGGTCCGGGTTCAGGAACCGTTCGAAGATCAGGCCGTGGCGCAGGGGGTCCAGGTCGGTAATGCGCATCGCGTACGCCACCATGGAGCCTGCACCGGAGCCACGCCCCGGACCTACGCGGATGCCGTTGTTCTTGGCCCAGTTGATGAAGTCTGCAACCACCAGGAAGTAGCCCGGGAAGCCCATGGAGGTGATGACGCCGAGTTCGTAGTCCGCCTGCTTGCGGACCTCGTCCGGGACACCCCCCGGGTAACGGTACTGCAGGCCCTTGTCCACTTCCTTGACCAGCCAGGAGGTCTCGTCCTCGCCGGGCGGGCAGGGGAACCGCGGCATGAAGTTGGCGTCGGTGTTGAACGACACCTCGCAGCGCTCGGCGATCAGCAGGGTGTTGTCGCAGGCATCGGGGTGGTCGCGGAACAGCTCGCGCATCTCGCGCGGGGACTTGAGGTAGTAGCCGCTGCCGGAGAAGGCGAAGCGGGACCCGCCGTTGTCATAGGTGGGTTCCAGCAGCGTGGAGCCCGACTGAATGGCCAACAGGGCCTCATGGGCCTTGGCGTCGTGCTCGTGCGTGTAGTGGAGGTCGTTCGTTGCCACCAGGGGCAGGTTCAGGTCCTTGGCGAGCCGCAACAGGTCGCCGGTGACCCGCCGTTCAATGTCCAGCCCGTGGTCCATCAGCTCGCAGAAGTAGTTCTCCGCGCCGAAGATGTCCCGGAACTCGGCAGCGGCCTCCAGTGCTTCGCGGTACTGGCCCAACCGGAGCCGGGTCTGGACCTCGCCGGACGGGCAGCCCGTGGTGGCGATGAGGCCCTCGGAGTAGGTGTTCAGCAGTTCCCGGTCCAGCCGCGGCCACTTGCCGAATACTGAGTCCAGGGAGGCGATGGATGAGGCGCGGAAGAGGTTGCGCATTCCCACGTTGTTGTAGCTCAGGAGCGTCATGTGGGTGTAGGAGCCACCGCCGGAGACGTCGTCCTTGCGCTGCGATTCATCGCCCCAGCGCACGCGTTCCTTGTCCGTCCGGGCGGTCCCGGGCGTCACATAGGCTTCGACGCCGATGATCGGCTTGATGCCCTTGGCATTGGCCTTCTGCCAAAAGTCGAAGGCACCGAACAGGTACCCGTGGTCTGTTGTGGCGAGGGCCGGCATGCCGAGCCGCTCGGTTTCGTCGAACAGCTCCCCCAGGCGGGCAGCTCCATCCAGCATGGAATATTCGGTGTGGGTGTGCAGATGGACGAACGAATCATGGCTGGAACTCACCGGACTATTCTAAGCGCTGCCCCGGCCCTGCCAGGGCCAGGCGCGGTGTGTCAGGCGTTGCCGGATTCCAGAACGTCCAGGGCGTAGGCCAGGTCCTGTGGATAGTCGCTGGTGACAGTGACCCGCTCGCCCGTCACCGGGTGCTCGAAGGACAGTTCACGGGCATGCAGCCACTGCCGGGTGAGTCCCAGGTTCGCAGCCAGCCGGGGGTCAGCGCCGTATGTCAGGTCACCGGCGCAGGGGTGGCGGAGCGCGGAAAAGTGGACCCGGATCTGGTGCGTGCGCCCGGTTTCGAGGTGGACTTCCACCAGGCTCGCCTTGCCGAATGCCTCCAGGACCTCGTAATGGGTCACGGAGGCGCGGCCGTCCTCGATGACGGCGAAGCGCCAGTCGTGCCCGGGGTGGCGGCCGATGGGGGCATCGATGGTGCCGGTCAGGGGGTCGGGCAGGCCCTGCACCACCGCGTGGTACACCTTGTCCACGGTGCGCTCCTTGAAGGCCCGTTTGAGGGCGGTGTACGCCCGCTCTGACTTGGCCACCACCATCACACCCGAGGTCCCGACGTCGAGCCGGTGGACGATGCCGGCACGCTCGGGAGCGCCAGAGGTGGAGATACGGTAACCGGCAGCGGCAAGCCCGCCCACGACGGTGGGGCCCACCCAGCCTGGCGAGGGGTGGGCTGCCACGCCGACAGGCTTGTCGACGACGACGAAATCGTCATCGTCGAGCAGTATTTTCAGGCCTTCCACAGCTTCCTCCACGACTTCCAGCGGGTCCCGACGTTCGGGGACGGTGACGTCGAGAACCTCCCCCGCCACGAGTTTTGCCGACTTTGCCAACGCCTTGCCCTTGTTCAGCACGTGGCCTTCCGCCAGCAGGGACGCGGCAACGGAACGGGACACGCCGAGTATGCCGGCCAGTCCGGCGTCGGCCCGTGTTCCGCCAAACTCTTCGGCGACGACGATGCGCTCACTCATGGTCGGGCTTGTCCTTGTGTCCGGTCCCGAGCCGCGTTCCGTCGAGGGCAATCCCCCGCAGGGTGAGGATGCAGATGATGGCTACGGCGGACACCACGGCGGAGTCGGCGATGTTGAAGATGGCGAAGTTGGGAAGCTGGATGAAGTCCACCACGTGTCCCATGCCAAATGACGGCTCACGGAAAAGCCGGTCGGTGAGGTTGCCCAGGGCGCCGCCAAGCAGCAGGCCCAATGCGAGCGACCACCAGGCCGAGCCCAGCCGGCGGACCTGGAACAGGATGGCGATGGCGACACCGGCCATGATGATGGAAAACACCCAGGTGACGTTCTCGCCAATGGAAAACGCCGCACCTGAATTGCGGATGAAATACCAGTGGAGCAGTGGTGGCAGCACCGGGATCCGCTCGCCCTCCACCATGGTGGAGGTTACCCAGAGTTTGGTCAGCTGGTCCAGGACATAGGCGAACACCGCGAAGCCGGCAAACAGGGACAGCAGGAGTGCCCGGCGGGGGCGGGGCGAGGGAGGGACAGGGCGTGCCGCGCCTGCGGCAATTTCGTCAGTCATGGTGCTTTCAAATTTGGGGGGGAACTGGGCGTCAATGCCAAAAGCCGGCGGCCGAGGAATCCCCAGCCACCGGCTTTCAGAATACGTGCTGCCAGGCTTAGTTCGCTTCGCTGACTTCCGGCGTCGCAACGGAGCCACGGGCATCCAGGTCGCGGAGCTGGCCTTCGATGTAGGCCTTCAGGCGTGAACGGTAATCGCGTTCGAAGCCGCGGAGCTGTTCCACCTTGCGTTCCAGGACCGAGCGCTGCTGCTCGAGTGCGCCGAGGATCTTGCGGGACTTTTCCTGGGCGTCGTTGACGAGGCTGCTTGCTTCGATCTGCGCCTCGGCGATGATCTTGTCCTTCTGCGCCTGTCCGTCGGCGACGTGGCGGTCGTGCATCTGCTGTGCCATGGCAAGCAGGCCGGCTGCGGACTCGGCGGAAGTGGAGACGGCAGCTGCGGGCGCGGCCGGTGCGGCGGCAGCCGGTGCAGCGGGCTGGACGTCCTTCTTCTTGGTTTCGGCGGCCTTGGCTTCTGCTTCTGCCTTCTCGCGGGCCTCGTCCTTGTCGGCCTTGACCGGCGCGGGGACCTTCTCCACCACTGGTGCGGCAGCGGAGCTGGCCGGCACGCTGGAACCGGCTTCGGCGAGCTTCTTGCGGAGCTCGTCGTTTTCCTGGTTCAGGCGGCGGAGTTCGACGACGATTTCGTCCAGGAAGTCGTCAACCTCGTCCTGGTCATAGCCCTCGCGGAACTTGGTGGGCTGAAAGCGCTTGTTGACAACGTCTTCTGGCGTCAAAGCCATCTGGTCACCTCACTGGTCTGGTTAGTCAGTAGGCCTTCCGGCCGTCAAAACTACGGTACCTAAATTTGGTCTGCTTACTCTAATTCAACACTGCAGTGTCAAACCGGAGGTTTCTTCGCTTTACAGTAGCCGCTCAGAAGCGGAACAACCTGCATTGCGGGTCTAATTGCCGGCTCAGGCCAGGCTCCTGGTGACGCTCATCGCAATGCTGACGCCGATGAACAGGATCAGGAAGCCCAGGTCCAGCGAAATACCGCCGAGCCGGAGCGGCGGAATGAGCCGCCGCAGTCCCTTGAGCGGAGGATCCGTGATGGAGTACACGGCGTGGGCCACCACCAGGGCCGCGCCCCGTGGACGCCATTCCCTCGCGAACATCTGCACCCAGTCGAACACCAGGCGGATGATGAGGGCAACAAAGAACAGCAGCAGGGCGAGATAGAGAAGTCCGAAAACAATTCCCATGACTTATTTCATATCTCCATATTCGTGCGGCACGTCCATGATGGGCGCCGCTGTTGTACTGCCGGTGTCTTCTCTATTTCAGCACAGATGCCAGACAGGTGTCCCTGCCTGGCATCTGACGAGGCCTGATGTTCAGCTCTGGTTGAAGAAACTGGCCTGCGTATCGCTGGCCTTCTTGTCGTCACCGATCACTTCGACATACGAGGGTGAGAGCAGGAACACCTTGTTGGTCACCCGCTCGATGCTGCCTCGGAGGCCGAAGACGAGTCCGGCGGAGAAGTCCACCAGGCGCTTGGCGTCAGCCTCACCCATGTCCGTGACATTCATGATCACCGGAATGCCGTCCCGGAAGCTTTCACCGATGAGCTTGGCATCGTTGTAGGAGCGCGGGTGGATGGTCGTGATCTGGCGCAGACCGGTATTCTCTTCGCGGCTTGAGGCCGCACGCTTAATAGGGGTCACAGGGGCGCGGTATTCCTCTTCAGGGGCGTAGGACGCCTCGCGGCTGACTTCGCGGACCGGTGCCGGGGCACGGCGTTCCTCGCGGTCAACTTCCATGGGTTCGTCCTCATCCTTACGTGTGGTCTGTTGCTCGGGCTCGTAATGCTCATCGCCATCGGCGAGCCCAAGATAGATCATTGTCTTGCGCAGAGCGCCGGCCATGGTCGACTCCTAATCCTGTCCCGTAAGCGGGCCGCCCAATGACTTGACAGCACTGAAGTCCCCCGCCCATCACTTCCAATAGCTCCGACGCTACCCCACGGCAGGACGGGAACCGAGAATATCGGAACCGATTCGCAGGTGTGTCGCCCCAAACTTGATGGCTGCTTCGAGATCCTGGCTCATGCCTGCGGAAATGGCGGTTGCAGCGGGGTAAGCCGCCACGAGCCGGGCGGAGATCCCGGCAAGCTTTTCGAACGCCGGCTCCGCCGGGACCCCCAGCGGAGCAACCGCCATCACGCCGGCGAGGTTCAGGCCCGCAGAACGGGTGATTCCTTCTGCCAGGAGCGGCACAGCGGCGGGCGCTGCCCCACCGCGGTGCGTGCCGTCGTCGTCCGCTGGATCTTCGAGGTTGACCTGGATGAAGCAGTCCAGCGGGGCGCGGCCGCTGGACTCGATCTCATTCCGCACGGCTTTTGCCAACGCATCCACGAGCTGCGGCCGGTCCACCGAGTGGACAGCGGAGGCATAGCGTGCCACGGACTTGGCCTTCTTGGTCTGCAGCTGGCCAACGAAATGCCAAGTGAGGGCGAGGTCGGCAAGTTCCAGCGCCTTGGCGGCGGCTTCCTGGTCGCGGTTCTCACCGACATCTTTGATTCCCAAGGCTGCAAGCCGCCGGATGTCCTGCGCAGGGTGGAACTTGGTGACCACGATCAGGGCGGGCAGCCGGTTGCTGCGGCCCGCACTTTCAGCCGCCGTGGCGATCCGGGAGCGTACCGCGGCAAGCCGCTGGGCAAGTTCTTCGGTACGCGCGTCTTCAGTTTGGCCCTGCCCGGGAGCCGACAGATCAGTCATGGCACCAGACCAGTCCGGCAAAACGGCCTGTGTCCCGGTCCCGGCGGTATGAATAGAGCGTTTCAGTCTCAAGGGTGCAGTCCCCTGCGTATTCCACGTCCACGCCAACGGACTCAAGCTGGCTCCTAGCGCCGGCAGGGAGGTCAAGGGCTGGTGTACCCCAGGACGTAGTGCTCCAGGTCGCGGGAACCATGTTTGCCACGCCATCGCGCAGGGCGGCTGGAACTTCGTAGCAGGACCCGCAGATTGACGGCCCCAGCCAAGCGCGGATCCGGGTAGCGCCAAGAGACTCCATGCTCTCCACCGCGGCGGGCAGGATACCGTTCGCGACGCCGGGGCGGCCTGCATGCACTGCGGCAAGGACCGGACCGTTCCCGGACTCCCCCGCCAGCAGCACCGGGATGCAGTCCGCCACCATGACCGCCAGGGGCAGTCCGCGGGACACCATGGCGTCGGCCTCAGGGGCCGGTGACTCCGCGTCCATCAGCACAACCGTGGTGCCGTGCACTTGGTTCATGAAGCGCAGCGACTGCGGTCCCACACCGATGGACTGCTCCAGGCGTGCTCGGCGCCCCTGGACCCTGGCGGGATCGTCCCCCACGTGCAGGGCCAGGTTTCCTGCATCCACATTGGTGAATGCGGCCGACACCCCGGGCAGGATGTCGGCACGCCAATGGAACAAGCCGCCGCCTACTTCAGGAAGTCGGGGACATCCAGGTCATCCGGGTGGTTGCCGGTAAGGTCCGGCTCCACCACGGAAGGCAGGTCGACATCGAAGCCCGAATCGGCAGGGACGGCAGAGGGACGCTGCTGGCCCCAGTTGCTGAGTCCCGCAGCGCCGATACCGGCGTGGAGCGGCTGGACGTTCTGCTGGTGGTTTCCGTTGCCCTGGTGGTTTCCGTTTTGCGGGTGGGCCGAGGCCGGAGCGGCTGCAGGGGCAGCGGGCCGCTGCGGGGCGGCCTGCGGCTGGGACTGGTCCATGGAGGGCGAGGTGGCCTTGACGTCGTCGAACCCGGCCGCGATCACTGTCACGCGCGCTTCATCGCCAAGGGCGTCATCGATGACGGCGCCAAAGATGATGTTGGCTTCGGGGTGGGCCACTTCCTGGACCAGCCGCGCGGCCTCGTTGATTTCGAACAGGCCAAGGTCGGAGCCGCCCTGAATGGACAGCAGCACGCCGTGGGCGCCGTCGATGGATGCCTCCAGCAGCGGCGAGGCGATGGCCAGTTCAGCAGCCTTGACGGCACGGTCTTCGCCCCTGGCGGAGCCAATGCCCATGAGGGCTGAGCCGGCGCCCTGCATGACGGACTTAACGTCCGCGAAGTCGAGGTTGATCAGGCCCGGCGTGGTGATGAGGTCCGTGATGCCCTGGACACCGGAAAGCAGCACCTGGTCAGCGGAGCGGAACGCGTCAAGGACGGACACGTTGCGGTCGCTGATGGAGAGCAGGCGGTCGTTGGGGATCACGATCAGGGTGTCCACTTCGTCGCGCAGGGCATCGATGCCCGCCTCCGCAGAACCGGCACGGCGGCGGCCCTCGAAAGTGAAGGGGCGCGTCACCACACCGATGGTCAGGGCACCAAGCGAGCGGGCGATGCGGGCAACGACAGGCGCGCCGCCGGTGCCCGTGCCGCCACCCTCGCCGGCGGTGACGAAGACCATGTCCGCGCCGCGGAGGACTTCCTCGATTTCGTCCGCGTGATCCTCGGCGGCCTGCTTGCCCACCTCGGGGTTGGCGCCGGCGCCCAGGCCGCGGGTCAGCTCGCGTCCGACGTCGAGCTTCACGTCCGCGTCGCTCATCAGCAGGGCCTGGGCGTCGGTGTTGATGGCAATGAATTCAACACCCCTGAGGCCGACCTCGATCATGCGGTTGACTGCGTTCACGCCACCGCCGCCGATGCCGACGACTTTGATGACGGCCAAGTAATTCTGCGGAGCTGCCACGTTACGTGTCCCTTGTTCGTGTCTTATTGCGAAAACTGATGGAGAGCTTGAAGCCTGCAACCTTAACCTTCGAGTTGAAGGTTATAGTTATGTCAAGTAACTCTTGTCTGTGACGGTATTTCCTCTGGTGCACACATTCAATAACCGGGTCCGCGTGTCGGATTAATACCGGGAAAGAAAGCGCTCAGCGCGTCACGGGGTGCCGGGGCACACTGACATCGTAGACCTTGACGGGGTTCTTCGGATCCGCCGGAGCCTTGAGGAGCGCGGCCAGGACCTTGGCCTTGAGTTCCTTCTCCGAGGCGTTGCCCCACACGATGATCTGGCCGTCCACGAGCTTGAGTTCGACGGCATCCACGGACTGCGCGGACGCATTGGACAGCTTGGCCAGCACATCGGCAGGCAGCGCACCCAGGACTGCCGCGGTGGCGCGGAACAGGTCCTGCCCGATCGCCCCGGCGCCGCCGTCGATCACGGGCAGGGACGCTGACGCCGGATCGTCGGTGGTGCCCAATCGCACGCCGTCGACGTCCACCAACTGGTACTGCTCCCCCTGTTTGACCAGGGCCACCGGTACCCGCTCGTGCACGGCGACGGCAAGGGTGGATGGCGGGCGCGCCTCGACGGAGACGGATTTCACCTGGATCAGGGAGCCGAGCAGCCCGCGCACATCATCGTCGCTGATCTGCGGCAGGGGCTTGCCGCGGAGGGGCTCCAGCGCCGCCTGCACCTGCTCCGGGGTGACCAGGCGGGTGCCGGAGACTGAGACGGTCTTCAGGGCCAGGACAGGTGAGTAGATTGCGGCAGCCAGCAGTGCGGCCACCAGCGCAATCACGGTTCCGACGGCGAGCACGACTTTCTTCCGCCGCCGCCGGCCCTTTGGCTCCGGAAATGCCAGGACGGTTGCCCCGGCAGGTTTCTGCTCCTGCGCCGGCTTCTGCGCGGGTTTCTGCGCGGGTTTCGCTGCCGCCTGGTCCGGTATGCTGCGCGACGCGGTGATCACATCCCCGCCGGCGCCGCCGGGCACCTCTTCCGGCCCGCTGTCCCCCAGCCGGGGCGCGGGGCTGCTGTTCCGTTTGGGCGGGGCGTAGGTGGGGCGGCGGGAGCTAGGCATGGAGTGCCTCCACGATTCGGGGCCCGTAGGCAGTGACGTCTCCTGCGCCGACGGTGAGGACGACGTCCCCTTCACCTGCCGCTGCGGCAAGCGTCTCCACCGCCTCATCGGCGCTGACCAGCCGGCCGCCCTGGGTGAGGTGATCGGCAATGAGCTGGCTGGTGACCCCGGGAATGGGGTCTTCCCTGGCGGGGTAGATATCCAGGACCAGGGCGGTGTCGGCCAGGTTGAGGGCCGCGGCAAACTCTGCCGCGAACTCGCGGGTGCGTGAAAACAGGTGTGGCTGGAAAAGGACATGGACCTTGCTGCCGCCCGCCACCGAACGGGCTGCGGTCAGGGCCGCACGGACTTCGGTGGGGTGGTGGGCATAGTCGTCAAAGACCCGCACCCCACGCGCCGTGCCCTTGAGCTCGAAGCGCCGGGACGCGCCGGCGAAGTGGGCCAGGCCCTCGGCCGCGGCTGCCGGGTCCACGCCGAGTTCAAGGGCCACGGCAAAGGCGGCCGCGGCGTTCAGGGCGTTGTGGCGGCCCGGAACCTGCAGCGACAGGCCGTAGCGTGCACCGCCTGTTGCCACCGCAACCTGGCCCGGGCCGCCGTCGTCCAACCTGACGTCCGCCGTCTCGCCGGTGCCGTACAGGACCACCCGGGTGTTGCCCCGCTCCCTGGTCCGTTCGGCCAGGGCCAGCGCTCCCGGATCGTCCGCGCAGGCTACCAGCAGGCCGTCCGACGGCAGCAGCTCAGTGAACCGGTCGAACGACTGGTAGACGGCTTCCGCGGTGCCGTAGTAGTCGAGGTGGTCAGGCTCAACGTTGGTGACGACGGCGATGCGGGGCCGGTAGTTCAGGAAGGAGCCGTCCGATTCGTCTGCCTCGGCGACGAAAATTCCTGAGGTCCCGTGGGCTGCGTTGACCCCAAGCGCGGGAATATTGGCTCCCACGGCGAAGCTGGGATCCAGGCCGGCTGCCCGCAGCAGGACGGTGATCATCGACGTCGTGGTGGACTTGCCGTGCGTTCCGGCCACGGTCACCACGACGTCATCGCCCATGGTGGCCGCCAAAGCCTGCGAACGGTGCAGCACCGGCAGCCCTGCGACCCGTGCCGCCGCCAGTTCAGGATTGTCTTCCCGGATTGCCGATCCGGCCACGACGGTCTGCGCGTCGCCCAGGTTTCCGGCTGCGTAACCCACCGCGATGCGTGCCCCGGCCGCAGCGAGGTCTGCCATGACCGGCAGATCCTTGGCATCGGAGCCGCTGACGGGGACACCGCGGGCCACCATGATGCGGGCCACGGCGGACATGCCTACTCCCCCGATGCCAATGAAGTGCACCTTTCCAAGGGAGTCCAGGCCGGGCAGGTTGTGGGGGCTCATGCTGATACCGCTTCCAGGACAAGACCAGCCATTCGCTGGTCGGCGTTTCGGATGCCGAGCCGGTAGGACTTGGCTTCCATGGCGGCGAGCCGTGCTTTATCAGTGATCAGCGGGATCAGCTCGCGCTTGACCCATGCAGCCGTGAAATCGCGGTCTGCCACCAGCAGCGCGCCGCCGGCGGCCACCAGGCCCTTTGCGTTCAGCGCCTGTTCCCCGTTGCCGATGGGCAGGGGCACCAGGACTGCCGGGACCCCTACCGCTGCGACCTCGGACACCGTGGCCGCCCCGGACCTTGCCAGCAGCAGGTCGGCGGCAGCATAGGCAAGTTCCATTCCGTCGATGTACTCCACCTGCCGGTACCCCTTGGCCGTGAGGGGCCGGCCGGCCTGGTCCAGGACAGTTTTGCCCCGGCCGGTGATGTGCAGGGTCTGGACGCCCGCTTCGGCAAGCAGTCCGACCGCCGCTGCGATGGTCCGGTTGATGCTTTGCGCGCCTGACGAACCGCCGGTGACGATCAAGGTGGGCTGTTGGGGATCAAGCCCCAGCGCCTCCAGCGCGGCAGTACGGGCGGTCTTCCGGTCAAGGCTGGAAATCTCCCTGCGCATAGGCATACCAACATGCGCGGCGTTGCGGAGCGGTGTGCCCTCAAAGGCCACTGCCACCCGTCCGCCCAGGAAGGCTCCCACCCTGTTGGCCAGCCCGGGGCGCGCGTTCGCCTCGTGGATCACGATGGGTGTGCCGCGCTTCCGCGCCGCCAGGTACATCGGGGTGCAGACATATCCGCCCACGCCCACCAGTACGTCGGCCTGCGCCCGGTCGAGGATGGCTCCGGCCTGGCGTACGGCGCCGGCCAGCCTGCCGGGCAGCCGGAGCAGGTCCGCGGACGGCTTCCGCGGAAAAGGTACGCGGTCAATTGTGGCGAGGTCCACGCCTGCGGCGGGAACCAGCCGGGTTTCCATGCCCGCGGGCGTCCCCACGGCCAGGATGGCGGCATCGGGAGCATCGCTGCGGATGGCGGCGGCGATGGCGAGCAGCGGGCTGATATGGCCGGCTGTTCCGCCGCCCGCCAGGACGATGGAGGGTTTTGTCGAAGTCATCTGGGGTTAGGCACGCTTTCTGGAATTCTTTGGTTGGCTCTTGTCCCGCGCTGGCCGGATCCGGAACTTCAGCATCCGCTTGGGCCGAATGGCCGGGGCCATCTGTTCCCGGGCCAGCGAGAGGACCACCCCCACGGCACACAGCGACATCAGCAGGGCCGAGCCGCCGTACGAAATAAACGGCAGCGGCACGCCGATGACGGGCATCAGGCCGGTGACTACAGACATGTTCACCGTGGCCTGGCCCAGCAGCCACACCATGATGGTGCCCGCCAGGACCCGGTGGAACATGTCCTCCTGTGCCACCACCACGCGGTAGATCGCAGCGCCGAGGATCGCGAAAAGAACCAGGACGACGACGGTCCCCACCAGGCCGAGTTCCTCGCCGATGATGGCGAAAATGAAGTCGTTGTGGGCTTCGGGGATCCAGCTGTACTTTTGCCGGCTCTGTCCAAGGCCAACCCCCAGCCAGCCCCCTGAGGCAAGGCCGTACATGCCGTTGGTGGCCTGGTAGTTGGCGTCGATGCCGTCGGCGCAGGATTGGCCGGTCCACCAGGAGGTGATGCGGCACATGCGGTTGGAACTGGTCACGGCCATGACGGTGGTGCCGGCAGCGGCGACAAGGCCTGCAATGCCGAAGAGGTAGAGGGGGACGCCTGCGAAGAACAGCGCGGCCGCCATGATCATCATGATGATCATGGCCGTGCCCAGGTCGTTGCCCACCAGGATCAGCACGACGATGATGGCCGCCATGGGGACGGCGGGGACCAGCACGTGCTGCCAGCGGCTGAGAAGCCTGCCCTTCCTGGCCAGCACCGTGGCCAACCATAGGGCGAGGGCCAGTTTGGCGGCTTCGGACGGCTGGAACGTGATGCCGCCCAGGTCAACCCAGTTCCGGTTGCCGTTGATCTCCGTGCCCACCACCTGCACCAGGGCAAGGAGCGCCACGGCGAACCCGACGGCGGGCCAGGCCAGCCGCTTCAGCCAGGTGACGTTGATGCGCGAGAGCACGAACATGGTAAATATGCCGATGGCAGCGAAGACACCCTGCTTCAGCGCGTCCCCGTAGGGCGACTTTCCGGCGGCGATGGATTCAACGCTGGAGGCGGAGAGGACCATCATGATCCCGATGGCCGTCAACGCGAGGGTGGCGCCAAGGATCAGGTAGTACGTGGAGCCGTTCCGGGACTTGCCGGTTCCCTCCAGCAGGGCCCAGAACCGCCGGTACGCGGTGCGCAGTTTCGCGCCTGCCGCTGCCGGCTGCCGGGAGGCGGCAGCCGTTGAGCCGGGGCGCGTCCTGCCGGCCTGGGGCCGGGTGGGCGTACTGGCCATCGTTACT
This sequence comes from Arthrobacter sp. E44, assembly GCF_041877125.1. Lineage (NCBI taxonomy): Bacteria > Bacillati > Actinomycetota > Actinomycetes > Micrococcales > Micrococcaceae > Arthrobacter > Arthrobacter sp. E44. The sequence continues at coordinate 72,606 of NZ_JBHDJA010000019.1, forward strand.
CCTCGCCGGTCTGGGCCTGCCCTTCCACCAGCTCGCGGACAGCGTCGATGAAAGTACCACCACGGTGAGCGTAGGAAGAGAACTGATCCATGGAAGCAGCTGCCGGAGCCATCAGCACGGTATCGCCCGATTCGGCGATCCGTGCTGCTGACGCAACGGCCCAGGACATCACCCGTTCTCCCTTGCCGGGGGAACCGCCGGACGTGCCATCGGGCGCCGAAGCAGTCTGCACCCCTTCAGTCTCACCTGACTCCGGTTCAATCACCGGGACATCGGGCGCGTGTCGCTGGAGGGCTTCCCGGAGGTGGGCGGTGTCCGTACCGATCAGTACCACTGCCTTGAGCCGTGGGGCGTGGTCCCGGACCAGCTCGTCGTAGCTCACGCCTTTGGACAGGCCACCGGCGATCCAGACGACGTTGCTGAAGGCCGACAGGGATGCGGAGGCCGCGTGGGGGTTGGTGGCCTTGGAGTCATTGACCCAGAGCACGCCGTTCATGCGGGCGACCGGCTGGATGCGGTGGTCGCCCGGAACGTAATCGAGGATGCCCTGGCGGACTGCCTTGGCGTCCACGCCGTACGCGCGGACCAGGCCGGCTGCGGCAAGGGCGTTGGCCACCATGTGGCGCGGGGCCAGCGGTCCAAGGTCTGCCATCGAGGCCAGTTCAGCCGCGCTGTTCCTGCGCTCCTCGATGAAGGCGCGGTCCACCAGCAGCCCTTCCACCACGCCAAGCATGCTGATGGCCGGCGTGACAGTGGTGAAGCCCACGGCTCGGCAGCCCTCCACGACGTCGGCGTTTTCCACCATGCGCTCGGTTTCGATCTGCTCGGCGTTGTAGATGCAGGCCTTCTGGGTCCGCTCGTACACCTTGGCTTTGTCAGCGAGGTATGAATCATAGGAACCGTGCCAGTCGACGTGGTCTTCGGCCACGTTCAGGCAGACGCTCGCCACGGGCGACACGGATTCGGCCCAGTGGAGCTGGAAGCTCGAGAGTTCGACGGCGAAGACGTCGTACTCGACGGGATCGCGGAGGGCATCCAGGATGGGGGTGCCCACATTGCCGACGGCGATGGCTTTGAGGCCGGCGGCGCGCAGCATGGATTCGGTAAGTCCCACCGTGGTGGTCTTGCCGTTGGTTCCGGTGATTGCCAGCCAGTCGGCCGTCTTCCGGCCTTCCCTTACCCGCACCCGCCAGGCAAGTTCGACGTCGCCCCACACCGGAATGTGTGCCCGTGCCGCTGCTGCGAGCAGCGCCTGGTCCGGGCGCCATCCGGGCGAGGTCACGATCAGTTCCGGAAGCTCGCCGTCGATGCGGGGAATGTGCGTGACCGCGTCGGGACCGAGCAGCACGTCGGCGGCACCCACGATCTTCAAAGTGTCCGCGTGGGCGTGGGCCGTCTCGCTGGTGGCGGCGTCGACTACCACGACGCGTGCACCGAGTTCGATGAGGGTGTCCGCAGCGGCGAAACCCGACACCCCGATGCCCGTGACGACGACACGCAGGCCGGCCCAGTCGGAGTCCCAGGAGACGAGGTTTGCCAGGCGTGGGGAAACGGTCACAGCAGTACAACCCATTCAGCGTAGAAAATGCCCAATCCGACGGCAACGAAGAGTCCGCCCAGGATCCAGAACCGGACCACGACGGTCACTTCGGCCCACCCCTTCAGTTCGAAGTGGTGCTGCAGCGGCGCCATCTTGAACACGCGCTTGCCGCCTGTTGCCTTGAAGTAGCCCACCTGGATGATGACGGACAGGGTGATCAGCACGAAGAGACCGCCCACGATGCCCAGCAGGAGTTCGGTGCGGGACAGGATGGCGAAGCCCGCCACCGCGCCGCCGATGGCCAGCGAACCTGTGTCGCCCATGAAGATCTTTGCCGGCGATGTGTTCCACCAGAGGAACCCCACCAGCGCGGCGCTGAGGATGGCGGCCAGGAGCGCCAGGTCCAGGGGGTCCCTGACCAAGTAGCAGCCGCTGCCGGCCTCCCTGGGGGAACCGCAGGCCTGGTTGCTCTGCCATATGCCCATGAGCGTGTAAGCGCCGAAAACCATGATTGATGCGCCGGCCGCCAGGCCGTCGAGGCCGTCAGTAAGGTTCACGCCGTTGGTGGCCGCGGTGACGATAAGGTTCGACCAAATGACGAAGAGGATGGCGCCAAGGACGGTGCCGCCGAAGGCGAGGTCGAGCCAGGGCAGGTCCCGGACCAGGGAGATCTTCGTGGACGCGGGCGTCAGTCCGGCGCTATTGGGGAAGTTCAGCGCAAGGATGGCGAAGATGATGCCTACGGCGGCCTGGAGGATGAGCTTGGCCTTGGCATTGAGGCCAAGGCTGCGCTGCCGGGAGATCTTGATGAAGTCGTCCAGGAAGCCCACCAGGCCCATGCCCACCATGAGGAACAGCAGGATCAGGGCCGAGGCTGATGGTCCCGGTGAGTCTGGGTTCATCATCAGCATGATGAGGTGGGTGAGACCGTAGCTCAGCAGTACGGAGGCCACCACCACGGTTCCGCCCATGGTGGGGGTGCCGCGCTTGGTGTGGTGCGATGTGGGGCCGTCGTCACGGATGAACTGGCCATAGCCGCGGTGCACCAGGAGGCGGATGAAAAGCGGGGTGCCCACCAGGGAGCACAGCAGGGCCAGGCCTGCGCCGATCAACAGAGCAATCACAGCAGAGTGCTCCTTTCGTCGGCAGGGGTGGAGGTTCGGGGTAATGCTATCCGATCGCCCAAATGGCGAAGTCCCACGCTGTTGGAGGACTTGAACAACACCAGGTCGCCGGGCTGGAGTTCGGCGTCCAGGACTTCGTAGGCCTCATCCACCGTTTCGGCGAAGAGGCATTCGTCCCCCCACGACCCTTCCTGCACGGCTGAAACGTAGAGTGCCCGGGCCTCGCGGCCCACCACCAGCAGCCTGGAGATGTTGAGGCGCACCACTTGGGTTCCGACGGCGGTGTGCTCGCGGATGGAGTCGTCGCCCAGTTCCAGCATGGCCCCCAGGACGGCCCAGGTGCGGCGGCCGCGGCCAAGGTCGGCAAGGGTTCGAAGGGCCGCCCGCATGGACTCGGGGTTGGCGTTGTATGCATCGTTGATGACGGTCACGCCGTCCTGCCGCTCGGTGCGTTCCATGCGCCAACGGCTGGCGGCGGCCTGGTTGCTCAGCGAATCCGCGATGTGGTCTCCCGGCACTCCGGCAGCCCATGCGGCTGCAGCGGCTGCGAGCAGGTTTCCCACGTGGTGCGCGCCGATGAGCCGGCTGCTTACGTGCCGGGGAGCAGCGCCATCCGGCAGCTGGAGGTCGAATTCGGGGCCGCCCCCGGCGTTGGTATCCACGTTGAGCGCCTGGACCTGTGCATCCGCGCGTCCGTCTGCGGAAAAGCCGAGGACGGCAGCGGAGGTACGGCTGCGCATGGCTGCCACGCGCTCGTCGTCGAGGTTGATGATCGCGGTGCCCGCGGCGGTCAGGCCTTCGACCATCTCGCCCTTGGCCAGCGCAATGTTCTCCACTCCCCCGAACTCGCCGGCGTGCGCGGTACCTACAGCCAGGACCACCCCGATGTCCGGCTTGACCATCTCTGCGAGGTAGCGGATGTGGCCGATCCCGGTGGCCCCCATCTCGATAACGAGGTAGCGGGTGTCTGTGCCGGCCCGGAAAACCGTGAGCGGGACGCCCACCTCGCCGTTGTAGGAGCCTTGCGGTGCCACCGTGTTGCCTTGCGTGGCCAGGATTCCGGCCAGGAGGTCCTTGGTGGTGGTCTTGCCCGCGGAACCGGTGATTCCAATCACCGTCAGCTGCTCTCCTGCTGCCGCACGTGCGGCACGGATCCGGCGGACGGCTTCGGCGGCAAGTGCGCCCATGGCCAGGACGGCGTCGTCCACCACGATCGAAGGGTACGCCTTGCCGTCCGGTGCGGACACCGGGCGCTCGACGAGTGCCAGTACGGCGCCCGCGCCAAAGGCGGCGTCGATGAAGTCATGGCCGTCGGCATATTCGCCCGGCTTCGCGACGTAAAGCGAACCCGGTGTGGCTTCGCGTGAATCCGTCACCACCGAGAGGGGCGTTAGTCCGGGATCGGCGTCCAGGCGCCCGCTGGTGATTTCGGCGATTTCCGCCGCAGTAAATGCAATCATCTCGGTCTAGGACTCTATCCGGTCGTCATGGAGAACGTTGAATCCCCTGGCTGTCAAGGCGCTGCGCAGTTCCACCCTGTCGTCCAGGGCAAGGTTGACGCCCTTCACTTCCTGCCAGACTTCGTGCCCGCGGCCCGCCACCAGGATGGTGTCCTGTGGGCGGGCAAGGGACACGGCGTGGCGGATGGCTTCGTCGCGGGGGAAGACCTCCAACAGCTCTGCCCCCGATGACCCGCTGGCCAGGGCTTCACGTGCCCCGGCCATCACGTCGGCGCGGATCGCAGCCGCGTCCTCGTCGTGGGGGTCGTCGTCGGTGATGATTACGGTGTCGGCAAGCCGGGCCGCAATGGCACCCATCGCGGGTCGCTTGCCCTGGTCACGTTGTCCGGTGGCACCGAACACCACGATCAGCCGGGAGTCCGGTTGGGGCGCGCGGACGGCTTCCAGGGCCCGGGCCAGGGCGTCGGTGTTGTGGGCGAAGTCCACCACGGCGGCGGGCTGCTCGGCGATCAGCTGCATCCGTCCGGGCACGGCCACGGTGAAGGGGTCGGCGGCGTCCAGGGCGGCCTGCAGATCGGCCAGGTCCACACCGGACGCAAGGACCATCAGCGCAGCCAGGGCCGCGTTGGCAACGTTGAAGCTGCCGGGCAGTCCGGTGTGGATCTGCAGGGTGGCGCCTGAGGGACCCGCAAGCGTGAAGTCGGTACCAAGCCCCCGCGGCGCCGTTGCTGCAACTGTCCAATCCGCCTGGGTGCTGCCGCCCGTGCTGAGCGTGGTGACCGGCACCTGGGTGCTGCCGGCCAGCCGGCGTCCCCACTCGTCGTCGACCGTCACTACCGCCCGGCGGGTGCGCCCGGGCGTGAAGAGTTCCGCCTTGGTGGCAAAGTACTCCTCCATGGTGTTGTGCAGGTCCAAGTGGTCCTGGGTGAGGTTGGTGAAACCCGCGACGTCAAAGAGCAGGCCGTCCACGCGCTGGTAGGAGATGGCGTGGGAGGACACTTCCATGGCGGCAGCGTCGAGCCCGCGTTCGCGCATGAGCGCCAGCAGCCCGTGGACCTCAGGCGATTCGGGCGTGGTCAGGAGGCTGGGGATCGGTTCCCCGCCGGCCAGGATTTCGATGGTTCCGATCAGGCCGGTCTTCTGCCGGAGCGCACGCAGCAGGGAGGTGATGAAGTAGGTGGTAGTGGTCTTCCCGTTGGTTCCTGTCACACCGAACAGCCGCAGTGGCCGGCCGTCAGCGGGCTGGCTGCGGTAGATCATCGCGGAGAGCGGTCCCACCTCGTTGCGGGGATTCCCGACGACGAGCACCGGGACGGGCGTGTCCGCGGACAGGGCGAGCAGCCGCGCACCGGCGTCGTCTGTCAGCACGGCCACTGCCCCAGCACCGATGGCGTCGGAGGCGAAGTCGGCGCCGTGCCTGCTGGCTCCGGGCAGCGCCACGTACAGGTCGCCGGGCTCAACGGTGCGCGAGTTCAGCGATATCCCCGTGATCTCCACGTCAGCGGCGGGTTCGGGCACAGTTACGCCAAGGGACTTCCCGACGGCGGCCAGCGGGACGGCAGCTACGGCTGCGGGCCGGAAGCGGCCTGGACTTTCATCCCGGGCTTCGTCTCGTGCAGCGTCGCTGCCGGGCGTGGTGAACTCTGACAAGGGGATCTCCGATGGTGCTAGTGCGTGCCCGGCATGGTTCGCCCCGGGCACTTTGATGCGCTGGATGCTGCTGGTACTTCCGGCCCCGCGCGGCCGCTATTTGGCGTACTGGGGCATCCTGGCCGGCGTACCGGTTGAAGGCTGGACGTTGTAGGTCCGCAGCGCCTGGCTCATGACGGACCGGAACACCGGCCCGTTGGTGATGCCGTAGATGCTGCCCTTCGGCCGCTGGAGCACCACCTCCACAATAAACCGCGGATCATCCATCGGCGCCATTCCCACGATGGAGGCCGTGTAGCCGCAGTAGCCCGACTTGCCGTCGTCGCACGGTGACTCCGACGTGCCGGTCTTGGCTCCCACCCGGTAGCCGTCGATTCCGGCGTCCTTGATTTCGCCCTCGGTGACGGCGCTTTCCAGGATGTCCTGGACCTGCTGGGCCGTGCTGTCGGAGACAACCTGCCGTGACGGCTGGGCCGGCACCTTCTCCTCCGTGCCGTCAGGCGAGATGTAGGAATCGATCAGCCGTGGCTGCAGCATGACGCCGTTGTTGGCGATGCTCTGGTAGGCACGGACCGTCTGGAGCGTGGACTGGGAAACTCCCTGCCCGAACAATACGGTGTACTGCTGGCGTCCATCCCACTGGTCCGGTGGCGTGAGGATGCCGGCGGCGGTGGCCGGCAGGCCGATATCCGGCGCCTCGCCGATGCCGAACTTCTTCAGCCAGTCATAGCGCTGTTCCTTGCTAAGCCGCTGGCCGGCCATGACGGTTCCGGTGTTCATGGAGTACCCGATGATGCCCGCCAGCGTCCGTTCCTCGGTTCCGTGGGTGAAAGCGTCGCTGAACGTCTGGCCGTCAACCGTGTAGGTGGGCGGGATGGTGAAGGTGTCGAGCGGTTTCGCAAGTCCCTCGTCGATCACAGCTGCTGCCGTCATCATCTTCTCCACGGAACCGGGCTCATAGGCTGCGGTCACGGAGCGGACGCCGCGGTCCTTGGCTGCCACCAGTCCCGGGTTGTTGGGGTCCGGGGAGTTCGTGTCGGCCAGGGCCAGGAGGTTTCCAGTTTTGGCATCCATCACGATGATGACGCCCCACTCGGCGCTGAGCTTGTCCGCCTGGCTTTGAACGGCCTGCTGCGCAAAGTACTGAAGATCGGAGTTCAGCGTGAGCTTGACGTCCTTGCCGTTCTGCGGCGGAGTCAGCTCGTCCAGGCCCACCGGGATGCGCAATCCATCGGCGCCGATCTCGAACAGGCGCTTGCCGTCCTTGCCCTTGAGTTGGTCGTCCTGGGTCTGCTCGATCCCGGCCAGCCCGGTAGTGCCGTCCTGGAGGAAACCCACCACTCCCCCGGCCACAGCGCCGTTCGGGTAGACGCGCTTGCTGACGCCCTCGGCAACGATGCCGGGCACCTGGAGTTTAGAGATGCGGTCCTCGACGTCGGGCTTCACGTCCTTGGCCACGATGTGATACGGCTGCTGGCCGGTGACCGCGTCCCGGACGGCGTTGGTGTCCATGCCGAGGGCGGCGGCAAGCTCGGAAATCGCCTGGTCGCGGCTGACGTCCACCAGTTTTTCGTGGCCGTCGGCCTGGTCCAGCCGCTTGTAGGACTCCGTCTTGGTGTTGACCCGCTGGTCCACCACGATGTTGTAGCGGATCACGCTGTTGGCCAGTACGGTGCCGCGGGAATCAAGGATGCTGCCGCGCTCTGCCGGCAGGATGGCGGAGGTCATCCGGCTGTTCAACGCCGCTTCGGCCATGCCCCCGACGTCGAGCCCCTGGACCAGGAAGAGCTTCCCGCCCACCACCAGCAGGAGCGTGAGCATGACGCCCAGTCCCAGGCGTAAGCGTTTCGTGGCGTTGGGTGCCTTGCTTTGTCCTGCCTTGCCGGTCTTCTCCGCCACCGTGATATTCCTTGCTGCTCGACGCTGCTGCCTGTCCTGCCTTTTGGCCTACTGCCCGGGGACCTTCTGCTGGGGCGCCGGAACGGAGCCGCCGTGAAGCGCGGGTGCCGGAGCCGCTGCAGCCGCCTGGGCAGCAGCGGGGCGCTGGGGAACAGTGGCCTGTGCCGGGTTCGCGGCGGGGGCCGGGCCGGCGGCGGGAGCGGGAGAAGCCTTCCCGGCGTCCGCCGTCGTGGCCTTATCCGCTGCTGCACCCTTGGGAGCCGGCGGGACAATGAGCTGCCCGGCTACGGCCGGTGCCGGGATGACCGCTCCACCCGCTGCACCCTTCACTGCCGGGGTGGCTTTTCCTGTGACTGACAGGGTGGACAGATCGATCTGGCCTTTCACCGTGGACGCCACCATGCCAAGCTCAGTGGCTTTGGCCGCCAGGTTCTGCGGGGCCTCGAAGTTCTGTACCTGCTGGGTCAGGTCCTGGTTGGTCTTGGTCAATGAGCTCTGCTTGGCGCGCAACTCCACCAACTGGTACTGCGCGGTGGAAACCGAGATGTTCAGGACCAGTACCGCAACCAGGGCGACGGCGAGCATGGCAAAGCAGAGCACGACAAAGGGGGCCCGGCGCTTCCGGGGCGCGGTGCGGACGACGGAAAGCGGCGTACGCCCCTTCCGGCCTACGCCCGGTTCACCCGCAGGCCTGGCATCGGCCGCCGAACTGCCGGAAACGATGGGAAAGTTCTTGACGGCGGCGGTGCTCATGCAGCTCTCCTGGCTCTGATTCGTTCTGCCGCGCGAAGCCTGGCGGAGGCAGCGCGCGGGTTTTTAGCAATTTCGACGGCGGTGGGCACCTCAGTGCCTTTGGTCAGGGTCTTGAGTTCAGGCTTGTGCTCTTCCAGCTCCACGGGGAAGCCGAGGGGAGCAGAAGACTTCGAGCGGGCCTGGAGGACGCCTTTGACGATCTTGTCCTCGAGGGAGTGGTAGGACATGATCACGATGCGGCCGCCGAGAGCCAGGGAGTCGACGGCGGCGGGCACAGCCCGTTCCAAAGCATCAAGTTCCTCGTTGACCTCGATCCGCAGGGCCTGGAAGGTCCGCTTGGCAGGGTGTCCGCCGGACTTCGCGGCGGAGGCAGGCACCACGGAACGGATCTGCTCGACGAGTTCGCCGGTGGTGGTGAACTCCTTCACCGCACGTGCTGCAACGATCCGGTTGGCGATCCGGCCGGCGAACTTTTCCTCGCCCCATTTGCGGATGATCCGGACCAAGTCTGCTTCGCTGTAGGTATTGACCACATCCGCTGCCGTTTGGCCGCGGCTGGTGTCCATCCGCATGTCCAGCGGGGCATCGAACGAGTAGGCGAAGCCGCGCTCCCGCTCGTCCAGCTGCAGTGAAGAGACACCAAGGTCCATCAGGATGCCGTGCACTTCGGCCACGCCGAGGTCTGCCAGCACGTCCTGGATTTCGTCGTAGACCGCGTGGACCAGGTCGGTCCTGGCAGCGAAGGGAGCCAGCCGCTCCCCCGCGAGGGCCAGTGCTTCCTCGTCACGGTCAATGCCGATGAGGTGGAGGTCGGGGAACCTCTGGAGCATGGCCTCGGAGTGGCCGCCCATCCCCAGGGTTGCGTCCACGGCGATGGGGGTTTCCCCGCGGAGCCTCGCCGCTTCGAAGCCCGGTGCCAACAAATTGATGCACCGGTCGCGGAGGACCGGCACATGGCGTTCGGACGTGGGCTTGGGTTGATCGGTCATGCCTGGTCCTTTCCCGCCGTCGTTGTCACCTGATGCTTCTGGGACCAGATCCCCATCCGCACCTACCGTTCCGCCCGCCTGGCTCCGGGGAAGGTGAGCCAGGTTGGCAGCCGATGGGCCGGCTGGAGATCTCATCCAAGAAGCCGCCTGCTGCCCCGCTCCGGATTCAGAGAATGCCCGGAATGGGATCGTCAGTTTCGGAAAAGGCTGTCTCCTTCTCCGCGAGGTATTCATTCCAAGCCTGGGCGTCCCAGATCTCGGCGCGGGTACCGGCGCCGATGACGGCAAGTTCCCTTCCGAGTCCTGCGTACTCCCGGAGCGCCGGTGGAATGGTCACGCGCCCCTGCTTGTCAGGTACCTCGTCAGAGGCTCCAGAGAGAAATACGCGGATGTAGTCACGTGCCTGCTTGGAGGAGATTGGCGCCTCCCGCATTTGCTCATGGACCCGTGCAAATTCCTTCTCACTGAAGACGTAGATGCAACGTTCCTGGCCCCTTGTGAGCACCAAGCCGCTGGCAAGCTCCTCGCGGAACTTGGCCGGGAGAATGATCCGCCCCTTTTCATCCAGACGTGGCGAGTGAGTGCCCAGAAACACTGGCCCACCGCCTGTCCGCTGTCAGGAACTGCACATCCCCTATGTTGCAACCACCCTCTTATGTCCTCCACATTACTCCACTTTCCACCACAGTCAACGCGAAACGGGGGCTGCGGCGCTCTAATTGTGGGAAGGAAGGCCCGAAATAGCGGGAATTTTGGGCGGTGGTGGAAAGTGGAGGGCTTTTGTCTTGGCGGGTCCCGGTGAATTCCCTCAAGCGGGCACTGACAGGCGGAATGCCCTGGACCGCGTTTCTTAAACGCGAAAAGACCCGCCGTAGCGGGTCTTCACGGGCGATCCCCTGTGGTCAGGGGAGCAAATTGGAGGGATTCGGCATCCGGGTCTCCAAGGGGTTTAGGGCTCCCCCCTGCGGCGCTCGTCCCAGCGTTCTTCCAGGCTGCTCATGAATGAACTCCGTTGCTTGCCTGGCTTTGCCCCGCCACCCTTGGCGGCTGCACCTCCACGGGAACTTCGCATGGTGGCGAAGTACACCCCACCGCCCATGACGACGAAGCCCAGGACCCCGACGAAGATGTTCTGGAGTGTGACACCGAGCAGCAACAGGAACACGCCGGCCAGTGCGCAGAGGACCCCAATAACAACATGCCTCGTGGACCATGAACGCCCGGGGTCCGAACCCAATGAGTTCGCGAACTTCGGGTCGTCCTCGTGAAGCTGCTTCTCAAGCTGCTCAAGCAGCTTCTGTTCGTGCTCCGACAGCGGCATCACGACCTCCTTTTGTAGGCCAACGTCCGGGCTGATCCCAGCCACTACTTCTACTCCGTTGGAACGCCTGCCATTGCTGGAAAGTTCCCGTTTTCCCAGTCGTGGCAAAACGGGAATTCAGCATGCGGTCGCGGGAGCGGGAGCATGTCCAAGAGGGTCCGGCAGTAAGTCCATTCACTCGAAAACTATGTATCTCTAAGGATAGATTGTTGACGCCTGATCTGAAAGACGGCAATGACTTCGGCAAATCCCTCAAGCAGGCCGTTGCGTGCCGTCCCCGGCCCGGTTTTCCGGCTCCATTAAACGTGCCGGCAGCACGGACTTGCTGCCGAACCTGCGGGTCACCTCGTCAAGGGCCTGCTCGGCCGCCCTCCAGTTCTCGTCCCGGCGGTCGATGCTGAGCTGGAGCGAGGTACGCGCCGCCTCCTCGAGCTGCTCTGCCCGGACGCCCACGAGCCTTACGGCCATCGCCCTGGTTCCGAGCGACTCCAGGAGCTGCAGTGCCACTGCGTAGATCAGCTGGGCGCTGTCCACCGGAGTCTGCACCGTCCTGCTGCGGGTTACGGTGGAAAAATCCGCGAAGCGCAACTTCAGCGCCACGGTCCTGGCCACCATTCCGGAGCCCCGCAACCGCCCTGCCGTCCGGTGCGAGAGCCGCAGGAGTTCCCGGCGGAGGAGCGCGTCGTCGTCGGTATCCGTGGCGAAGGTTTCTTCGGCTCCAATGCTCTTTTCCAGCCGCACCGGGGTAACCGGGCGGGGATCGATGCCCCAGGCAAGCTGGTGCACATGCTCCCCCGTGGCCCCCAGGACCTTCTTAAGGGAGGAGACCGGGGTTGCGGCAACGTCCGCCACCGTCCTGATTCCCATTTTTGCCAGGACCTCCCCGGTTTTCGCCCCTACACCCCACAGGGCACCTACGGGAAGGCTGTGCAGATACGGCACGGTTTCATCCGGCCCGATGAGCAGCAGCCCGTCCGGCTTGCACCGGGTGGAGGCAATTTTCGCTACAAACTTGGTCTCGGCGATTCCCACGGAGGCGGTGATGCCCAGTTCGGCTGCGACCCGGCGGCGGATCAGCTCACCTATTCCCCTCGGCGGCCCCAGCCGGCGGAGCGCGCCGGTGACGTCCAGGAACGCCTCATCCACACTGAGGGGCTCCACGAGCCCGGTGATGGACTCAAAGATCCCCATCAGCTGCCCCGACACCTCGTAGTAGAGCTTGTGCCGCGGTTCAATGACCACCGCCTGCGGACACATGCGCATGGCCACGGCCATGGGCATCGCGGACTTGACGCCGAAGGCGCGGGCTTCGTACGAGCCGGAGAGGACAACTGACCGCTCTCCCGGGAAGCCCACGATCACGGGCTTGCCGCGAAGTTCGGGGCGCGTCCGGAGCTCCACGGAAACAAAGAAAGCATCCATGTCCACGTGCATGATGCATGTGCGCCGGCGCCCCTGGGGGCGCGCGGCCGATGGTCGGTTCGTACCTGCGGGCCCCACGGCTGCAATCCTATCGGCTTATGGGACTCTGCTGTTTGTCGGGAGCGCAGCGGAGGCTGGCTAAACTGGAGGCTGATTTTGCCAACAACACCAGGAGGAAAGTCTCTGTGACGGCTATTGGAAACTTCAAGCCAGCAGGCTTGGCCGCGCTTGCCGCTGCGGCGGTGCTGGCCCTGGCCGCCTGCAGCCAGACCCCCTCCGGACAGGCAGAGCCTTCCCAGTCCGCACCCCCTGCTGCCACCCAGTCCACCCTCACGGCTTCCCCCAGCCCGTCGGCGTCGCCCAATACTTCCGCGACTGTCGGCGCGGTGGTGGCCGGCTTTCCGCAGCAACTCCTCCCCTTGATGACCGGGGCAACAGTCGTGTCCAGCAGCTTCGACAAGGCCTCCACACCCTCCACCGCTGCCCTGGTCGGGACGGTCACGGCCCCTACCGCTTCGGTCCTTGACTTCTATACGAAGGCCTTGGAAGGCCAGGGTTTCAAGGCCGTTCCCGGCGACAAGGTGGGCGGGGTGGCTTCCAAGGATTTCGTCCGCGGTGACAACGAGACCGTCAACCTCTCGGTGGTCGAAGCCGCGGGCGTTTCCACGTTCACCATCGGCGCCAACGTGGCAGCTGAGTCAGCCAAGTGACGGCAGCGGAGCAGCTACGGAATGAACAAGCCGACTTCGTGGCAGGCGTGGCAGGCGAGCTCACGGGATTCCTGACCGCGCGGCAGTCAGTAATGTCCGGCATCTCCCCGGACATCGAACCAATCATGGGTTCCATCTCCAACCTCGTCACCGGCGGCAAGCGCCTCCGCGCCCTGATGTGCTACTGGGGCTGGCGCGGCGCAGGGGGCGAGGCCGGGGCCAGCCAGGTTGTCACAGCCGGCGCTGCGCTTGAGCTGTTCCAGGCCGCCGCACTGATCCATGACGACATCATCGACCGCTCGGACACCCGCCGCGGCGGTCCCAGCGTCCACCGGCGCTTCAGCGAGTTGCACACGTCCCAGGGCTGGGCACTGGACAGCGAACGGTTCGGCCAGGCGGCCGCCATCCTTGCGGGCGATCTTTGCCTGTCCTTCAGCGAGGAGGCGTTTACCGACATCGGTGAACGGGCCGCCTCCGGAAGCAGGGCGAGGCTGATTTTCAACCTGATGCGAGCAGAGGTCATGGCCGGCCAGTACCTGGACATCCTGGAGGAAGTGGCGGGACCTGTCCGGGACCGGGCGGGAGCGGTCGGCAGGGCGCAGTCCATCATCCGGTTCAAGAGCGCCAAATACTCCACCGAGCACCCACTGGCCCTGGGCGGAGCCCTGGCCGGAGCGTCGAATGAACTGCTCCGCGGCTATTCGGCTTTCGCACTTCCGCTCGGCGAGGCCTTCCAACTCCGCGATGACGTCCTTGGCGTGTTTGGGGATCCGCTCACCACCGGCAAGCCGGCCGGCGATGATTTGCGCGAAGGAAAACGTACTGTCCTGGTGGCCCTCGCACTGGATCAGGCGACCCCGGAAGAGTCCGCATTCATTGATGCGAGCCTGGGCAGCCCCGACCTGTCGGACGCTGACATCCTGGAAATCCGGCGCATCATCGAGGATTCCAGAGCGTTGCAGGCCACCGAAGTCCTTATTAGTGAGTTCGGCGCTGCAGCATTCGAGGCACTTGATGGGCTTCCGTTGGAGGAGTTGCCCAAAATTGCGCTTCGGAAGCTGGCTGAAGCTGCTGTCAGCCGAGCCTCCTGAAGCTGCGGTTTACCAGGCCAGGGTCTGGGCCCTGCGCCTGATTTCGGTCTTGCGGCCTTCCCGCAGCGCGTCAATGGGGCGGCCCCGCAATGACTCGTCGGCCGTAAACAGCCAGACAATAAGGTCCTCATCCGAGTAGCCGGCGTCGGCCAGCACCACAATGGTGCCCTTAAGGCTGTCCACTACCTGGCCATCCTGGATGAATTCGGCGGGAACAGACCGGATCTTCCGTTCCCCCACCCGTAGTGCCACCAGGGCACGCTCATCAATGAGGCTATGGACCTTAGTGATGGAAACATCCAATAAACGGGCGACGTCGGGCAGTGGCAACCACTCGCCCACCAGGTTTTCTACATTACTCACGGATCAAGGTTGCCATGCAGCCCGGCCCGGCGCCTAGTTGTATTGACCTGAGAGGTTGGTGACGCGGCTGGCCGGTGGCTGACCGTTGAGTGAGACGTGGCCTCGATGATGATTGTAATGATGGAGCCAGTCGGCGAAAGCGGCAACACGCTCGGCCTC